>DJFN01000204.1:0-6177 GCA_002432085.1 Flavobacteriales bacterium UBA5871
GCCGATTCCTTCGATGATGAACATCGCGCCCAGAAGGTCGATCGGATTGGATTTGCTGGCCTGTTGGAACATGAACGCAGAAAGCGCCGCACTTCCAATGTTCTTCTTACGGCCCGTAATGGCTTCCAGCGGCTCGCCGAGCGCCATGAAGTTCTTTTCCAGCAACTGGTAATCCTTGTGCTCGGCCGCGGTGTGTTTGATAAACGCCGAGCGCAATTCGAACAGGTCGATATCGATGTTGGAAGCGGCCCGGGAAATCCATTGCGAGCCATCGATGACCTGCTGACGTAAATCCATCAGCAGTAATTTGTAATCGTTGCGCGTAAGCTTCCCGTCGTGAATCTTCCGAACGATTGGCACCTGCAATAAACGCGTTTCGAAGTCGATCCAGATCTGTGTCAGCTGACGAACGAGCCATTCGGAAACGGCTGTTTGTTCTACCACCAGCTCCGGCGCTTCGATCGGGCGCATGGCATAACGCGGACTTTCTTCCGCATCGCCTTTGACCGTCAACAGCATGAACGAGGTGATGAAACGACCGCTTTCGGGCACCATGCACAGAATTTGCTGGCCAGGACGCAATTTCCCGGAATACAAGAGCTCTTCAAGCATGATGTAAATCGACGCCGAGCCGGTATTGCCTTTGGTCGTCAGGTTCGAAAACCATTTTTCATCCGGAATCGATGCTCCGCCTTTTTCCATGAGTGTTTTGATCGGCGCCTTGAACACTTCGGATGAATAATGGCAGCAAAGCCAGTCGATTTTTCCGGGATCGACCTTACGGTCGTCGATGAGTCGGAAATAATGCGCCACACCTTCCTTCACGACCTCGTCGAGCAAGCGAACGTCTTGTTTGAGGTTGATCGCTCCGTTCCGCGAAGCATTTTCGTAGCTGTCGTAATCGAGCCAGGTTTGTTCTTCGGGATTTCGGTTGTCGTTCTTGCCCGTATACATACACGGCGGGAATTCGTGCGCATGCGACGTCAGCTCGATCCATTCGATCTTCAGCGACAGTCCTTTCGCATTTTTGCGATCTTCCAGCACCATCGCTCCGGCACCGTCGGACAACATCCAGCGCAGAAATTCCGTATCGAACGGCACCTGCTGCATTTGCTGGGCTTCGAACCGCGAGCCTTTGAACAAACGGCTGGCAAATTCGCTTCCGATGGCCATTGCGCTGGTTCCTTCACCTGTTCGCAGGAAGTTCCATGCGCTTTTCAGGGCCATCATTCCGCTTGCACAAACGCTCTGGAAGCTGGCCACTTCACAGGCTTTCATCGGCAATTCACCGTGGACCATGCTCGCAAATCCCGGAACGGGCAAATCGCCTTGCGTAGTTCCGGTGGATAAAAAATCGAGCTGATTCAATCGTAAGCCGCTGCGGGAAATGGCCGTTTCAGCTGCTTTTGCCGCCAGCTGCGCGTTAGTATGCGTGCTTTGCTGGTCTTTCGTGAGGGCGTAATGCCGCGACTGAATGCCGTTTTGTTTCAGGATCCGCGGCCGGACATTGCTGGATTTGCCGTTGATCGTGCCGAGGTAATCCTCCATTTCTTCGTTCGAAACGGGATCGTTGGGCAAATAACTGCCGATGGCCGTGATGTAGATGCTTTTCATGGTTTTTTAGTGTTTGGTCCGGGTGGATCTGGTGAAAAGAGAAATGATATAATCCGGGATCGGCGTAATGAAGCCAAAATGTTTTCGTCCCCTGGAATGGTGTTCGTTGTGCAGCGTCCCGAACAGGCGGAAAGGCGAGCCGGTCCCGTTGCCGAAACGCACGTTGCAGTGTCCCGAAAAGTTGATCAGGATGCTGGAAAGCGGATACAGTGCTATGCCGATCGGCGAAAGCGGCAGCCACGGAAGAATGGTGAGCGGAACGGTGCTGAGCAGCAACGCTTCCAGCCAGTGAAAGCTGTAAACGGACCAGACCGTCGGGATATAAGACCGATGATGAACGTAATGCACTTTCCGAAAGAGAAACGGCGTGTGCATCAGTCGGTGAATAACGAAAAAGTGGATTTCATTCCACGCATTGAGAACAACGAGGCTGATCAGAACGGATAAAACCGTATCGGGAACGAAGGAAATCCAGCCGTGTCGCGCCAGCCAGATGATAGGAAGCGAAGAAAGGCCGAAAAGCAAAATAGAAACGAGCGAATGGCGGACTTCCGTACGGACCTGTTCATCGGAAACAGGTTTGTCGACGATCTTCACGGCCCGTTTTGTTCGCACGAGCCAATCAATCGCCAGTGAAAACAACTTCCCGACACCGAAATACAATAGCAGAAAATAAGCCGTGGTGAGCAGGAATAACACCGGATAGGGCGTTTCGAAGAGGATCGTATGCAATAAGCCGGATTTCATATTTCTACCGGTAAAGATACGCGCTCTGATTTCCCGGTTGTTGCGGAAAGCCGTACAGCTGTTTTCAAGCTTTGCGGTATGTCGTACATAAAAAGAGCCTGCCCGATCGGACAGACTCCCCTTGCTTCTTAACTCACGAAACTATTTGATCTCGATCATCCGGGCAGGCTTTGGCTTCGATTCCGGACGCTTGGGAATGGTGATTTCCAGCACACCGTCCTTGTAGGTGGCATCGATTTTATTGGAATCGACCGAATCCGGCAGGTTAAACGATCGCCGGAAGCTGCTATAGGAAAATTCCCTCATCGTGAACCGGCGGCCGTCTTCGCCTTTTTCCTCTTTCTCCTGCTTGCTTTCGGAGGAAATCACGAGCTGGTTGCCGGGCGTTACTTCGATGTTGAAATCGCCCTTCGACATTCCCGGAGCGGCCATTTCGAGCACAAAGTCGTTTTCGGTTTCGCAAATATTGACAGAGGGACTTCCTCCGTTCCATCTACCTCCGACCGGACGCAGTTCTTTCAGGAAAAACTCGTCCAACAATTCGGAGAACGAAGGAGCATAGCTCCTATCTCTTTTTACTGGTTCCATAACTCCTGGTTTAAATGTTCGGGACTTAATTTATATGAAATCCCGAACATTTTCCAGGCACGTTAAGATGGTTTAACACTATTTCAGCACAGCTATTTTTCCGAGGAATTGCCCCAATTGTCCGGCCGCTTCTTCGAGTGCTTTTCGCTCGCCGGTAGTGATCTTTCCGAACAGGTCCGTTTCGATCAGTACTTCGTCTTTTTTAATCGAGCGTTTCCACAATCCGCGCACGATGCCATCGATGACAATTACCGGACGGAAAATTCCGTTGGTGGAAACGGCCTTGCTATGGTGCGCTTTTTCCAGTGCTGCACTGCGATCGCGGTAACTGATGATGTACTCGTCGAATGCCGGCAATAGATAAACCTGCTGCTTCGGCTCGGATTTCACCTTTTTTGCATCGAACCAATAGACTTCGCCGTCGACGGTTTCGGAATCGAGCTTTTCTTTCACAGCTTCGNNGTTGCGCGCATCTTTGACAGACAACCCCGACCACCAGACGAAGTCGGCCAGCGTTGCCGGACCGTGGCTGGTGAAATAACGCCCGGCGAGTCGTTGCAAAGCTTCGTCCCGCGTAATCGCTTTCGGAGTTTTCACACAACTTTCCAATAAGCGATAGGTTTGTCTTGAACCGTTGACTGCGCCGCTGCAGATCAGTGCATCCAATTCGGCATGGAAAAGAATATACGATAAGCGGTTATCCGAATTGGTGATGTTTTTTTCCTCCAATGCTTTCTGAAGCTCATCCCGCGAGTGCGATTTTCCGTCTGAAAGCAGCTTCCCGATGATGGCATTGCTTTTTTTCAGTACTTCGGGCGATAAACCAAGCTCTTTCATACGGCCTTTGGCGATCGCCCGGATCTGCGGCGCCGTGAGCCCGAGCAGCCAGTGAATGTCATCCGCAGCAACCATATGCCAGGTCGGACGAAGCAGATGTGTTCGCAAAATCGTGCCTTTCACCAACGCTTCATCGATCGCTTTCTCGGTTATTCCGGGAATCCGGGTTCCGACAGCCCATTTGATCATAGCCGGATCCTGGGCCTGCATGGCGACCATGTGCTGAACCAGCTCTTCGGGCTTTTTGAATCCGGACGTGGCGATTTGCTGTGCGGCGAGGCGCATTAACGGGATATTCATGGAAACAAAGTACGGAATCGTTAGAAGTTTTTTAGTTGGAAGTTTGAAGTTATTGGTTGTGAGTTTTGCGAGTTACTAGTTTGTGAGTTGAGGAGTTGTCAATAGTTTCCCACCTGAACTCTTGATGTCCTGAAGCCTGCCTGCCGGTAGGCGGGTCTTGCTGTCTTAAAATCGCTTTGTACTTTATGGATTCTGGAATGGTTTTGCATCTACAGGAAAGTCGCAGTTGTCGCGCTGAACTATTTGGCAAGGAAACTGTAATTGATTTTAACCTTCAAAAAGGATCGTTATGAAAGTGTATTTGTTCCTCCCTTTATCTGTTATGCTGGCTTTCCTGCGCGGCGCTACTCCGGTTCAGACCGTAAACGAGCCAAACGACGAGCAAAAACTGGCCTTGGGAAAAGCCGCCGCCGATGGCAACAACCAGTTTTCGTCGGAATTGCTGCAGCATTACCTCCATTCACCCGATCAGAAAGACCAAAACCTGTTCTTCTCGCCTTTCAGTATTTCATCCGCGATCGGTATGACGGCCGAAGGTGCGCGAGGAAACACGCAAAAGGAAATCCGCGCGCTTTTTCATTTGTCCGACAACGATTCCATTCGTCAATGGGGGTTTTCGTCACTTATTTCGATGATCAACGGCAAGCACGCGCATTACACGCTGAACACGACCAACGCGCTGTGGATCCAGAAAGATGAGGTGCTGCAAAAAGACTTCCTTCACAGCACAAAGAATTATTACCAGGCCAGCGCCGAGTTGGTCGACTACAAAGCAGATCCGGAGCAAGCGCGCAAAACCATTAACGATTTCGTGGCTTCCAAGACCAATAACCTGATCAAAGAGCTGATCGCCCCGGGAATTATCCAGCCGGACCTGACCAAGCTGATCCTGACAAATACCATTTATTTCAAGGGCGACTGGGAGCACGCGTTCGATCCGGAGTACACGCGTAAGATGCCGTTCAAAACCAGCAGCGGCACCGAAGCCGAAATGCCGATGATGATGCAGACAATGTAAATCAACTATTTTGAAAACAACGATTTTCAGGCCGTCGAATTGCCTTACAAAGAGCGCGAGATCTCGATGGTAGTCCTGCTGCCGAAGAAAGAAAAAGCCATCTCCGACTTTAGTCGCAAAGAGATCGACGAGGCGCTCAATGCGAAGATGCAGCTCCAGTCCGTGAACATCTGGCTGCCGAAATTCAAATTCGAGACCAGCTACCTGATGAAAACAGATCTCGAGAAGCTCGGCATGCCGATGGCTTTCAGCGACTTCGCCGATTTCTCGGGAGTCAGCAAAAAAACGCCCTTAAAGATCTCCGAAGTCATCCACAAAGCCGTCGTAGAAGAAGACGAGCTCGGAACAGAAGCCGCAGCCGCCACCGCCGTGGTGATGGTAGAAACCACATCCGTTGGTCCGCCGAGACCACAACCGAAATATTTTCATGCCGATCACCCGTTTTTGTTTGTGATCCGTCATAATGCGACCGGGGCGATTTTGTTTGTGGGAGTGCTAAATGGAATGTAAAATTCCAAAATTGAAACTGTAAAAGGTTTGAATTACCCATTCTTACCCTGGAGCTTCATTTCATTTTGAAATTTTCCATTTTCAATTAAATAAGATTGGGGGGCGGTTTTGGGATGAAATGTCATCCTGGAAAGTGGCTGAGTGCCGTTCATTTCACCCCAAAATCACGCCGATGGTCCCTGGAAGAATGCATGCATTCCATTTGCAGAACCATTTTCGGAGGCAAAAGTAAGGTGGGAAGTTCGTAAAGGATTTACGATTGTTGGAAGGAATTGTTAATTCGGATGAATTAGATTATGGTTTCTTTGTCAGGTAAAACTTATAACATCAACACCACTGAAACACGAGGGAGGTCAACAACGTGTTTTAAGACTACCTAACGATTCAAATACCTCCGCCGGACATCAAACACCCCCCGATTTTTAATGAATCATTTTCCAAAAATTCGTGGAATTCAATACATTAACAAGTTATGATCGAAGCATCAACACCACTGGAACATTACCGGGCTATCCAATGTTACCGTTGCTCCCGATGAGGCAGCAAAACCGTTCAGGTTCGCG
>DJFN01000204.1:6302-6441 GCA_002432085.1 Flavobacteriales bacterium UBA5871
ATCAACACTACTGGAACATTACCCGTCTTATCAACACCGTTGGAACACGAGGTAGGTCCATATCACGTTTTAAGCTCGCTAATGAATTCAACTATCCGTGCTGGATGTCAAACATCCCCCAAAATTCCACTTGTGAAAA
>DJFN01000071.1 GCA_002432085.1 Flavobacteriales bacterium UBA5871
GCCATACACCTCGATATAATTGTTGAATCGCCAAATATAATAAGAAGTCCCGACATCCTTTCGTGAAGCGATTTTGAATGTTGGAATTTTGACGTTTAATGTTGGATTTCAGATGATACCTAAGGATTAAAAAATGGAAAATTGAAAAGATTGGTCTTCCTTTTCAATTTTCCGTTTTCAATTTTCATTTTTGTACCATGACAACAATCGGCTTGCTTTCCGACACTCACGGCGATTTCCCCGAACAGGTTTACACGTATTTTGCGAATGTGGACGAGATCTGGCATGCGGGCGATATCGGCTCGCTGGAGGTAACGGACCGTTTGAAAGCGTTCAAGCCTTTGCGCGGCGTTTACGGCAATATCGATGGCACGGAGATCCGGCAGGAATTTCCCGAGTTCAACCGTTTTCGCATTGAAGGTGTGGATGTGTTGATCACGCACATCGGCGGGAAACCGGGAAGATACAGCAAACCTGCGTTTGATGCGTTGTCGGAAGGCGCACCGAAGCTGTTCATTTGCGGCCATTCACACATTCTGCTGGTTCAGCACGACAAACGCTACAACATGCTCTGGATGAATCCCGGCGCCTGCGGAAACAAAGGTTTTCACAAAATGCGCACGATGCTGCGGTTTGCTATCGATGGTGACCGGATCGTGAACCTGGAAGCTATTGAGCTTGGGAAGCGGGCGGAGCTCTAACTCAGTATAGAATGTCCTCCCCATTTAGTCCCCCTCCGAAGGGGGAGACAAATCACTCCAGCGACCTCAGCCAGTAATAAAACTTCTCGCTCGATGGCGACATCATTTCGAATTTGAATGCCGGGCGCTCATAAGCTGTGATCTTCACCTGCAGATTCAGGATCATTTCTTCGCGTGATACGATCATTTCGGCATATTCGCCCACGGTGAGCGTTGCGATAAAGCCTTCCAAGGATTGCTGATCAACGCGCATGCCGTTGCAGCCGATGATCTCATCTCCGACGCTGATTCCTGCTTCTTCCGCTGCACTGTTGGAACGCACGGCTTTCACGATCGTTTTGCCACCTTCCTGTGCGATCGTTGCACCAAGTGAAGCCACCGGTTTTCCGGTATATGTAACGTTTACGCCTACCTTGGAGAACACAGACTGGAAATCCGGGATCTTCGTGCCGTAGATGTAATCGTTGAAAAACGCGTCCATATCCTGACCGAGAAAATCCTCGAGTGCCTGCTGGAATTCAGCTTCCGTGAAACCGCGCTTTTTCTTTACGTAATATTCGTCGTAGAGGTAGCGCATGAAGTGATCGAGGGATTTCTGCGCGTTGAATTTGTCGACGATCATTGCATCCAGCAAGGCAGCGATCATGGCTCCGCTGGAATAATAAGTCATCGTTGTATTCGCGCTGTTCTCATTCGGACGATAGGCCTTGATCCACGCATCGAAGCTGGCATGAGCGATCGGCTGTACGCGTGCCCCTATCGATCCTTCCACATAATTGATCGAGGACTGCAATTTGCGCAGGTATTCGTCTTTGGAATAGTAGCCGGCGCGCACCATCAGCAGCTCGTCGTAATAAGATGTGAAGCCTTCCATCACCCACAAAAGCGTGGTGTAGTTTTCTTCGTCGTAGTTAAATGGCCCGAGCTCGATCGGACGAATGCGTTTTACGTTCCAGAGGTGAAAGTATTCGTGTGCCACCAATGAAAGGAAATTATTGTACTCAGCTGGCGCATAGGTCCAGCGGTTCACACTCAACACACAGGAATTCGTGTGCTCGAGCCCGCCTTGACCGTTAATCACGTTATGAATGATAAAGGTGTAATTCTTATTCGGGTTCTGGCCGAAGACGTCCGTTGCCGCGTTCACGATCTTCGCCATATCAGTTTGCAGCTGCGCCACTTCGTAGTTACCGAGGCCGTACATCGCCACCTGGTGATCGACTCCATTCGATTCGAAATGGAAGAGCTCGTGGTTCCCGATTTCCAGCGGACAATCCACCAGATGATCGTAGTTATCGAACACGAAATGACGTTCATTGCTTTCACCCTCCGGAATTTCCGGATTTGCAGGAAGTGCGGTTGTTACTTTTTCGAAGGATTCGTAAGGATAAACAGCGAGCTTGCCCGACAATTGCTTGTAGCCGTCGACATAGAAAAATACGCCGCTACCGGAAACGAAACCGTGGGAAAGATCGAGAAAGCTGGTCCTTACCGTAAGCTCAAAAGCATAGACCTGGTAGTTTACGTTCACCTTCTTGCTCTTGCCTTTGGCGATCTTCCACGCATTTTTCGTGGTTTTGGTCACTTTCAGCGCTTGCCCTTTTTCGTCCGTAGCCGTTACCAGATTGACGTGGCGGGAAAATTCGCGCACCAGATACGAACCCGGCGCCCATACCGGCATTTTTACCGTCAACTCGGAAGCCTTGAAATCTTTCAGCTCCATTTCCACTTCGAAATAGTGATTCTGAGGCTTCGGCATGCGCAGCGAATAGCTGACAGATTGTCCGTAGGCTACGGTAGTAATGAGCGCGAGCAGGGCGATAATGACTTTCATTTCATCAATTTTTCTCAAATATACATTTCTTCCGGTCATTCGGTTCCAGGCTCCGGTTTTCCGGTCTGAAATTAAGGACGGATGGGATTATTTCAATGTGACATGAAGTAGTCCTTCCTTCGTCGGACACTTCATGTTTCAGTGTGAGTTTAATATACTCTTTACAGGGATTTCAAGCAGGGAACATACCCGATAGTCATCTTTGCAGCAGTAATTAGGAAGATGAAACGACTGTTTTTAGGGGTGTTTGGTGGATTTTGCGTGGTAATCGCCCTGATCGGCGTGTTCAATTTCCTCTATTTTTTCCGTTTGCACGGAATCCAGGAAGAGCTGGTGTGTATCGATAATATCGCTCAGCAGGCCCAGGAACACAAGGAATTGATGCAGCAATTCGGTCAGCACAACGAGCTGTTTGATCACATTGCCGTCGCCGGGCCGCGGATCCGTTCTTCGAATGCGGCGTTCTGGGAACACATGCGGGCTTCGCTGGCAGCCTGCTGCGGAAATGCCCATCAGAAAGGGTTTTCCTGCACGCTATCGGAAAACGACAGCTTTCTCGACAAGCTGGAACGGTCCGAACAGCAGATTATCGCTCAGGCTGCTGTTCTTGGATTCAAAGAGTTTGGATTAGTGGGCCGCATGCGTGAAAAAGCGCACGAAGTGGAATCGGGATTTCCACGTTTCAAGGCCCGATTGCTGATGCTGCGCCGTCATGAAAAGGATTTCCTGATGCGCATCGATCCGGCTTATCATTTAAAGCTCGACGATGAAGTGCGCCAGTGGGCCGACGAAGGCACGCTACCTCCTGCCGTTGCCAGCTATGCACAACAATTCGATACGCTTTCTTCGGCTTATATTCATTTTTTCGAGTCGCGTCCGACCGGCATGATTTTCAGCTGGAACACACAATTCGATCAGTTCCAGCACCGCATTCGTATTCAGCGTTCGGCCTTGCTGAAAGCCAGCTTCGCGGAATCGGACAAGGCGCGGATCGTAAACCTGCTCATCAATTCAGCGGCTATTGCGCTGGCTTTGCTTTGCACGATTTTCTTCACACGCCGGTTCAGCAAGCAGGTCGTTCATTTACAGCAGACGATGGAACAGTACATCGCGGCCAATTACAGCCATTCGCCCGATATGCTGCTGAAAATTCCAAAGAACGAATTCGGTAAGATCACGCTGCATTTTCTTCAGCTCACGCGGAAGATAAAAGCCGATCTTCAATTGCTGGAAGACCGCGTGAGTCGCAGAACGCGCTCGCTTCAGACCAAAAACACCCAGCTGGAAATTCAGCACCGCGAGATCATGGACAGTCTTAAATACGCCCGCGATCTGCAGCAAAGTCTGCTGGTTTCGCGCTCGAAAATCCTGCGCTCTTTCCACGATGCCGACGTGTTTTACCAACCGAAAGATCTGGTAGGCGGCGATTTTTACTGGCTGAAGGAGATCCGGAAAGGAAAAATCGATCGCGTGTATTTTGCCCTCGCCGATTGTACCGGTCACGGCGTTCCGGGCGCACTCCTGAGTGTAATGGGCATGAACGCGCTCGACGAACTGATCGATGCCGGCGTTCTTCAACCGGCCGATTTGCTGAACGAATTGCGATCCTTAATCACACGCCGACTGAACACACACGAAGACAAACGCTACGACGGTATGGACCTGGCGCTGTTCTGCTGGGACCGCAAGACCGATTTGCTGCAATTCGCCGGAGCACAAATGCCCTTGTGGATTCTGCGTGAAGGCCAGCTCATCGAGCTTTCCGGACAGCGCATGCCGATCGGCTATACGTTCTTTGAAACGACAGCGTTCGGCGAACAAACCGTTCAGCTTCAGCCCGACGACCGAATTATTCTATTTTCTGACGGAATCGTAGACCAGTTCGGAGGCGTGAAAAACCGGAAAATGGGTAAAAAAGTGCTGCGTGAATTGCTGCTGAAACATGCTAACGAGCCGAGTCCGGTTTTCTTTTCGAAGCTTATTCGTCAGCTGGAATACTGGAAAGGAACGACCGAGCAAACCGACGATTGTACGCTATTGTTGCTGGAACCTGGCGTTAAGACCGTTCGGTCAGTATCCGGTCACCGGTCTTCAGTCGCCGGTCTTCCGGTTGGGCTTTCGACTTAACTATGAACAGCTAATGAAATTCGGGTTCCGATAAGTATCGGAATCTGTTCGATATTGAGTTCGAGTGTGGGTGTGAGCCTGCTTGTCGGCAGACAGGTGTGAGTGTGACCCGAAGCAGATCTTGCTTTGCGGCGGTCGCTTCGTGTTTGAGTGAGGGTTTGGTCGTGATAAAGTAGTCCTCAGTCGTTGGTTTTTAATCCAGCTCCCGAATGAGACGTTTATCAAAATGAAACGAAAAAGCAGCTGTATCGACCGGATCGAAGAATAAATGCGGATAATGTTCGAACATCTCGCGGTGCATCAGTTCCAGCGGAACATCGGCGAAGGATCCGTAAAAATGCAGGTATTCCATGAACTGTTCTTCACCGCGGTAAGCCTGGAACAACGAATCATCGACGCCATTCCATTCCAGCGGTTCGACACGATTGATCCGGCAGATCCTGCGATCGAAAGCCGGTGTGCATTTGCTCCAGCGATCGTCGAGGAAAACTTCTACGAATCCATGAAAAACGATTTCGTCCTTACGCAGATAAGTCGTAAGCTTTTCGGTACCAATGTGGTTTTTCACGATCCCGAATCCCAGTTTGGCCGGAATATCCAGAGCCCGAAGCACGGCGCAACACAAAATCGCTTTTTCGACGCACCAGGCGCGCGTTTTTCCAATAACGACGCTTGCTTTCAACGCCTGCGGACGCAGATCGAGGTGATACGGATCATAGAGAAAACCGTCGCGCACGGTCTGATAAACGGCGATCGCTTTTTCGGCATCGGAAGCCAGTTCCTGAAACGGCACAGCGTAGGCCTGAACAGCCGGATGATTATAATCCAGGCAAGTCGTTTCCTGTAAAAATAAACTGTCGTTTTCCTTCTCCATGGCGATCCTGCTGCGAAAATAACTAAATTCGTACTGTGTCTGAAGAGCAGGAAAAAACCAGTATCCGCGAGGAATTCGAAGCGCATTTGAACAGCCCTCTGACGCTTCTTACGCGTATCCGCAATCTTATTTTCGGCACGCAATCACCTGATCTTTATACCCGTTTCAGCTTTTTCCTGGCGTTGATCGGCTGGTTCATTTTCTTCGTCTGGGCCGTGATGGGAACAATCGCTATCCGCATGCGCGATCTGATCTTTGATACCAAAGAGATCAACGTGACCTCGCTGATCGAAGAACGCGGCATCGCACTTGGTTTCCAGCCGCAAAGCTTCATCGGCCGGCTGGAAGCCTTTCACGCATTATCGGTTATTTTCTGGCTCGTCGCTTTTATCGGACTGGTCCTGCTGTGGCGCAAAAACGAACGCTTCGTTTATTTCTATTTCGGAGGCGCCGGTGCTTACCTGATTTTTATGTGGGTAATGCTGGGATTCGGCTACTACGCCAAAGACACGACCTTTTTCGACAAAATCGCCTATTTCGTGATGGTCGGCCATACCGCCATGTATGCTTATTTCCTGAAACGCGAGAAAAGCGGGAATAAGATCCATTTATTCGGTGTCGAAGACGAGGACGAAGCATAGATTCGGTCGACAGTCTCCTGTTTCCTGTCTCCTGTCGGCCAGTCTAATGTCTAACAGTCTAAAGTCTTGTGTCCTGAAGTCCTGACGTCTTAATGTCCAATATGCGAAAGCAATTCCTCCACGATCTGCTCGACCGTTTTGCCGTCGGTGTGGATGCAGAAATCGGCTTGTTCGTAGACGTGTTTGCGTCGATCGAGGCGTTCGGCTATCATGTTGCAGAGCTCTTCGCCCGACAATCCGGCGAGCAGCGGACGGGTTTCTATTCCGCGTTCCAGCCTTCGAACGAGCTCCTGGAGCGATGCTTCGAGGTAAACCACATGACCACGGGTTTTAAGTCCGCTCATCAGGTCATTGTGACACGGCAAACCGCCGCCACAGGAAACCACGGCCGGATTATTTCCCAGCGCGATCACGAACGCTTTTTCCAGCTCGCGAAAGTGCGCTTCACCGTCCTGGGCAAAAATATCCGAGACCTTTTTACCGGTCTGGCGCTCAATCCATTCGTCCGAATCGACAAAGGGAATATTCCGGCGCTCAGCAAGCACCTGCCCTACCGTCGATTTGCCGACCCCCATGAATCCGATGAGAAAAATCTGCATGCTGCGAAGATACGGAAGTATCGCTCAACGAAAAAAACTACATTTGATAAAAATCGACTTCTATGCAACGCTACCTGTTACTAATCGCCCTGCTGTTCTCTTTTTCGTTTGCTTTTGCTCAATCCGCAAATTACAACGGTGTTTATGTCGACGAAGAACGGACAACCGGCTACATCATCTCTTCCGTGGAAGCCAATGACGACGGCGTTTGTCTGGAAGTACATCACGACATTTTTGATGACACCGGCGTAACCGTTTATCGTGAAAGCGCCTTCGCCGACTGCCCGGAAAAAGAGCACTACCGCACACCGTTCGACAGCCAGACGCAACACCTGGTTTTTTCAACCGATAAGAAAGGAAACAAGGTACTCAAGGTATACCATCAGGGCGATCTGATCGGGACATACAAGCTCGATCCGGATTTCCAGGTGATTCTGTCCGACATCGATATCATGTACGCAGACGAAGAAATCATCGATGAAAACTATGGATATATGGATGCTGAGGTAATACCGGAAGATGTTCCGGCGCCACCGTTTTATCTGTCGGCAGAAGGTGTTGAGCTCTACTTCTCTGATGTAGAGGAAAATGTCGCAGGTTTCTCACTGATGCGTCCCGAAAATGAAAATTGTCCGGAAAACGGGATCGCCGATGTGTTGGAGCTTTCGGATAAAGACCCAAATACGTATGTTTTGAAAGCCGACGACTGCATTCTGCTATCGTTCAAAGTCGAGGCCGATCGCATCGTTGTAACCGAGTATTACTGCAGTGACTCCCAGGTTTCCGAATGTGACCGTTGGAGCGGTATCTACGTAAAAAACGACTGAAAAAATCGGGTGTTTTCCGCAAGCATTTTTGCGGTATGTACGCTAGTAGGAGCCGCGCGAAAGCGGTAGTATTGCCGAAACACATTCGTCATGCACACCAACTACAGCGAACAACACTTACAGTCGTTACTTTCCAAGGTCCGCGTATTCAATAGCCACATCGGCGACTACCAGCATCACACCTTTACAACTGCGTCCGAATTTGTCATTCGTCTTACCAACGGCACAATCTATTTAAGTACCGACGAGCTGGAAGCCGACCAAAAACGAACGCTGACTCCCGAATTGCTCACCGCTATTTCCGAGCGTTTTCAGCCTTCGCATGCGAGCGCCTATTTCCGCGACGAAGAAACGCAGGCAATGGCACAATCGGCGATCCTGGAAAGACACAGCAAAAGCGATCTACGGTCGTGGATCATCCTTTTCATTATAGTGCTCGTCATCATCATAACCGGAGTCCTGATTTCCAAAGTACTGAAACCGTCTTCGGCAGCGCATCATGCCGATTCGACCCGCTCGCTCGTTACGCTTGCAAACGAAGTTTTGCCTGAAACGGAAGCCGAGCTGATGGCCGATCTGCAATCGCGGGAACGGGAAAATCCGCTCAAATACCTTAGCATTAATTGGGATACGCGCGAAAATATGCTTTCTGAACGCCTTTTCGAAGGCAGTATTTACAACGAAGCCAACACGACGGGTTTTATGAACATCCGCGTCCGGATTTCCGGCTACAGCAGCACCAATTACCTGATCGATGAGCGTGATTATGTGATCAGCGAGTTCATCGATGCCGGCGATGCACGGTCGTTTAAATGGCAAACAGAGCCCTGGCCGACCGATATTTCGCATTTTGATGCACGAATTATTCGGGCGGAATGGTATTAAACGATTCTTCACATTTCTTATCAGTTGGCTGTGGCAGATCGGCGTATTTTTGGTAAATCAAAATACACGAGCCATGGAAAAGATGAATTTCAGCATCGAGATCAACGCCACACCTGAAAAAGTCTGGGAATCGCTTTGGAGCGACGAAGGCTATCGTAGATGGACAGCCCCTTTTGCACCGGGATCACATGCCAAATCCGACTGGAAAGAAGGCAGCAAAGTGCTTTTTCTCAGCGGAGAAGGCAGCGGAATGGTAAGCCGCGTTGAACGCAATATTCCTTACGAATATATGTCGTTCAAGCATTTAGGTCAGGTCGCTGAAGGCGGTGAAGAAGATACCGATAGTGAGCGTGTGAAAGAATGGGCCGGCGCGATGGAAAATTATCGACTGGAACAGGTGGGCGACACGACGAAACTACACGTAGATGTCGATGTAACCGAGCAGGACAAGCCACACATGGAAAAGGCGTTTCCTTCGGCACTTTCGGCATTGAAGGAAATGGTAGAAACTGACCGCTGATCCGACTTACAGCTTATTCGTTGCTTTCAGCTCTTTTACGGCCTCGTAGAGCTTATCGAGATCCTGCTGATCGTTGAAAGCGTTGATCGAATACCGCAGGTAAACATCCTTGCCATGTGGCATCACCGGAATTTCGATAGCGTAATCGTTGAACAGCGCGGCTTTCAAACGCATTGGATCACTTGTGCGGATCGGAAAGCTTGCCATTTGTCCGAAAAACTCGTCCGTAACAGGCGCCAATGGCTGTGTTTCCAGCAATTCACAGAAACGACCGATATTGTCTTTTACCAGCTTGCGGCAATCTGCAGCAACCTGCCACCAGTTGTTTTCTTCCATGAAGCTGATCGCTTTCGGAATGGTCAGATACGCGGTAAAATCGCGCGTTCCGTTGAACTGATGGTGATCCTGGAACTGCGAGCTCGATGGAAATGCCGCTTTGTATCCCCAACTAACGATCAACGGTTCCATTTGCGACTGCAGTTCTTTTTTCACGTACAAAAACGACGAGCCTTTCGGTGTCATCATCCACTTATGGCAAGCACCGGTGTAAATGTCGGCTTCCATCCCGGAAAGATCGAGTGGAATATGTGCCGGAACGTGCGCGCCGTCGACGATGGTCAGTAAACCGCGTTTCTTCGCTTCCCTGCAAATTTCGGCAACAGGAAAAATGAGCGCTGTCGAGCTGGTGATCTGACTGATGAAAATTGCTTTCGTTCGCGAGGAATAACCTTTCCAGAAATCTTCGAGGAATTGTTCTTTCGTTTGCAACGGAAGCGTAATCGGCTGACGCACGTATTTCGCACCACTTTTTTCGCAGAAATAATCCCACGTGCGGTCCATGGCGCCATATTCGAGGTCGGTCGACAAAATTTCATCGCCCGGTTTCAGATCGAGGCTGTTTGCTACGATATTGATCGCAAAAGTCGGATTGGGCGTATATACGAGATCGTCCGCATCGCAGTTGATATAACGTCCCAATGCTTCCCGCGATTCCCGAACGTAATCCACGCCTTTGACCATGATAAACTGAACCGGATCGCGTTCCATTGCCAGCTGTAAACGCTGGTATTCTTGAAAAACGGGCTTCGGACAGGCACCGAACGAGCCGAAATTCAGGAAAGTAACATCAGGGTTGAGCAGGAATTGATCGCGCATGGTTTTTCGTTTCGGGAAAATTACCTATTCGCTCTCAATTCGTCAACACCAATCATTCCGCTAAAGAATGTTTTCTTCTCAAACGGTTTTCTGCTTTTCGCTAACTTTTCGAAAAAGCAAGTCATGAGCGACGATTTTTCAGAAGTGGGTGGATTCGAGCCGAAAAGGTACATGGGACATTTACTTATCCGCCAATACCACGAGCGCCCGCATACCGAAGAAGAAGCATTTGTGAAAGAAGTAGGCGTTTACCGGAAATACAACACGGACACACCTTTCTATTGTCACCTCATCGACGACAAAAACGGGCATTATTACCTCGCGAAAGAGGAACTGTATAATGACGCGGAAATGTGATTAATTGAAAATGTAAAATTGAAAAGTCCGAGCCCCAAAGGGATTCGTCGTACTTCAGAAGCCTTTTTCAATTTTCAATTTTCCATTTCAATTCCCATGCTGTTCCCAAATCTGCACCAGCTCGATCAGCGTATCAACTGCCAGCTGCATATCCTGAATACTCACATATTCCTGACGCGAATGAATGCCCATTTCACCGGTAAAGATATTCGGACAAGGCAATCCCATGAACGACATGCGCGAGCCGTCCGTTCCACCGCGAATGATCGTCGGTTGCGGAACGATTCCCGCTTTTTCCATCGCTTTGATGGCGTAATCGGTCACAAACGGCACATCGCGAAGAATTTCCTTCATGTTGCGGTATTGCTCGGAAATAGTTGACGTATAGGTTGCTCCCGGAAAACGGGCGATCACGCTGTCCATAATGCCTTTCAGGCGGCTTTCGTGTTCGGCGAGCTTTGCCGTATCGTGATCGCGAACGATGAAAGAAACGCTCGCTTCTTCCAATCCGCCGTTGACAGCAACCGGGTGTACAAATCCTTCGCGGCCGGATGTCGCTTCCGGACACCATTCCTCGAGCGGCAATGCGGACAACAACGCACCGGCAACTTTCGCTGCATGTACCATTTTCCCTTTCGCATAGCCTGGATGCGCACTGATTCCCGTAATACGGAACGTCATGGCGTCGGCTGAAAACGTTTCGTCTTCGATAGAGCCCAGCTCACCGCCGTCGAGTGTATAGCCGTAATCGGCGTTGAGGCGTTTCATATCGAGCTGTTCAACGCCGCGTCCAACTTCTTCGTCGGGCGTAAACAGAATACGGATCTTTCCATGCGGAATGTGCGGCTTGTTCATCAGCTGCGTCGCCAGGTCCATGATAATTGCCACGCCGGCTTTGTCATCGGCACCCAGCAACGTTGTTCCCGAAGCGGTGATAATATCGTCGCCGATCTTTTCCTTCAGGTATGGATGCGCTTCGACGGTAATCACCTGCGAAGGATCGTCTGGCAAAGTGATCGGCTTGCCATCGTATTTGCGGTGAATGATCGGCTTTACATTCGTTCCGGAACAATCCGGCGCCGTATCCATGTGGGAACAAAAACAGATCGTCGGAATGTTTTCCTTCGTGCTCGTAGCCGGAATCGTCGCATAAACATAGCCCCATTCGTCGTTCGCAGCGTCGGCAATTCCAATCTCTTTCAATTCTTCGACCAGCAGCCTGGAAAGATCCTTTTGCTTTTCAGAAGAAGGAAAGGTGGTAGAAAGCGGATCGGCAGTTGTGTCGACCTGTACGTAGCGAACAAAACGCTCTTCAACGGAATACGGGGCATTTTTCATATCGGGATTTTCGGCAAAAGTAAGAATTGTTGGGATTGGAGAGTTGATGAGTTGGAAGTTAGAAGTTAGAAGTTGGAAGTTGTAGCGGGGGATCTCCGAGTAGCTAACTGACTGATCAACGCTTTTCCCCGACAACGGCCGCAACGGGCTCTATAACCATCTCGTTCCTCTTATGCCGCTTATCTGTGAACAGCGTAACGCATAACGGAACACCGTTCCTTGTAACGTACCCGACAAGAGTTGTTTCCTTCCGAAAGATGAATGTATTATAAGCTCCGGCTGTGATCAGCCCAAAATAGCGGGCCAGCCGGTCGTATCCTCCAGGTCCTTTGGTGGAGAGCTCGACCTTCGTAAGGATCGTATCCTTATAAGTTTGCCGGTAGAGACATTCCCCGAGGTAATCGATGTTCGCGTGCAGGAACGTTGCGGAACCATTCGCAATGACGCTGTCCGCTTCATCAGTGCAGAGCTGTACGAATACGTGACGGACGCCGGGGTATCTGATCGTGTCGAATTTGCTTTCCCGCAGCCATTCCAGCGATTGTGCACGCGTAAAACAGCTCACGAGAAAGACTGTGAAAAGTGTGCTGATTAACTGTGTTCGTCTCATAGTGGCAAATTGAAGACCGCAGGAACGATTCCCACGGTCAAGTTACGTAATTATTGTGTTGAGCTGACTTTACGGGCCAGTTTCACGCATTTTTCCTCCGGCGGACTAACACAGGTATACCTGGTCAGACCACCCGATTCGGTAATCAGGCTCAGGACTCCGCAAATCCAGCGTCCGCCGCATCCGGCGACCAGTTGAGCGACTTCACTGTCACTGGCAGTTGCCGAAAAAGCCACCATGATTTTATTCTTAGCGGTAAGCTCGTGTGTCGTATCCGAAACTTCGGTGAGAGTAATCTCGTCGCCGCATATCAGTGAGCGTGCACAGACGGAAACCGCGATATCTTTCTCATCATAAGCGGCGATCGATGTGAGCGAAATATCCGGATGAAATTTGCTGACCAGGGATTTCACATCCGCTGAAAGAGGCGTGTTGACAATAAGAATATTCTTCAACAGCGGATCCGGCAGCGTTTCGTCGATGATCAGTCTGCAAAGGTTGTCGTCCGAGATCTCTCCGGCGGAAACCATTATCGTTTCAAATACAAAAGGATGCAGGTCGACCCGGCGATCAAGGATCTCACCCAGCAACGCATCTGAAAAATCTGCCACGTTGAGTACGGCATTTCCCTTCTGAAAGGCGCTAAGGCTTGCGTTGTCCAATACGGAGACGACGGAAGCATCATTTCCTGAAAGCTGGCTGGCATCCTTTTTCGCAAGCTTGACGCATTTTCTGTCTGACACCAGGCAGGTGACGATGGTGATACCATCCCCGATATCTTTGGTGGTCTCATCGCCGCACTTCCATTTCCCGCCACACCCGGCGGCCATAATTCCCACGTTTGCGGATGAAGCGTGATTGGCAAAGTGAACAGTCTCGGCATCTTCCAGCATCATACTCCAACCGTTCGCCGTTCGCGAGCTAATCACGCGTTTGGTGTAAATAATTCCCTGCTGACACAAGCTAATGAGCTTGGTGCGTTCATCATATTTCGCAATATCTGACAGGCTGATGCCCGGTCGCGTCGATGCAAGCTGGCTTTTAACGGCGCCCGACAACGGGCTCTTCGACTGCAGAATGCTCCTGACAGTCGCGTCGCTGATCGAGGTTTTGCGAACGAGGTCGATAAGAACATTATCGCTCAGCTCGGTTTGTGATGCAAGGACCACTTCGATGATGTATGCATCGAACGCCGGACTTGCAATAAGCTCCCGGCAGATTGTTTCCGATAGCAGGTCTTCGTTAAGAAAGATGTTCGCTTTTTCGTATGGCCCGAGGGAGTTATCGGCAAGGACGGAGCGCAGGTAGGTGTCGCTGGATGTGCTTTTCAGCTGATTAAATGAGGTTTGTTTGCCCGAAGGCCTGACTGTATTCTTTTTACAGGCAGCGATGGTTCCTCCTGTAACGGCCGTAAGAGCCAGGAGGTAAATGACCTTTTTCATAATCTAAGCTTTAGTGAATAATAGTGGAGAGCGATGTGCCGGAGGTTCAGTCCTTCATGGTCTCGTGAACGTGGTGTATTTTTAGAAGTGTATACAAACAATAACGTCAACACAAACAAAATTAGTGTTCAGTTTTCAAATTTATACATTTTCAATACGTATGTTTCAATTTAAGATAAATTATTTCGATTAAAAGTAAACAAAGTCATCCTGTTACAGATACGTATTAGCTGTAGTTTTCATTTGCAGAGTTCGTATTGCTGCCGGAAGCTATAAACGCGCGAACTCCCGACCGGCAACTTTCAACTTCCAACTTCCAACTCAGCAACTTCTAACTTCTAACTTCCAACTCCTGAACTTTCCCTTAACTTTGCACCATGTCTCTTCGCATCGCTTCATTGAATTCCGGCAGTAACGGAAACAGCTATTATATCGGAAACGAAACCGAGGCTGTACTGGTCGATGCGGGACTTTCCTGCCGTGAGACGGAGAAACGACTTGCCGGGCTGAATCTATCGCCGACGCTGATCCGCGCGGTGTTTATTTCCCACGAGCACACGGACCACATCAAAGGCGTGGAAGTGTTGGCGAAAAAATACCAGCTGCCGGTTTACATTACGCCGCGCACGCTTGCCTCGGGACGATTGAATCTTGCATCATCGCTGGTGCGCCATTTCGAGTCCGATGAAGTAATCGCAATCGGCGATCTGGCCATCACGGCTTTCGGCAAATTCCACGATGCGAGCGATCCGCACAGCTTTACGGTCAGCGGAAACGGCGTTACGATCGGCGTTTTTACCGATATCGGCGATTGCTGCGAGCGCGTTGTGCATCATTTCAGTCGCTGCGACGCGGTTTTCCTGGAAGCCAATTACGACGACGACATGCTCGAAAAAGGCCGCTATCCGTGGCCGCTGAAGAACCGTATCCGTGGAGGAAAAGGCCATTTGTCGAATGCGAAAGCGCTCGAGCTGTTCCTCAATCACCGTTCGGAATCGTTGAGCCATTTACTGCTCAGCCACCTTTCACGCGACAACAATTCGCCTGAGCTCGTGGAAGAACTGTTCGACAACGTTGCCGGAAGTACGTTTGTGAAAGTAGCTTCGCGCGATGAAGCTTCTCCCCTTTTTCACGTCGTTGCGGGACAGTTCCCGGAGAAAACGATTCGACAACCACAACAGCGGGCTGCTGAAAAAACACAGCTGAAGCTCTTCTGAAACTTCCGTTTCATTTTAATTCTTTTTAACGTAAAAAGCTGAATAACAAAGCGCATTTAGCGGTATTTTGTATGGGAACTGACGGTCGGTTCCTGATTAAAAAATACACCGTTATGAAAAAGAGTATAGCTGTTTTCAGTTCGCACGACGACGCCATTCACGCACTGGAAGCCTTAAAAAACGGAGGCGTTAACATCAATAAAATCTCCCTGATCGGCAAAGCAGAGATCATCGACGATAAAGTGCATGTGAAATCCAATAAAGCGCTCATTGCAGCGCCAACTGTAGCCGGAACGGTGATCGGAACCTCGATCGGACTGATGACCGGGATCGGTTTGTTTGCCATTCCGGGATTGGGCGTGCTGTTCGGCGCCGGAGCGATCGTGGGAGCGCTTGCAGGCTTCGACTTCGGGCTCATCGCTGGCGGTACGGCGACGATTCTGCTCGAAATGGGCGTGAAGGAAGACCACGTGATCTACGAAGAACACATCAAAGAGGGAAATTTCCTGATGTTCATTAACGGAACGGAACAGGAGATCGAACGGGCGGAGAAGATCATTGAAGGGAAACATTTAGGAGTAGCCAGACACTAGACTAGACAAGATAATTATCAGTTGAGGAATTATCAATTATCAAGAAGTTCCGAATAAGATGGTGGTAATTGATTACTTCTTTTTCTGTTTGCGGAAGATGCCGCTGACTTCTTTCGAAAGCTGCTGGATGGTTTCGACGCCGACTCCGATCGGTCCGGCGTTCATGTCGTCGTAGGAACCGAACACTGTATCGACAGCTTGCTGTGCCGGGTAGATAAAAATACGGTCCATTCCGGAAAGTTGTTTTTCCATGCGCGATGGCAGCAAATCCATTCCGATAAAGGAAGAAACAGCACCTTTTCGTGCAAACACGCTTACCAAAAACGTTTCGTTGCCTTTTTGTTCGAGCAGCTGCAAAGCTTCGTCCGGATGACTGATAGCCGTGTGTTTCATGTCGAAAGCAAATTTCCGGAACTGCTTATAGGCGTTGATCTTGTCGAACGTTTCCTGCGGCGCCAGAATTTCCACCGAACAATTCAATTCCTTGGCCATACGGAAAATGCGCTCCAGCCATTGATTAAAGCTCGTTTCGACCTGGGCCAGCGGTGGACAAACCACCACGATCTCGCGGTAATGTGTAAAACTGTGATCGAACTGGCAGAAGAAGACGGTCTTTTCACAAACATCGAGCAGATGCTCGCGGTCGTCCCCTACCAGGCGTTTCAACAGGTTCAGTTTCGAATCGTCGTTGAGAAGCACGATATCGGCCACCAATTCTTTCGAAACGCGCGAAATTCCACTGGAAAAATTGTGATCGATGGTCGCCATGGCCTGCACGGAAATTTCACCGGCCGAATAGTGATGGATGAAATCGTCCATGTGCTTGCGCGAACGACGAATACGCTTCTCGGCCTCGCCGTCGTTATCGAGCACGCTCACCACCGAAATCGGGTTGATCACTTTTTTGTCGGTGATCAGGATGGAGAAATCGAGCAACAGCTCATTCCCTTTTAATTCGTTGGCGGCCACCAGCAAGTGCTGGCTACGCAATGCCGGTCCTTCCAGCGGCTCGTTTTTCGATTGCTGGATGAGAAGCTTTTTACCGGCGATTTCCGTCACGAACGAAGCTGTCATACTCGTGATGAGAATGAGAATTACGGTACCGTTTACGATGTCGATCGACAGGATTTTCATTTCATAACCGACCGTGATCACTGCCAGTGTTGCAGCTGCGTGGGCCGTACTGAGTCCGAACATTACCTGTCGCTCGGTTCCGGTCATTTTGAAAATGAGCTGCGTGATCCACGCTGCGGAAAATTTACTGAGAATAGCAAAAGATGTCAGGATTCCGGCGATCGCCCACGCCCACGGATCCTGTACCAGCGCTTTCACGTCTACGACCATTCCTACCGAGATCAGGAAAAACGGAATAAACAGCGAGTTCCCGATGAATTCGATGCGATTCATCAACGCCGATGTATGCGGAATCAGGCGATTGAGCACCAATCCCGCCACGAAGGCGCCGATGATGCTTTCGATACCGGCTGCTTCAGCGAGAAAGGCCGCAAAGAACAGGATGGAAAGAACGAAAATGTAGTGTGAAGACTTTTCCGATTCCAGCTTGCTGAAAAACCAGCGTGCGAGAATGGGCACCAGCCAGAACATGATGAGGCTGAAGATGGTGAGCGTGATCCCGAGGTGAATCAGCACGTTTGTATTGATCTCGCCATTATCCGAGCCGGAAATTACCGCCAGTATAATGAGCACAGCCGTATCGGTGAGGATCGTCCCACCAATGGCGATCGCCACAGCTTCGGATTTTGAAATACCGTATTTGCTCACGATCGGATAAGCCACCAGCGTATGCGTGGCAAACATACTGGCCGTCAAAAGGCTGGCCATTTCATTCAGACCGAGCGCGTACCGGCAGATCGGATAACCGAGCAATAAGGGAATGAAAAACGTGAGGACGCCGAAGACGATGGATTTGTTCCGGTAGCGGCGAAATTCCTGCATATCGAGCTCCAGCCCGGCCATGAACATGATGTAAAGCAAGCCGAAAGTGGAAAAAAGCTTCACCCAGCCGGAAGAGCTGAGCAAGGATTCGCCGATCACGTTCAAGCCTTTCGGTCCGATGATCACACCGGAAATAATAAGACCGATCAGCGCCGGAATACGGAATTTTCGCAGGATAATCGGCGAAAGCAGGATGATAAGCAACAACAGGGAAAAGGTCAGGATCTGATTCTGTAACGGCAAACTGAACTTTCCGAGCAAGTGCTCGAATTCCCCCAGTAATTGGTTAATCAGTTCTCTCATTCCTTTCGTGTGCGTAACAGTTTTTAGCCGTTCGGAGCAAAAATAAGACCTGGAACGGCTCTGATGACGTTTTACGGGAGAAATAATGAAAAGTTATTCACTAGGAAATCACTCCCTCTTCGGAGGGGGATCAAGGGGGAGGATGATTCCATACCGGATTTCGAGAAAGTTTGTACTTTCAACCGACCAAAGACCTGTTTATGAAATACCTGCTGCCGGCACTTCTTTTCCTCATCCTTTTGGCTTGTCAGAATGAAAATGCTGTTCCTACTCCTGCTCCAACGGCTGCTAAAGCACCTGTACTGAGTGAGATCGAGGAACATTTTCAGCGAAACAACAGGGAAACGCGTCCGAGTCGTTCGGTTGGAACAGTCGACAACGGCAGTCTGGAACATGGTCGTATCGTTCCTTTTTCCGGACCGAACTTTCACTATTTCGACACCGCCAGCTACATGCGCGGACGCTGTTTCGTTCATGAAAACGTGCTGAAAACCATTTTGGAAACTTATACATTGCTTGAAAAACAGTTGCCGGGCAAATTGTTCGGACTGATGGAATGCTCGAAGAAAAAAGGCGGCAAGATCCATCCGCATATTACGCATCAGAACGGCATGAGTGTGGATTTTATGACGCCGCTTCAGCGCGATGGAAAGCAATGCCTCGATTACGATTACGCCGGTGCGCCGCACTATTTCATGGATTTCGATGATGCCGGACGTTACAAAAAAGATGCGGGAGTTTCCATCGATTTCGAAACCATGGCGCAACACATTCTTTTGCTGGAAAAAACGGCTCGAGCTAACGGATTGAAGATCAGCAAGGTCATTTTCCGCATGGAGCTGAAAGACGAATTATTCGCTTCTGAATACGGTAAACGACTGAAAACTACAGGGATTTATTTCGCGCAAAAACTGACGCCGCTGATCAACCGCTTGCACGATGACCATTTCCATGTCGATTTTGAACCTTTGTAGCATGAAACGCCTGTTTTTTATCCTGTTCCTCTTCCCGTTCTTCGCTCATAGCCAGAGCGACACGGCTATTATTCGCCGACATCTGACAGCGATCACGAAAACGCCCGAGTTCCGGAATTATGAGAATATCGCGCAGCTACAAGATATCGCCGCATACATCCACAACGAATTTCTGCCTTATGCCGACACGGTTTTCTTTCAGCCGTTCAAGATCGGTGAGCGCTTGTATACGAATGTCATTGCTTCGTTTGGAACGGAAAACAGCGCGCGACTGATTATCGGTGCGCATTACGACGTTTGCGGAAGCCAGGAAGGCGCAGACGACAACGCCAGCGGAGTTACGGGACTGCTCGAGATTGCCCGTCAGCTGAAAGGCCGAAAACTGAACAAACGCATCGACCTGGTGGCTTATACACTGGAAGAACCGCCGTTTTTCCGATCCGAATATATGGGAAGCCACATTCACGCGCAATCGCTCGTAGACGATAAGGTAAACGTTGTGGGAATGATTTGCCTGGAAATGATCGGCTACTTCGACGACGGCGAAAACACGCAGGCTTATCCGATGAAATTCCTTTCGTGGTTTTACGGCAAGAAAGGCGATTATATTACGGTCGTAAACAAATTTTCACCGGGTAAATTTGCTCGTTCGTTCGCCAGGCGTTTCAAGAAAGTGAGCAAAGTCAAAGCCAAACGCTTTAAAGGGCCGAAAGGCCTGCAGGGCATCGATTTCTCCGATCACGCCAGTTATTGGGAAAAAGGCTTCAGCGCTGTGATGGTGACCGATACGGCGTTCTACCGCAACGGCAACTACCACGAATCCGGCGACACGATGGACAAGCTCGATCTGTTTCGCATGGCCCAGGTTATCGATGCTGTTTTNNAGGCCCTCATCATCCTCGCTGTCATCTCATTAGGTGCAACGCCGCAGAAATGCGATAAGAAAGACTGTGTCGAAAATATCAAGGAAGACTGCGCATGTACGATGCAATACGACCCGGTTTGCGGCTGCAACGGCAAAACTTACGGCAATGCGTGTTCAGCCCAATGTCATGGGATCACGAAGTATACGAAGGGGGAATGCCCTCAATGATCAATGGACAGTTGACAATAAATTGTCAATTGTAAAATGTCATTTGTCAATTGACTTGTTTGTCGTATTCCGAGCGGACGTATTGCAGATAGGTTTCTACATCCGGAACGCCGTCCATGGCTTTTTGCAAGTGGGGAAGCGTTAAGCGGATCGTTTTTTCCACGATAGAAAAATCTTTGGCTTCAACGGCCGCAGTGAACGATTCCTGTACGAACTGTTGAATTTTCCCTGCATAAACAGAAGGATCTACTTTTTCAGGATGCTCGATGAATTGTTTGCCGAGTGCAGACTCCGGATCGTTTTCCTGCATGAAAAACACTTCGAATTCCACCTCATCGTCGAGATTCAGATCTTTGTATTTCTGGTAATACGTCGCCGTATAAGCATCAGCCGAATCACTGTCGATATCGATCAGCGCCCCGATATAAGTCTTCAGATCGTTACGCGTTTTCTTTGAGTCGTGATAGGCTTTCGCAGTAATGAATCCAGGTGATTTCTCCGGATAGGCCACTTCTTCACCGCGAGCAAGGAGCATCTGGGCGTCCATCGCACCCACGACTTTTTTCGCCAGTTGACCATCAGGTGTGAAGTACAACAGGGTCGGATAAGCATTTACCTGATAAGTCATCGCAGTTGAAGGTCCATCTGCTGCGTGCTCGGCATCGATCTGAATGCTGATGAAATTCTCGTTGTAATAAGCCGACACCTGCGGATCTTTGAAAGCAGTAGCAGCCATGCGCTTACACGGTCCACACCAAACGGCGTAAACGTCTACAAAGACAGGCTTGTTTTCCTTTTTTCCTTTTGCCAGTGCTGCAGCCAGCGTACCGGTTTCAAACTGAATCTGTGCCTGGGCCCCGGTCATTGCGAGGAACAGCAGAATCATGACAGATGCGATTTTTTTCATCGTGTTGGTTTCAATCGTTCGATTCATCTATAAGACGAAAGTATTACTGAAAGGTACGATTTATTTTGACGGGTGGTTTTCAGGAGGTTGTTATTGGCTTGTTAAAAGGAATGATGAATTAGCAATTATGAATTAGCAAGGGGATTCATTTTCGGAAGCTCGTCAGAATTTTAAATGGAAAATTGAAAAGTTGGTGGTAATGAGGCGTGAGAAGTAGTCGAAGGGGCGACGTGCTGGGTAGTGGTCTTCCGCAGATTCCGCAGATGTTCGCTGAGCTGGGTGGTAGTTGGATGTTTATTGATTGGAGAACTGGTTATTGAGGAGTGAAGTACTAGGTATAGTTTCCCGCAGATCAAACGGATAATCGATGAGTTGTGGGTTGGTTGCACTTACTGGAGACTGAAAAACCGGAGACTGGAAACCAATTACCGGGTGACGACGTGGAAGCAGGTCTGATAGATTTCGTAGGTGACCCAGCATTTTTGTTCAGCGCGGAGCTCGTAAAGGGTTATGGCGAGAACTTCTCGGAGGTGTTCTGCTTCGGCGGCGGTTAATGGTCGCTTGAATTCGTAGGAACTGTAGGAAAGGTCGAAGGTCGTTCCGTGTAAATGGGCACTCTGACGAATGGCATTGCGGTTATGACGACGCAAGCGGGCAACGGAGCTCCTGGTGCGCAGTACGGAAGTCACGACGAGTTTTGCACCGTAAAGATCGGTGTTGATCAGTTTTTTCTGGAAACGCTCGGCGATGGTATCTATCAGCTGCCGGGTTTTCGGAACGGCGTAAGGAAACGAATAGCGCATCGTATCGACGGCGTAGGTTTTCGTGGACGCGATTTCTATAAGTCGGCCTTTGCGGATCATTCCGTCGATTTCCCGCACGAAGCGCAATTCGGGAATGCCTTCTTTGCAGGAATGTGCCCAGTATTGCGCCAGGCTATCGGACAAGCGCCACGCGTAGGATTCGTAAGGCTTGCAAGGCTCTGCCGGTTTTTTCTGCTCAAAAGTCGTATTGGTAGCCCAGTTGTAGCAGCGGGTGAGCTGTTTTTTCGTCCAGGCAGGATCGGCGAAAAAGACCGCCAGTGCCAGCGCCCAGTTGAATGTCAGTGCCACCGCGATGCGTTTGGCCCAGCGTATGCCTCTCCTTTTCCTGCTCATTGACTGCAAAAATACGTTCTGCTGCAGGAAAGTGCAATTTATCGGGTGATGGTTTTTTACACGTCAACCCGTTCAAAAACAGCCCGAAACAGCCCGGAAACAGGCTTTTCCGGTTAAACTACCTGTATTTTTTTCGAGAAAAAATAGTCGCTGCTATTGCGAGAATCTAAAATAGACCTATCTTTGCACCCGTCTAACGAGACAATGATTCGGTAGCTCAGCTGGTAGAGCAATACACTTTTAATGTATGGGTCCTGGGTTCGAATCCCAGCCGAATCACAACAAAAAGAGCGAGTGAGTGCGAAAGCAGTTACTCGCTTTTTTGTTGTCCCTCACACTCACACTAGCTCTTTTTCAGTGTGAGCGTTAGACTTGAGTGTGAAAGTTGCAATTTCAACTCTCCGTAAATGGAAAATCCCGACTTTGAACGACATAGCTTTATCAATCTTCAGGAATTCCTTAAAGGAAGTCGTCTGCTTGAACCTTATAAGGAAGAAGTCAGACAATACTTTGGCGAGCAATTTCTTATCGCTGTCAGACTATGGCAGGATGACAAATTGGACGAAGCATTATCCATATTTGACAATGTGTACGAGTTCTATCCCAATTTCTTTATTCATAAATTCATACGCCTGGCAGATAGGATCAAACATGAAGACAGCGAGGCTTTACTCGCAGAACTTGATACAACTGACTACCACAAATTCCCCGAAAACCTTGACAAGTTCTTTTACAAGCTTTCACGGGCATTGTTGTATTTTAAGCAATTTGACATTGATGAATGCATCAACGAATGTGAACAGACGATTTCGATCAATAAATTCTTCGCACCTGTGTATATAATGCTGGGCGATTGCTTATTACTCAGATACCGGTATAAAGAAGCGATCAAAGTATACCAGACCGCGTTACGATCGAATTACAAAACCGATCACAGCAAAGCCAACCTTGCGTATGCATATTTCAGACTGAATAAAAATCGCAGAGCCAGAAAACTTTTTCAGTCTATTGTAGATCAATTCCCTGAGAACCACAAAATACAGTACAATATGGCTTTGTGCTATTTAAGAGCGCGGAAGCATGATCTCGCTTTGTACTACCTGGATAGAGTCGAGAAAATCAATCCGGATTTCAGCGGTCTTCATTTGACACGCGGTGGCATATACCTTAAACAAGGTAAAATGGATAAAGCGATAAAATCATTGGAGAAAGCAACGAATTTAGGCAGTGCGAACGCCGAAAACCTGTTGAAGAACATAACTCAAAAGATGAAAATACCTTCGTCAAAATGACCCAAAAATTCTGAAATCAATTGGCCATAACGCGACTTTACAACACCACACTCCACGACTTGATCTCCCAGGTGTTCATCGTTCCACCACCTAAGTCTTCTTCCCATTTGATGAGTCCAACGGAATCGGCAAAGTACATATAGATGTCGTGATCGGAAAGATTGAAGGAAGTTCCGGGAATGGTTTTTACAAGCACTTTCTTCACATCCGTGAACGTATGACCGTTTAATGTAAGCGACGGCAGGACTTCAATATGGACCGTGTATTCGTCACCATAAGTACTAGTCCCGCTGTAAATAAGACGTCCATTATGATTTCCTGCCGCTGCGGAATCTTTGTACAGGCCCGCATGGATGAGCAGGTAATCGTATTCGGTATTGGTCAGGAAGCTTTTGACGGTGATGCGGTTTTCCTGAACATCCGATCCGCCGGAGCATTCACTCGGATATTCGCCTTTGAAGCTGTTGTCGACCGTTGAAATCACAGCCTGGCTATCGAGCGCCAGGGTTTCCGGATTTTGATAAACCCAATACGTTCCTGGCTGGAATTCGTATTGATCCATACTGGCGTGCTGCGTAACGTGTACGTGCGGCTTGTAGTTTTCACAAGTTTCTTTCTTACAGGCAACTGCAAGCAAAGCGGTCAACAGAATAAGACTGGCTTTTCTCATATTGCTTAAACGTTGAATGAGGGGAATTCGTTTGCTGGGCAATTGTCAATTGACAGTGGACAATGACAATTGCTTTATTCTGCTTGTTTAAAGAAGTAGCGAAAGTGTTTGTAGCTGCTGTATTCGAGCTTGTTGCGGGACCTTTTTCCGGGTACGATGATGTTCGGAATCCATTCCACAATAAGGTATTCGTCTTTTCGGGAAGCGCGCCACCACCCTTCTCCGAGCTTTGCGTCGCTGTAAAAGCTGCCGGGCAGAAATAAGCTATCGAGCCCGAATGCGTTTGCTATTTCCGAACCGGTGAACGTTCGGAAAGAATTGATAGCCTGATAACATCTTTCGAGCCGGAAAATCTGGCTTTGGGTCCTGTAGCCGCTCTGCGTGTAATAATCGAACCAGGTGAAATGCCAGATCGTGGTATCGTTTTCCGAGCCGAATAGAGCGTCTACGGGTTGTGTTTCGATTCGCAACGAATCCATCTGATCACGGATTTTTTCAGCCGTAGCGCGATCTGTTACATCTTTCATCTGCTCCGCGAAAGGAAAATAGCCGTGCAGCGTTGCGGCAGACTCAGGCGCCGCTGTCAGCGGAAACGGGATGGTCTTGCGTTTGAAGAAATAGCGGGCCTGGTGGTTATAGTAGTAATTACTTTCGCTGATTTTCTGCAGCGCTTCGGGATTCAGCGTCCATTCTGCAACGAGGAAATCGCCTGACCGGAAGTAATGCCATGCTCCATCGGTGCGGTGGAGAAACGCATCGTTTGTCAGGCTATCCGACCGAAACGCCTCAACGATGGCTTGCGTTGTAAAAAATTCGGTGCTGTCGGTGTTTTGAAAATAAAAATCGTGGAAATGCGGCTGACTCATCGATATAGAACCGCTTTGCGTATGGTCGCTGTGCCAGACACAACGCCAGAAAGTCGCGTCTTTTGCAATAGCCGAATCGGCGATCGCAACCGTGTCTTTCAGTACTTCATTCATCTGCCGTGCAATCGGAACGACGGAATCCCAATCCGTCACTTGTTGCATGCTTTTGTCAAACGGATATTTTCCCGTCGTAGTTAAAGAATCCGTCTGCGCAATCAACGCCAATCGACAGAACAGCATTACAGCTACGCAGCAGATTTTCATTCTCAGATCGTTCATAAAGTCATTTACAGCTCATCCACTAATCGGTTCAGGTAACAAATTCTATTTTTTACGTTTGCAGGCAGGTCACCAACTGAAAACTATGCAATTCTACCGTTACACCTTTTTGTTCATTGCAACAATGTTCTGGAACTTTCCTGCAGTCGGACAACGCATGATCGATGAGCGCGAATCCGGACGGGATGGTGTTTTCGTTATGGGAAACAATCCCGAAGAACGGCAGACGACGATCTGTATACGCATAAGCAGGAAACTGGCTTTTTCATTGGATGGCATGCTTTCCGAATATCCGGCCGATATCTACTTCAGCCACATGGTATCATCCGAAAAAATCAGTCCCGGTTACCAGAACTACCGGCAAATCACACTGGATAAAACAGGGAACGGAATTACCGATGCTCCTTATACAATTGATGCTGATTACGCCAGTCCCAAGCTGTCATCTGACCGTCTTTTTATGATCGGCGATCCGGATCTCAGCCCCTTCCAGAAAAGAAAGGTCGAATGGCTGGATTTCGACTACGTCCACAGCGGCTTGCCGGATCTCAGCGCTTATCCCCGACTTAAAACACTGCAGTTCCAACCCGGAAGCCTCGGATTTCATGTAAATCTTAAAGACCACCGTGTATTCGGTATGAACTGCTTCACTTTCGCCTATATGGGAGATCCTTTTCTGTGGACGAATATCTATAAGGGACGAAGCCTGACATCGCTGTATATGGTCTACAATTGGGGACACGGCGGCTTGCCGATTCAGCCACACGAGCTGTATACGCTCGACGGTCNNAGTCTGCTGGAATTGCCGGAGCTGCGATCGCTGCATTTAAACCTGATTCCTTACTTCCCGGTATGTTTTCCCCGGTTTGAACAACTTGACAACTTAATACTGACCTACGGCATACAGGAACCGGAATTGATCAATATGGCCGTCGTTATGTACGGTTTTGACAAAGACACTACTACCGGAAACTGGAAAAAGTTTCTCGAAAAAGCCGATCTGTCGAAGAAGCCGGTCATTCCCGAGAATGGAGCTTTCATCACTCATTACCAAAATGGAAACCGACTCTGCGAAGGCACTTTCCGCAATGGAAAACCCGACGGGACCTGGCGTTTCTGGTATGAAAACGGGAAACCGGCACAGGAGCGATTCTATCGTGAAGGAAGCCGTGAGGGCGTTTGGATATTCAGGAAAGAAGATCAGGATAACTGGCATTACATAACCGATACCTCGCTCATTCTTCACTACCGCAACGACCAGCTGATAACGCGAACAGACCTGGTCGAAGATGGCTCTTACTATGTGAACGACGGTATGGATAACGAATACGGCTGGCGCCAGGCGTTGCAGATCACAAGGTATTCTATCGATCGGAAAGGACCGTCGACGGTAACTATTACAAAGGATGTTGCGATCATTAACAAAGATTCGTCGGAGCTGAACAGCAACCGGCATTACAGCTGGCACGACGGACAAAGTTATTTTGGCGATACGATTAAAGGCCTGCGGCAATACTGGGAACTCTCGGAAAGCAGCTGGACCTTTTACTACGAGCCATTCTGCAAAAGCTGCAAAGAACTATTCAGCCGGGAACTGAGGGGAAAACGGGGCGAAACTGCAAATTTCGGTTCGGGATGGTATACAACGACCGAATGGACTCCCTACGATCCGGAGAGGATTTATTACAGAAAGGAAATGAATACAGTTGATCTGGAGAACTGTTTCTGGGAAATCAACCTGTTTACGAATAATAAGGGCACCACCCCAATCCAGTTGAAGGAATCCGTACGGGGAACTATAGCAGCCGACGAATGGCCGTGTGGGAATTGACAATGGACAATTTGAAAGAGCCGTGAGTAGAACGTAGATTCCGCTGTTCGGCAAAACCCGTATTTCTACGCTCAGACATCTTGGAACGGTTGGGTAGTTTTGACCGGAACACTGATAAACTCCATCACTGATGAACCAACTACTGCTTCCGCGTTCCGGACTTGAAAAAGTCGAAAAATAGTCTGAAAACGAATAATTTACACACAGACTTCAAACGGAAATTTGTCTATCTTTCAGCTGTCAATTATTCACTGCATGAGCTGCTATTCTTTCACCTTGTTGTGCCTGCAACGACTACTCTTCTCCCTGATTTCCGGGAGACAAAAACCACAGAAACAGGCGATTTCACGGCAGAACGAAACGGATAGCTTTGATCGATGCAGGTTGTTATGCGATAGCTGCTGATTCAAACATCAAAACACAACACTTATGAAAACATTGACAACATTCGCCCTGACCTGCTGCTTCCTGGCAGCCACCTGGGCACAGAACAACGATACAACGACAGCTGCCGGAGCTCCAACAGGAACCGGTGCAGCTGCAGCCACTGATTCAAAACCGGCAACAGTGACCACACCTTCCAGACAGGTTCACGTAGACCGGATCGGTAAATTCAATCCCGATTATTGGGGCGATAAGCGCCAGAGCCCTGTAAAAGGCGACGAGCTGGATGCCGACGATTACGTGATCGTGGATATTCGCCGGGAAGACATGGATTTTGCTCTTGCACGTAAAGACAGTTTGCGTCTCTGGATGGGCGGCATCTGTTTTCCGGATATGAAAGTCATATATGTTAACCAGGTGCAGTCGTTTGTGGTATTCCAGCTGGAACGCGACACAGCCCAAACTTCTCCATGGCAACTATTCTATACATGGCCGACTTACTGGAAATTTCACCGCAATGTGAGCGTGAACCTCGGAACACTGAAAACCGAATACAAAGTGGATGGGAAACCACACATCATCCAGCTCCATACTTCCCTTAAACTAACGCCTTATATTGCCTATGCAGGTTTTTTAATGCTCCTGTTTTTACTGGCCCGCTATGGCAAAGGATTGATCCGGGATGTAAGCCTTTACGCCCGAAACGGCGTAGTAATTTCCTACAACGGTGCCAAAACGGATGCGGCAAAAGGCGTGATCAACATTCACGATATTCCTTACAGCCTGGCGCGCATGCAATTCCTGCTTTGGCTGATTGTCGTCTTTTTCGGCATTTTGCATATCTGGGCCATTACCGACGTGCTGACATCGCCATCCGGAAGTGTGCTCGCGCTCCTCGGCATCAGCGGCGGTACGTTCTACATCGGCAAATTGCTCGACACGCCCAAGCCTACACANNAGCCCGATACGCGCACTCCGCAACAGATTGTCAATGATCTGATCGCTAACAACAAATTGTCTCAGAATCCCATTCTCGATATTATCAACGACGGCAACAACAGCAGTCTTCACCGGTTGCAGCTCTTCATTTTCACCATTTTCCTGGCAATTTATTTCATCATCCAGGTAATGACGCACCTCGTAATGCCTTCGTTTACGGAAACAATGATGGGCCTGATGGGCATCAGCTCACTGACCTACGCAGGTATTAAAACGACAGAGCCTGCGCCCGGAACGAATCCGCCTGCTAATCCTTAAAAAATCCCGCTATGGCAACTAATTCCAAGTACGTACACGCGAAGATCATTCCCGGAAACACGGCCGACTTTGCTTATCCTGAAACAACGATTCCGGCTATTGCCGGCCGCAAAAACTGGGGACTCGCTTTCTCCGGCGGCGGCACGCGCTCTGCTTCTCTCACGCTCGGTCAGCTACGGGCGCTGAAACATCTCGGGCTGATCGACCAGTTTCGCTATTGTTCGTCGGTTTCAGGCGGTACGTGGGGATTGACACCTTTTATTTTCCTCGATGCCTCGATCGAAGACGACGAATTTCTCGGTCTTTACAAGGATCCGGCGATGCTTTCGCTGAACGATCTGACCAACAAAAATCCTAAATCGCTGGCCTCGGCCATTGCCGATTCGGGCATTTTCAAGCACCTCTTTTCCAATATTCTGAAAGGCGACGAGCTATTCTCGGAAATCATCGGCGATATTTTCCTGAAACGCTTTTTACTTCACGACAACAGCTTTTTCACGCTGAACGATGACACGCTGGGTTCGATCCTGGAACGCAACGACCGGCTCACTTACGATGATTTCTACACCGTTTCGGAACGGAATCGTCCGTACCTGATCGTGAACACAACTATTTTGCGATCGGTGGAAATGCGCATTCCGTTTGAAATGACACCGTTGTATTGCGGAATCCGGAAATTGTACCCGAATGCCGGCGCGCATCAGAAATTCGATATCGGCGGCGGCTTCGTGGAACCACACGGCTTTGATTCCGACGCTCCGGAAGCCGACGACGATATGCCTTACAAACAGGTTCGCCTGGATCGTCGCCGTTTGACGATTTCCGATATGCTCGGTTCCAGCGGTGCCGCTCCGGCCGATTTCTTCCGTCGGGCGCTCGTTCTGCCGCAAATCTTTCCAAATTACAGCTATTGGTCGCCACTGGCACAAGGCGCCAAACTGCGTGGTAAAACCTACGACTTCGGTGACGGCGGTTTGCTCGAAAACCTCGGCGTGATGCCGTTACTGCGTCGGAAAGTGGAAAAGATCATCGTGTTCATCAACGGAAAAACACCGATCGAAAAAACAGGACCGAACGAATACAAACTTTCCGAGTCGATTCCGGCTTTGTTTAAGGCTATCCCAAATCAATACGGCGATCACGACTTCGACAAGAACATCGTTTTCGACAACAGCAGCAATCAATACCTCGAGCTCGCCGAAAGTCTTTTCCGGAAACAACAGGTTGGCAAGCCGACGGTTCACACGGGAACGTATACGGTCGTCGACAACGATCATCACGACATTCATGGCGGCTGGACGGTCGACGTTTGCTGGGTTTACAATTCCTTACCGGAAGACTGGCGAAAAACATTGCCGTATGAGATCAAGGTGAGGCTGGAAAACAAGGATTTCGGCAAAGACTTCCCGCACTTCAACACGTTTGTGGAAAACTTCCCGTACCTGATCGATCTGAGTATCGAGCAGGCGCAGCTGGCTTCCAATTTATCGGCGTGGATGCTGGTTTCCTCGCGCGATCAGATCACGCAATTTCTCAACATCTGAGTTATGGAACTAGAACTGAGCATACCGGTTAAGTTTACGGTCCCGGCGAAAGATCCTGCATATAAAACCGGCATTCGGCTGAAGAAAGGCGCTGTTTACCGTCTGGAAGTGTTGCCGCACCAACAAACGTGGACAGACGACACGCTGAAGCCGTTTACAGCAGACGGTCGCGTGCTGCCGATTTACTTCCTGATGAAACCGTTTTTCCGGATGCCGTTCGTGAAATGGTTCGCGCTGCTTGGCTCTATTGACGCNNACTTACTTCAAGATCGGTACGCTCAACCCCGATTACCGGCCTGGAAAAGACGGTGAGCTGGTCTGTTTTGCAAACGATGCGTGGATACGCAACTATCATTATTACGAGAACAACGACGGCTCGCTCGAAGTAACGATCACGCGCATCGCCTAACGAAAAATTGATCTGAAAAACGCAGAAATACGCTCTTAAATCATGTATTTTTGGTGAAACACAATTTCAGATCATGGGAGCAACAACAAGCATCACGATATCCGCAACCGTTAACGCACCTGTCGAAAAAGTATGGGATTTCTGGAACACGCCGGAACACGTATCGAAATGGAACAGCGCTTCGGAGGACTGGCACACGCCGGTAGCAGAAAACGATCTGCGAAACGGCGGTGAATTCCGTTACCGTATGGAAGCCAAAGACGGCAGCTTC
>DJFN01000122.1 GCA_002432085.1 Flavobacteriales bacterium UBA5871
GCGTTAATGCTCGAATCCGGCACGGAAAAGTTCACCGAGAAGTTGCGACGAATCTGCGTGAGCCCCGTTTCAATGCTGAAGCGCTTGGTGAGCCCTATGCGTACGGAAGCTCCGAACATAAAACCGGTTTGCTGATTGAACGTCGTTGTGAGTGTTTGTGAAGTGTCGGAAAACGTCGTTGTTTTGGATCCGAGGAAATTGTTCGGAAANNGAAATAAGACGGGTATTTGTCTTCTTTTTCCTGGGCGATCGACACAGAGCTAAAAACCAGGGCCAATAATGCAAGCAACCATCTGTTCATACTGCCAAACTACGTAAAAAGGGTTTATTTGTCAGATCAAACGTAGCAGAATGTAGAAACGTTGGAGTCATCGGGATGTTGTGACGGTTGTTTATTTCCACGTCGTCAGGTATTCGATAGGTTTGCGTTGTCCTTTCGGCCATTCTATTCCCGGATAGCCGACGTAGAAAATACCGAGGCATTTGTCTTCTTCTTCCAGCTCGAGGAAAGCGCGCATTTGCTCCGTGTGAATGATTCCCGGCGTCGACCAGAAACCGCCAAGGCCGTAAGCCGTACAGGTCAGGTGCATATTCTGTACCGCACAGGCAACAGCGCACATTTCATCCATTTCGGTGATGCGACGGTCCGGATCGCGTTTCATGCAAATGGCAATCGCAGCAGAAGCCAGCTTCGGACGGGAAACGATCTTGGCAAATTTGGCATCGTTCTGCTTTTCAGGCGGAACGGTTTCCAGGTAGATACGACCAAGATTCTCAGACAGATCGAAGAGCGATTCGCCCATGAAAACCGTAAAGCGCCACGGCTGCGTCATTCCGTGAGTCGGTGCCCAGATGGCGTTGTTCAACAGCAATTCGATTTGCTCGCGGTGTACCTTGCGGTCGCTGAATTGTTCGGGATAGATCGTCCGCCTGTTGCGGATCACTTCGGTAATTTCGCTGAGATTGTATCGCATGCCTGGGATTTGAGGCCCGCCTTTGTCGGCAGACAGGTACAAAAATAATGGCAATTTTTGGACTTCCGGACTTCCCGATTTTAAGATTTCAGGACTTATTGGTCCTAACATCAAATGGCCTATAGATCCTTTCACCCAAAAGGCATAAAAGCAACGGGACGTACTGAGTGTGATCCGAAGCACCGACCGCCTCGGCGGACGGATTACACAAAAGAAATTCCGACTTTGGAAACACCGAAAATCGTAGTCTGATCACAAAGCAGAACCATGAAATCGAAAAGGATTCGCTTTACAGACCGACCGACTGAAGACCAGTGACTGGAGACTGAAAGACTGATTACCTCCCTTCTTCGAGCGCTTTCTTAATCAAAAAAAACGTCTTATCGATCGTTTCGTATTGTCCGTTCGGGATGGGGCCAAGTGCCGGCGAGCTTACTACGTAGCCTGTCGGATCGATCAGCGTATAATACGGCGCGTTCGTTACCTGGTAATCCGAGAACAGCGCATGACGGTTATCGACCACGACGCTTTCCCACGGAACCGACTGCTGCAAGGCTTCGATGGATTTTTGATCGCTTTTCTCCTGCTTCCGGATGACCATCAGGAAACGCACTTGCGATGTGTAACGCTGATGAATCGGAACCAACAGATCAAGCTGTTTTTTCGTTTCCACGGCGTCCGGATCGACGAAAAACAAATACAGATAAGTTCCCTGGTAACGCTGCAGGTTGTGAAGCGTTCCGTTTGTCGACGGCAGGTTGAAATCCGGTGCGCGGGAACCGGCTGCGAGCTCTGTCAGACGCGTGATCACATTCGCAGCAACAACCTTATTGCTTTCAAAAAGCGCAAACCGGGCTACGCTGTCGAGTACGGTAAGAATGTTCGTTTGCGGATAATCTTTATCGTAATACGCCTCGCTGAGAATTTTGATCATCATCAGCTCCCGCAATCGACGGTTGTTGTTCATCGTGTATTCCTGCGCGAAGGCCCGCATGATGAGCGTCGGACTGGATTTCAGCAAAGCCTGGTAGACTTCGTCGTTGATTTTCGGACTCAGGCGCGGCAGCAGCTTTTCGTAATAATGCTTCGCGTATTCCATGTACGCATCGCTCTGGTAATAAACCGGATACGTTTTCAGATAGAAATCGTATTTCTCATACTGATTGCGACTTCCAAGGAAACGCAGATCGTCCAGCTTGGCAAGGCTGAATTTGATGTGTGCCCGAAAAAATTTATCCGCCGTATCGTTCTTGTAATAGTTCTCCACATCGAGCTTGAAGGTATCGAGCCGTTTGGAGAAAAAGACCGCTTCTGCGTTGTTACGTGTGTAAAACGTCGCTACAAATTCATCCGACCAGCGGTTGAACGACAGGATCTTGTAATTGATATCGGTGGAATCCAGCCCGATAAATGTCAGCTCGACCTGGTTTCCCAGCGGCCGATACGGATCATACGGATTGCGATCCGGCAGATAAATTTCATAGCTTCCGCCCGGAACTGCATAAAAATGGGCCGTGTTGTTATTCGAGCCAATGATCAGCTTGCGCGTTTCATCGAGGTAAAAGCTGCAGCTGAATGTGCTGTCTTCTTTCACCGTAGCTGTGGCGATTCGTTCCTGTTTCATGGAAATGTAATCCATGATCTGGAAGATCTCGATCTGTTTGCCAACGTATTTCGGTGCGTAACCGGAAACCTTCGTGATTTCTTCGGCCAGCAACATAAAAGGAAAAACAACAGCGGATAAAACCAGGAAATAGCTCTTCATGCCTTAGTTAACGAGTTGATGCATATTGGTTACATAGGCATCAATTTTCCCGCCATTTTTGAAAATCTCCCGGATTATGGTCGAATTGATGGCCATGAGCGACGGATCGGGCAACACGAAAACGGTTTCCACATCTGCCATATCGCGGTTCAGCAAAGCAATCGGATGCTCGTAGTGAAAATCCTTTGCATCGCGCAATCCGCGCAGGATGTTCGTGCAGTTATGCTGTTTGCAGAAGTCGACGGTAAGGCCGCTGTAAGTCACCACTGAAACACGTTTCTCGTCGGCAAAAAGCGAACGAATGTGTCGCAGCCGCGCTTCAAGGTCGAACATGGATTGTTTCGTACTGTTAACGCCAACAGCGATCACTACTTCATCGAAGAGCGTAAGGCCTCTGCGCACCACGTCTTCGTGGCCTTTGGTAAACGGATCGAACGATCCCGGGAAACATGCTTTTTTCATGATCAGTCAGCTGCGTTCAGTACAAAGAAACAAAGTTTTACGGAATGCGGTTACAGACAACTATTCTCGATTTCTCACTTTCCAGCGAATTGGCGAATTAACACGAATTATGCACCTGTGGCGGATATGGTGGCCATTCACTTTACTATTCCATAAAGCTCAACTGGTCAGAATTCATGATTCGTAGGCGGAAATCGTTAATCGTTTGTTGTTTCTATTTCGTCGGGGCGGCGGAAAAAGCTGAAATAGACATTCCCGAAATTGCGGACGTCGAGGAAGCCGGGAAGTTCGCTCAGATCGGTTTGTCGTCCATGCTCGATGATCATCCAGCCGTGTTCGTTCAACAAATTGCGCTCCTGAACGGTTTTCACGAGATCTTTGTGAAACGTGGCATCGTATGGCGGATCGGAAAAGATGAGATCGTAGGTCGCTTTGGTTTTCGCCACAAACTGCAAAACATCGTTTTGTGCAATCTGCAATTCAGGACCGGTTCCAAGCTCTTTCGACCATTTATAGATGTAGCGGATACACAACGGATGGCGATCGACAGCAGTCACATTTCCGGCTTCGCGTGAAAGGAATTCCAGCGTGATATTGCCTGTGCCGGCACACAGGTCGAGAATATCGAGATCAACGAGATCGAGACGGTGCTCGAGCACGTTGAACAGTCCTTCCTTGGCGTAATCGGTCGTTGGACGCGAAGGAAAGTTCTTCGGCGGCGAAAAACGACGCGCTTTATAGATTCCACGGATTATACGCATAGCTCCTGGAATAAAAGGTGTTCCTGAAAATGCGTCGTGATTTTCTGCTCTTTCAAGGATTGAACGGTTGCCGCGAGCTCACTCAATTGCTTTGTTTTTGCCTGTTGCTGTTCCGTGGAAGCGTGAATGAAGATCTCGCCTTTCGTTGTAATGTTTTCGTGCTGGAAGCAATACAGCAAATGATAGAGCACATCTTCCGCCGTCTGGTATTCCTGGTAGCTCGCGTGAACGATCTGACCGTCTTTGCGAATCACACAGCAGAAATGATTTTCCTGGAGGATGAAATGCGTGCGCAGTGGCACGGAAGAACCGGTATTCAGATGTCGCAGCAAATGTGTGAGCTCATGCTGGATCACGATTCGCGGCATTTTGAGGATCAGAACGCCTTTCACCCATGAAGGAAGATAGTAAACGTTTACGATGTTCCATTCCGGCAGGCGGTTGTAATCCGTTTCGCCTTTCGGTAATTGTTCCTGAACGGTCAGTCCCAGCAAAGCTTCCGGAGAAGATTCGGCAAACAAAGCCATGGGAACGAGCGCACATTTCGGATCGGAAAACGAGCAGGAATAGGCTTCAAAATCGTTCAGATCACCGCAATCACCGACCAGATCTCGCAGCGTTTGCTTGTAGCCTTCGTCCGACCGATTCGTGCAAACGCGCTCGGCCAGCGGCGACAGCGTTCCCGATTCCGAAACGAAAGCGGCCATCCGACTGTCTGTTAATTCGATAATGAGCTGTTTCCTGTTCATCGACCGTAAAAGTACGATTTTTGGAGGTTAGGATGTAAGGACATCAAGACTTCAGGACAAAACAATAAAATGACTGAAAGCAGGTGAACGAAATGTGTTTAATTTTAAATCATGAACGAACGGAAGCAGCAATGTCTTCAGGATTTCCTGCGATTTTTCCAGCACGAACCGAATGCCGAACAGCAAGAGCTGATCTCGGAGCTGGTGGAATTTACCTTTTCGCCGGAAAATCCAGCATGTTTTGTTCTGAAAGGCTACGCCGGAACGGGAAAAACTTCGGTCCTTGGCGCCTACACGAAAGCGCTGAAGGCCAACCGGATTCGTTCCATTCTGATGGCTCCGACCGGACGCGCCGCGAAAGTTCTGGCTTTGCGATCGGGCGAGCCGGCAACGACTATTCACAAACGGATTTACTTTACCGCCACTTCGCCTGAAGGCGCAACGAAGCTCACGCTGGGCCAGCACAAATGGAAAAACACTGTTTTCATTGTCGATGAAGCGTCGATGATCGGTGACTTTTCATTGCAAGCCGACGGAACGGTTTCCAGGAACCTGCTCGAAGACGTGATGCAATTCGTATTCATGGGTGAGAACTGCAAGCTCATTCTGCTGGGCGACGAAGGACAGCTGCCACCGGTTGGCTCGTCTGAAACTCCGGCACTGAGCAGCAAGTACCTCGAGCACAATTTTCCGGCTGTTCAGTTCACGCTGTATGGACTGACGACGGTGGTTCGCCAGGAAAGCGAATCGGGGATTCTGGCCCACGCAACGGCTGTTCGTTCGGCACAGCGACAAGGAAAATTACCGAAGCTCGATCTGAATCGTTTCCGCGATGTGCAGGCCGTTCCCGGCGATGAACTGATCCAAAGCATCGAAAGCTCGTATGACCGTTTTGGCCGCGACGAAGTGATGATCGTGACGCGTTCGAATAAGCGCGCCAATCTTTACAATCAGCACATCCGCAACCGGATTCTGTACATGGAAGAAGAGCTCGTGGGCAGCGACATCCTGATGGTGGTGAAGAACAACTATTTCTGGCTCGATCCGCTCAGTCCGGCCGGATTTATGGCCAATGGCGAATTACTGCAAGTGCACCGCGTACGTCGCGTCGAAACCGTTTACGGCGTTCGTTTCGCGCACCTCGAAGTTTCCATGATCGATTACCCGGAAATGGACCGTTTCGAAACGCTGGCATTCATGGATACGCTGATGAGCGAAGCGCCGAATCTCGACCGGAATTTCCTGCGGGAATTGTTCTTCGAGATTGAAAAGGATTTTATGCACGAGCACAACAAAAGCAAGCGTTATCAGCTGATCATGAAAAACTCGTATTTCAACGCATTACAGATCAAATTCGCCTATGCGGTGACGTGTCACAAAGCCCAGGGCGGACAATGGTCGGCGGTTTATATCGATCATGGCTACATCGAAGACGATCAGCTGGACGAATCCTTTCTGCGCTGGCTCTATACGGCGGTTACACGGGCGACGGAACAGGTGTATTTTATTAATCTGGCGGAAAAACTACAGGGTTGACATCAGGATGTCATGACTTCAGGACATAAAGACATCAAGATTTCAGGATATTAAGACTTTAGGACAACTCCTGACGTCTTGAACTCTTAAAGTCCGCCACAGCGGACGCTCCTGAAGTCCTTAAGCCGCCAAAGGCGAGCGCTCCTGCATCTACTCACCGAGTAATTCCTGCCACTTCCACGACGTCGGGCCGCAGCTCACGCGTATATTGTCGAACTGTTTATTGATGCGGTCGATCACAATGCGCGCCTCTTCCCTGCCGAGATAAGTCCCCGCCAGCACGTTCAGCTCGGCTTTCATCTGCTTGATAATGGCTGCCGTACGAAGCGCGCTCAGGTAATCGTTCCCGGTAAGACGGTAACGATCGATCCCCGACTGGATGTCCGGATTTTTCGCTTTGAGGTTGGTTTTGACCGGATCGGTATAGGTGTTGATCTCGAGCGTAATACCGCGATTGATCGTGATATTCGCTTCAGACGAGCGCAAACGCACCATTTCAGGGCTCATTCGGTTTTGCTGCTGTTGTTCGTCGGTTGCTCCCCGGTATTGGTTCCATTCGGAGCGATCTTCCGCTTTCACAACGCGCAAGCCGTTCCACGCTCCTACTCCTTGTCCGCGGGCGATGGCCGTAAACGGTGTTTTTTTGTCGAGCATGCCTTCGAAAAACTGACGCACGGCCACACTGTCTTCGCTGCTGAACAACGGCTGTGTGAGCGTCCATGAATTTGACGCGAACACATCCTTCAGGTCGATCTGCAAACGCGCGTCGAAACCGGGCTCGGCATCGATGAGGTTCACATGCAGCATGACTTCGTCTGTTTCATTGGAAAGCGCACTGTACGGAATGGACAGCAAACGCACTTCAAAACCCGTTTTCAGCGTATCGGCGCGGAAAGTAAATTCCTGCGTGTAGCTGTCGAACGTGGTCGAATCCTGGAACATATACAAGCCGTCTTTAACGGTATACGTGGCCCAATTGTAGCCGATCATTTCCTTGTAGTAATCGAGTCGGCGCTGATAAATGGCTAGCAGATCGACAGCTTCCTGTTTTTCACGCTTGAGCTCTTCGATTTTGCGTTTGTAGCCTTCGTATTGACGGTAGAGATCCACGATCTCGGATTGTTCCTTTCCACGTGGTCGTTTACCCGAGCTGGTCGTCGGCTGGTAATCCTGCGGACCGCTGCCGTTTTTCCGGGCTCTTTTCTGTGCTTTTTTGACACTGCGCGGTGCTTTCGAGCTGGTCGTGATGGTCGACTGCGTCATCGAGGAATAATTCATTTCCTCTTTGTTGATTTTGAGCTCGGTTTCGTCTTTCTTTTTGGTGTTGTAGTCGATCTGATAGTCAAACCCGCGCTTGCCGTGAATCTTTTCGTTCAGCTCGCCTATTTTGTTTTTCTCGAGGTCATTGATAATGGTTTGGAA
>DJFN01000045.1 GCA_002432085.1 Flavobacteriales bacterium UBA5871
ATTCGGATCGAGTGATTCCGGGTAAAAAGTAGACAGCGAGCAGATCATGGAAGACAATACGCCCATCGGGTGCGCCTTTGCAGGATACGCTTCGAAGAAACGCTTCATGTCTTCATGAACGAGCGTGTGCTTGGTGATGTTCGATGAGAAATCGTCGAGCTGAGCCTGTGTAGGAAGCTCACCGTAAATCAACAGGTAAGCTACTTCGATGAACGANNAGCCGCGGTAGCGAAGAATTCCTTCTTCACCGTCAAGGAAGGTAATGGCACTGAATGTTGCACCGGTGTTCTTGTATCCGGAGTCAATGGTAATGTAGCCGGTTTCCTGGCGCAGTTTGGTGATGTCGATGGCTTTTTCGTTCTCTGTGCCTTCAACAACGGGGAATTCATACATTTTTCCTCCCAGTTCGATTTTCGCAGTCTCGCTCATGTTATCGCTGTCGTAATTTATACTTTTTGATAGTCGGACCTAAAAGTAATAAAGAAAAACATATCCGAAAGTGATCAGTGTCAAATCTTTTTTGAGCAGCTGAAAACGTTAATTGAGGATAGGTCCCGCCTGACTGTAGAGGTTGTTGAGTATGCTCAGAAAGAGCAGAAAGTTGCTCGTCGTGAAAATGCTGATCAGCAAATTGTTCCGGTTGAAACGCCCTAGGTTGTAGAAGCCGTAAATCAGTACGGCGCAGTTGATCAGCCCGACGGGAATGAGTATCACCGAAAGCACCGTTTCCGATACCAGGAAGTTGTGATCGAGGAAACGAATCAGCAATAACAGGCCGGTATTAATTCCTGACCAGATCAGACAGCGGATCAGCGTCACAAAAAGAAAGCGAGAACCAGGCTCGCTTTCTTGATTTTTATATTCAAATTCCACACTCACACTCCAACTCACACTCCTACTCACACTGTAATCACAGATTCTCCAGCGTATAGTTGAGCATCATGGTAAAGAGGTGGTTTCGCGTGTTGCCACCGTAAATACCGTGGTTCTTGTTCGGATAAATGAACAGATCGAATTGCTTGTTGGCTTTCACCAGCGCGGTGATCAGCTCCATACTGTTCTGGTAATGTACGTTGTCGTCGGCCGAACCGTGGATGAGCAGCAGCTTTCCTTTGAGCTTCGCTACGTGGTTCACCGGCGAGTTGTCGTCGTAACCGGAAGCATTTTCCTGCGGCGTACGCATAAAACGCTCGGTGTAGATATTGTCGTAGTAACGCCAGTTGGTTACCGGGGCTACCGAAATTCCCATTTTGAAGACATCAGCGCCTTTGGTCATGGCCAGCGCCGTCATAAAGCCACCGTAGCTCCACCCCTGGATCCCGATACGCTGAGCGTCGACGTAAGCCCATGTTTGCAGGTGTTTTGCCGCTGCGATAACGTCTTCGGTCTCGAGCTTACCCAATTGCAGGTAAGTCGATTTCTTGAACGCCTCGCCACGGTACATGGTTCCGCGCGGATCGACACTGAATACGATGTAGCCTTTCTGTGCCAAAAGCTGGTGATACATATAGTTCGCGCCTTCGTATTCGTTCTGAACGGTATTGCTGCCCGGTCCGCAGTATACATTAAAGTAAACCGGGTATTTTTTGTTCGGATCGAAGTTCGCAGGCTTGATGATCCAGGCATTCAGCATCGTACCGTCAGCTCCCGGAACCTGGATGAATTCTTTCGGGGAAAGCTTCATGCTTTCGAGCTTTTTGCGGAGATCGTCATTGTTTTCCAGCACCAGCAGCTCTTTTCCTTTGGCGTCACACAGCGTGTAAGTCGGAACCGTGTTCGCCGTCGACGTATTGCGGATGAAGTAATTGAATCCTTCTGAGAACTGGGCATTGTGCGTTCCTTCCAGTGGGCTCAGCGCCGTTTTTTTCTTTCCGTCGAGGGAAATCACGTAAAGCGAGCGGTTGATCGCGCCGCCTTCCGCAGAAGCATAGTAAACGAGTCCTTTTTTCTCGTTGATGCCGTAAAGCTCGATCACATCCCAGCTGCCGGACGTCACAGCACGCTGCGTACCGTCGAACTGCAATTGGTAAATGTGGTTATAGCCGTCTTTTTCACTTGTGCGCAGCAGCGATTTGCCGTCTGCAAGCACCGTGAGGTTGTTGTCGATATCGATATAAGTCTTGGAATTTTCCTGGTAGAATACTTTATCGGAAGGAGCGACAGGATTGCTCACCAGATGGTATTTCAATTCGCTCTGGTGACGGTTCATCGTGAGAACGATCAGCTCGTTGGCTACCGGCGACCACTGGAAGCGCGGAATGTATTCGTAAGTACCGAGGTTTACGCTTGCCGCTTTTCCGCCTTCAGCCGGAATAATGTGCATGCTTACCTTGGAGTTGTCTTCACCCGCTTTCGGGTATTTGAAGCGGTATTCTTCCGGATAAAGACCGCCGTACATCGCCATATCGAATTCGCGCACGTTGGACTCGTCGAAACGCATGAAAGCAACGTATTTCGAATCCGGCGACCAGGCAAATCCTTGTGTAATGGCGAATTCTTCTTCGTAAACCCAGTCGGTCGTTCCATTGATGATCGCGTTGGTTTTTCCGTCGTTGGTAAGCTGCGTTATTTTACCGGAAGCGAGCTCTTTTACATACAGGTTGTTAGCCGAAACGAAACCGATCTTCTTGCCATCAGGCGAAAAAGTGGCCAGTGTTTGCGGAGCATCCGTGCTGTAGAGCAAAGTCGTTTTTTTCGCTGCGATATCGTAGACATAATAAACGGTCGCATAGCTGTGACGGTAGATCGGATTGGTTTTCGTCATCAACAGCAAAAGCGTTCCTTCCTTGTTCAGAGAGGCGTCGTCGATCTCGAGCTGTTTTCCATCGACCTTGATGTCACTGAAATTCACCAGCGTCGTGCCGGCACCGTTGAAATCCTTGAAGCTATATTTCTTGAGCACAAGACTGCCGCCTTCGTTGACCATTTTGGTGAAATGCTCGCCGTCGGGAAGCGACGCAAAGCCGTCGACGCCTTTGGCATAAAACTCAGGAGATTTCCAGATGCGCTCGACTGTGAGCTCGTTCTGTCCGAAAAGATGGCCGATGAAGGTGAGCGCGACCAGCAGGAAGATATGCTTCATGAAAACAATTTTGCGATAAAAATAACCAAATAAAGATGCTACGAGCTTGTGCTTTATTGGATTTTCGGATGGGCGTTCGATAATCGTGCCAAACGGTAATTCAGTATCCGGTCTCCAGTCGCCAGTCTCTGGTCTTCGGTCGGATTCCAATTGTGGCATCAGAGTAATTCGCACACTCACACCCAAACTCACACTGAAGGATTGAAGAACACACTCACACGCCAACTCACACTGTAGGATTGGTTATTGAATACGATCATGTTAAGACAGTTTGCATGTGAAGAGACACACTCACACTGAAGGATTGAAGAACACACTCACACCCAAACTCACACTGTAGGATCGGTTATTGAATACGATCATGTTGAAACAGTTTGTGTGTGAGTGTGAGTGAACGAGTGTGAGGACTTTAGTCCTGCTGTTTGATTTTGCTTCGAGAAGTTAAAAAAACTTACTGTAGGATTTCAATAATAGATCATAAACAAATGAGGCTAAATTGTTTTAGTGTGGGTGTGATAGCTGAACGGTGTAAAACCTTTTCTCATTGTTAACAATTCAATAATGATGCAAAGAATAAAATGTCCTACCTTTGCGACAAGTTTTTGCATGTTCTCCTTGAGGCTGCGTAAGTTACCAGACTGAAACCATGTGAAAATACAATAACAGGAACAATGAATTAAAGCAATGTCTGCCCATATGAATAGAGCCGCCGCTGTGCAAAGCCAGGCGATTTATTCTTCCGCTTCTTGTGTGGGCCGCATCTCTTTTAACCTGTTTGAAAAAGCATCATTAGTACAATCCAATAATTTCTTTCTATGAAAAAAGCGTTACTTTTTTTCAGTCTTTTGGCGTCCGCAACTTATGCACAGGATTGCTCCAAAATCTTCATTTCCGAGTACGTGGAAGGTTGGTCTAACAACAAAGCGCTCGAAATCTACAACCCGACAGGCACACCGGTTGATCTGTCCGATTATTTCGTGGCACGTTACTCGAACGGTTCTGCTTCCGCAACGGTGAAAAATTCCGTTCAGCTGGAAGGAATGGTTCCTGCTTACGGCGTGTTTGTAGCGGTTCTTGAAAAGCTCGATCCTGCAGGTACAGGTCAGGAAGCACCGATCTGGGATTCACTCCAGGCTCGTGCAGACGGTTTCTTCAGCCCGGTTTACGATGTTTCCGATGCATTTTACTGGAACGGAAACGATGCCGTTGTTCTTGCAAAAGGCGATCTCGCCGGTCTGTCTTCTACAACAGTTATTTCTCCGGCTAACGTTCCGAACTTCGCGATCATCGACATCTTCGGTAAAATCGGTGAAAACCCGGGCCCGAACACAGGCTGGTCTACGCAGGCTCCTTATAACAACGGCGCGGGTGTGGTAGTTTCTGCTGATCATTCCCTGATCCGTAAGGCTACCGTTCTGAAAGGTGTGGCTACTCCGGTTGCTTCGTTCAACCCGCTGGCTGAATACGATTCTATCCCGGCTGTAACTTACCTCGTTGACGGCAATGGCGACACGATCGAGTCACAGCAAGGAAACCCTATCCTGTTCGGTAACTGGTTCTCCCTCGGCGAGCACGATTGCAACTGCAACCCGCTGTCTGTTGAGAATCCGGTACAGGAAGAGCTCGTTGTATTCCCGAACCCTGTAAACGAAGGAATCGTTTATATCAAAGGCGCTGCAGCCGTACGTGAAGTACAGGTGGTGAACGCACTCGGTCAGACGATCGGTCGCGTTGCCAACGCAGGAAGCCCGGTAATGAACGTACGCTTCAACAGCAACGACAGGGGCGTGTATATTCTGCGCATCGTACAAACGAACGGTGCCGTGACGACAAAACGCATTGTAGTTAAATAAGCAACTCTAACTGGAGGCCGGAGCAATTCGGCCTCTTTTTTTGTGGTTTTATGTTCCTCCGAATCCCTACATTTTTACTGATCTTCCTGCCGATCTTTGCCTTTGGGCAAACCGGTTCCGTAAAAGGTGTGATCACCGACATTACCGAGCAGCCCGTTCCGGGAAGCCTCGTGGTGTTGAGCCCAAGCTTTAAAACCGTATGCGACGACGACGGAAATTACGCCTTCGCAGATGTGCCTTATGGTACGTACTCGCTCCAGGTGATCGCTTTCGATTTCGACACGCTGGTGAAAGAGGTGGTTGTGAACCGACCAGAAGTCATTGTCGACATCACACTCGGCGAAGAAAAAGCCAGTACTGAGCTCGAAGAAATTAAGGTGATTGCAAACGCCGCTACCGGCCGACGCACACCGATCGCGATCACGAAAATTCCTGCAACAAAAATCACTGAAGAGCTTGCTTCCCGCGATCTGCCGATGCTCCTGAACGCCACACCGGGTGTTTACGCAACGCAAACCGGTGGTGGCGATGGCGACTCGCGTATCACGGTTCGTGGTTTCGACCAGCGAAACGTCGGTGTGCTCATTGACGGTGTGCCGGTAAACGATATGGAAAACGGCTGGGTCTACTGGTCCAACTGGTTCGGTCTCGATGCGATCACGAGCAACATTCAGATCCAGCGCGGTCTGGGAGCTACGAAGCTCGCAATGCCGTCTGTCGGTGGTACGCTCAACATCATTACTTCCGGTATCAACAGCCGCAAAGGGATTTCCTTCCGCCAGGAATACGGTACGGGAAATTTCATCCGCTCAACGCTTTCCTACAACTCCGGCATGCTGAAAAACGGCTGGGGAGTTACGGCTTCCGGCTCGTACAAGCAAGGCGACGGCTGGGTCGACGGAACGAATACACAAGGGGTATTCTATTACCTCAAAGTGCAGAAGAAATTTGAAAAACATTTGCTTTCTCTCTCAGGATTCGGTGCGCCGCAGCAACACGGTCAGCGTTCCTTCAACCAGAAAATTCAGTACTGGGATTCTGAAATTGCCCGCGAAAACGGTGCAACGATCGATTCCAACCTGATCATGGACCGCGGTATCCGCTTCAACCAGCACTGGGGCTACATCACCCGTAACGGCAAGCAGGAGATCATGAACGAGCGTCTGAACTACTACCACAAGCCGCAAATTACTTTGAAAGACTTCTGGACGGTGAACAAGAAACTGTCCATTTCCAATATCGCTTACCTTTCCATCGGTCGTGGTGGAGGCACACGCCTTTCCAACTCCAGCGGTATTCTTTTCAACGAAGAAGGAACGATCGACTGGGATGCGATCGTACATGCGAACCAGGTAGATCAGCTGTTCGGCGGTCCTGCTGTCGATCCGCAATACCATCCGACAGAGCTGAAATCCACACAAGTGCTCGTTTCCAGCGTGAACAACCACTTCTGGGCCGGCTACCTCGGACAATTCCAGTACGAATATTCCAAAGACCTTCAGTTCTCCGGAGGTATCGATTACCGTTACTATAAAGGAACGCATTACCAGGAAATCCGCGATTTGCTGGGCGGTGATTACTACGTAAACGGCGCCGATCAAAACAACGCTTCACCGGTACGACGTGAAGGCGACAAAATCTCGCTGAACACGTATAACAACCACCGCGACGGACTCGTGCAGTGGGGCGGAGCGTTCGGACAAGTGGAGTATTCCACTACGCGCTGGACGACTTTCATCAACGTTTCCGGAGTGAGCAACTCTTACAAAGGAATCGACTACTTCCAGAAAAAAGTACTCGAAGTCGGGGATACAACGTTGCGCATCGGGGCGAATGATACCGTTTATTACAACGGACAGATGTACACCGCGCAATCCGAAGGCCTGGAATACAACCATACCGACTGGAAAACGTTGTTCGGCGGAACCATCAAAGCCGGTGCGAGCTTCACGATCGACGAGCATTCGACCGTTTACATGAACCTTGGTTATCTGTCCAGAACGCCGCAGTTCAGTAACGTGATCGACAACAACACGAACACCTTTTTCCGCGAGATCCTGAACGAAAAGATCGTCGCTGCGGAAGCGGGCTGGAACTTTGCAACCAACCGTTTCGGCGTGAATCTGAACGCTTACTTCACCAACTGGCAGAACAAGCCGTTCCCGTTTGGAGTATCCGTTCCCGATCCGCAGGACCCGACCTCTTCCGTTTATGTCAACATCAATGGAATGGATGCCGTTCACATGGGAGCTGAGGTCGATATCGCTTACCAGCTGAACAAAAAATGGTCGGCGGAATTCATGTTCTCCTACGGTGACTGGACGTGGAATTCAGCGGAAACGATCTTCATTCCGGACCTGAACTATTCGTTCGATTTCGATGCAACGGGCGTTCACGTAGGCGATGCGGCACAGACGATGCTCAACGCAGGCGTTCGCTGGGAGCCGCTCAAACACTTATACTTCAAGGCGCAATACCAGTTCTTCGACCGCTACTATGCGAACTTCAGTCCGTTTGCGCTGCAGGGCGCCAACGCCGGAAGAGAAGCCTGGAAACTGCCTTCTTACGGACTGGTGAACTTCTTCGCCGGTTACAGATTCAAGATCGGTAAAGTGGATACGTATGTCAACGGAAGTATCACGAACCTGTTGAACTCGGTTTATATGTCCGACGCGACTGACAACTTCTACGCACCTCAAAACTTCGATGCGACTTCTGCATCCGTTATGTTCGGACAAGGATTCCGCTTCAACCTTGCAGCAGGGATACAATTTTAAACAGAGAAAAGGAGCGATCCTTCAGAATTAATAAACAAAAAGAGACCGCTAAGGCGGATTCAAAATCGTAAATTAGAGCTATGAGAAAAATACTCTTTTCAATGCTGGCGGCAGGTGTAACAAGCCTGGCAGCTTTCGGACAGGCAGTGCTTCCTACGAGCTGGGGCTTCGCCACCACGACTTTCCCGACCGGATGGACAGCTACCGGGACGGATTACTACACGGCTTCCGGTAACCCGGCTCCGGCACTGAAACTAGACGGAACAGGCGACAACCTGGTGATCTATTTCGCCAGCAGCCCGGGCAATCTTACCTATGATATCGCCGGAAACGGTTTCTCCGGAGGAACATTCACCGTAGAGCAATCCGATAACGGAACCGCATGGACACCTTTGCACACCTTTACTTCTATCCCGGGCGGCGGAGCTTACAACGCAACGACAGACGTTCCGAACAGCTCCACACGTTATATCCGTTTTATCTATACCCAGAAAGTATCGGGTAATGTTGGTATCGATAACGTAAACATCGCTGTAGGTGCGGCAACGCCTGAGCAGGAAATCAACGTGAAGCAGGGCGCAACGACGCTTGTAAACGGCGCAACACATTCAATGAGCTCGCCGGTAAGCACGATGACTCCGGTAGTCTTTACGATTGAAAACCTCGGAACGGTAAACACGCTGAACATTGCTTCGGCTACGATCACCGGTCCTGCTGCTGCCGACTACAACGTGGCATCTTTCCCTGCAACCGTAGCTGCTGCCGGAACAGGCGCGCTCAACGTGGAATTCACACCTTCCGTTGCAGGAACGCGCACGGCTGTATTGACAATTGCCAGCGACGACGCCGACGAAGCTTCCTATGTGATCAACCTCGACGGTATTGGCGGCGGTCTGGCAACAGAACCGACGGCACAGGCAACCAACATGCAATTCGCTAACGTGAAAACCTACCGTTTGAGCGGTTCGTTCACAGCGGCTTCTCCGGCTCCGAACGGTTACCTCGTACTTCGTAAAAAAGGATCGGCTATTACAGGGGTTCCGGTTGACGGAACGGTATACGACCGCGGTGATAACGTAGGCGATGCACAGGTGGTTTTCAGCGGAACAGCTACGGCTTTCTCACCGAACCACATCGTGGCTTCTTCGAATTATTACTTCGCTGTTTACACTTACAATGGTTCGGGAACATTCCGCAACTACAACACAACGGCTCCGCTTACAGGAAACGTGACCACACCGGCTACGATGATGCCGGCAGGTGAGTATGCGGGAATTTCTACTTCCAGCCCGACATTCGTAGCCGACCTTCACAACCATGTGAACCCGCACCAGATGCAATTCTACAGCAACTACGCAAACCTGATGATCGCTAAATTCGCTGCACGCGATACGGTCGACAACCAGCGCGTTATCACTTGCGTTTACAGCGGCGAGAACAAAATCTACACAGAGCCTTTCGACTTTACGTCCAACGGTTACAGCCGTGAGCACTCGTACCCGCACAGCTGGATGCCGACCGAGCCTGCACAGGATCTGCCGGAATACAACGACTACCACCACCTGTTCCCGACAAACCAGAACCAGGCGAATGCTGTTCGCAGCAACTACCCGCTGGGTGAAGTGGTAACGGTTTCTTCTACGTTCCTCGGAGCAAAATTCGGTCTTGATGCTAACGGCGATCTCGTTTATGAGCCACGCGACGAGCACAAAGGCGATGCTGCACGTGCAATGATGTACGAAGCGATCTCTTACACGACCGTTAACGGCAACAACTGGGGCTTCCCGAACCCGATCAGCGCATCTTTGAACTACGGACAGAACCAGTATGTTCTTAAGCAATGGCACTTCCAGGATCTTCCTGACGGTTACGAAATTGCGCGCAACGACTATGTTGATTCCCTGCAAGGCAATCGCAACCCGTTTGTTGACAGTGTGAACTACGTTTGCTACGTGAACTTCAACAATATGTCATACGAATCTGCAGGCTGCCTCGCAGATGTAGAGGAATTGCTCAATGCTTCCTTCATCGCGTATCCAAATCCTGCGAAAAACGAATTGATGCTGCACGTGGATGCAACGACAATTTCTGCTTACGAGATCATCGATATCCAGGGCCGCACGGTACAATCCGGCTCGGCTTCCAACCAGGTGCTCGTTCAGCTGAATGTTGAAGCGCTGCAATCCGGAACCTATCTGGTCAGAGTGACCACGCCGTATGGTGTCGCACAACGATCGTTGGTCATCGAATAACATGAAATCAGTCAGATACATACTGATAATTATTGCGGGAGCAGGCCTTTTGGCCTGCTCTTCGTATAAAGTGGCCACTCACGATGCCGAGCGCATTCGTGTCGATGGCTCGGCTTCAGATGTTGAAATGGATTCACTCGTGGCGCCTTACCGAAGAGCTTTACAGCTCGAAATGGGAAGAGTGATCGGAACCGCGGAATCCGACATGGCCGTAGCTCGTCCGAACAGCCTGATGGGACAATGGGTGGCCGATGTCGTTTTGCAGTACGGTCGCGACAGCCTGCTCACGGAAACCGAGCGACAATTACCTGTGATCGCGCTGCTGAATACCGGCGGATTGCGTGCTTCGTTCTCCAAAGGACAGCTCACAGTTGGCGATGTTTACAAAGTTATGCCCTTCGATAATCAGATTGTGGCATTGAAATTGCCTGTGGAAAAACTGGCAGAAATACAGGCCTACATTCAGCGAACGGGCGGAGAGCCTATCGCCGGGTTTAAGCTGGTGAACGGCAGTTTATTACTGGATAACGCTGTTACCAACGCCAACTTTTTCTGGATAATTACATCGGATTTCCTTGCAAATGGAGGTGATAAGATGTACTTTTTCGGTGACGCTTTGGAGAAAAAAATGACTTCAAAGCTCCTGCGCGACCTGCTTCTGGAAGAGATCGTGCGGAAACAGAACATACAGGTGCTCCTGGAGGAGCGCGTGCAATTGTGAGACAATGAAAAGAAGAACATTCATTCAACAGGCCGGTGTAGCGGCAGGAGCGGCCGTATTGGGTCCTTCCTTGCTGAGTGCTTCGAAGAAGCCCGTAAAGCTGACCATTCTGCATACCAACGATACGCATTCGAACATGGATCCGTTTCCAGCTAACCACGGGAAGTTCCCGAATATGGGCGGCGTTTCGGCACGTGCACAGCAGGTTGAAAAGATCCGTGCGGAAGAAGATTACGTGATCCTGCTTGACGCCGGCGATATTTTCCAGGGAACGCCTTATTTCAATAAATTCAAGGGCGTGCTGGAAATGAAAGCGATGACGGAGTTGCGCTACGATGCCGCCACGATGGGCAACCACGATTTCGATATCGGTCTGGAAGGTTTCAAAGCGGCACGTCAGCACGCGAGCTTTCCGTTCGTTGTGGCGAATTACGACTTTTCTTCGACCTGTCTGAAAGATGAAGTGAAACCGTATACCGTTCTGCGTCGCGGACCGGTGAAAATCGGCGTGTTTGGCATCGGGATCAACCTCGAAGGACTCGTTCCGGCTGCGAATACTGCAGGAATGGTTTACAACGATCCGATCGGTGCGGCCAAAGCACAGGTGAAAGCTTTGCAAAAAGAAGGCTGCGATGTGATTATCTGTTTATCGCATCTTGGCTTCGAATACACGACCGACCAGATTTCCGACCGCGTTCTGGCAGCTTCAACGGAAGGCATCGACATTATTCTCGGCGGACATACGCATACGTTCCTGGAAGAACCGGTAGTGTTGAAAAACAGTGTCGGACAGGATGTAATCGTGAACCAGGTTGGCTACGGCGGCTTGTACCTAGGACGCATCGATCTGGAGCTGATCAAAGGAGGAAACGCCACTGCCAAAGGAAAGCATATTGCTATTGGATAAATTCGCGCTAATTCGCGGGGAATTAGAATGAAAAAACAACCATTGTGAACTATCACGGCGTTTTTTGCGTTTAACGAATGTATCTTAATCAACACTATGAAAAAAGCACTATTGATCCTGTTGAGCTTTATTGCACTCGGAGCCAACGCTCAGGAAGATGAACAGGTGGTTATTGTCCGCCAGTCGGATTATAAAAAGCCGCGCAAGGCACCGAAACCTGACCGCAACGTCGAGAACTACAATGCCTTTAAATTCGATCCGTTCCGCATGGCGATCGGGGAGATCAACTTCAGTTGGGAACACCGTTTCCATGAGAAAGCCACATTTGAGATCGAATTGGGACCAACGGTGTCCAATCTTGGCCGAAACCGATTCTATACACAACCCGGAGATGGAATGGGAACGTACCGCCGGAATTCTTCCATGGGGGTGCTCGCTTCAGCAGCCGTTCGTTTTTACCCGCTGGAAGACTATTTCGCTATGAACAAGCTGTATGTTTCACCACGATTCAAATACCGCCGTTACAATGAGATCATTACGGCAGAGAATTTATCCCTGAATGATACCCGTGGTTACAGTGACGAGCTCATTTTCTCGTTTAACGTAGGCTACCAGGCCTGGCTGTCGGATAATTTCGCTTTCGATTACTATGTCGGAGCAGGAATCGGCAGCTATTTCGGGAAGACATACAATGTCAATTCCATGTATGACGGCAATACCGATACGTGGATCTATTCCTGGCAGCCTGTTACCAATCGTTACGCCCGTTTTGTCGGTGTGATCGGTATGAAAGTCACGATCGGGAATTAACGAACGAATTTTGTTTCGAAAGCCTCTGTTAAAGGGGCTTTTTCTATTTTTGGTCATCAATAAAAACACCATCATGAATCAAACTTCTGCCTTTTGGGGACGAATGCTGTCTGTATTGTTCGTATGCGTCGTTGCGGCCGGTTTCGCACAGGAACGTCGCCGTATGCCGCATGTCGCTCCATGGCAGAGTGAGAAACACACCGTTCCGAATGTGTTCTGGATGGATCTTTCCGGCGGTTCGGCTTTAACGAAAAATGAGCGCTACGGAATCATGGGCGGCGTAAATCTTCATTACCTGACGAAAAACCGTCGACACATTCAGTTTCGGTACAATTATACAGGCACGATTAACAACAAGGCATTCATGAGCTACGACGTTTCCGATGCCGGTTACCTGTTCGGCTGGCTGGTAGCACGTCGCTTTATGGTGATGGAATTTGCTTTGGGCGTTAGCTGCGTCTTCGGAGCAGAAACAACGACGTTTTATGGAGTTCAGGGCTACTCACCCTCGGTTCACCGCGATCCGTTCGTAACGGTTGGCTTGCCGGTTGAGCTCGACATCAAGCCGATGTGTTTCCATTATTTCGGATTGGGCATCGCGGTAAAAGGCAATCTCAACCCGCGCAGAAGCTATGTTGGTATTGGTCTCGAGCTTTCACTTCATGGACCGAATCAGCGTCGTGTGGTCGTAAAAGAATAAGCGGTTTTGTACGGCTCGAAAAATCGAGTACGGAAAATTGCAACAAACGATTGGTCTGAACTTCTGACCTTAGCCGAAATTAATGAACTAACTATGAAACGAATTTACCAATCGCTATTTATCGCTCTGCTGACAGTCACTGCCCAGGCACAGCAGGAAGTGATCGTTGTCCGTCAATCGGATCGCACTAACAGCAGCAAGCCTAAGAAAGTCAGAAAACCGAAGCAGGAACGTAATGTCGAGAATTACAACGCGTTCAAGTTCGATCCGTTCCGTATGGCGATCGGGGAGATCAATTTCAGCTGGGAACACCGCATTCACGACAAAACGACTTTCGAGATCGAGCTCGGGCCAACGGTTTCCAACCTGAACAGAAACCGTTATATCATCAAAAATGACTCACCGGGAACGGGCTTTTACCAGAAACAATCGGGGATGGGGGTGTTAGCTTCGGCTGCGGTGCGTTATTATCCGCTGGAGGATTTCCATGCGATGAACAAGCTGTATGTTTCGCCGCGGTTTAAATACCGCCGCTACAATGAGAGNNCGGCTACCAGGCGTGGCTGTCGAACAATTTCGCGTTCGATTACTATATCGGCGCAGGAATTGCAAGCTACAGTGGAAAAACTTACCAGACCGTTTCTATGTACGACGGCAACACCGATACCTGGAATTACCACTGGCAGCCTGTCACCAGCCGTTACGCGCATTTTGTCGGCGTGATCGGTATGAAAGTGACGATCGGAAATTAACATCATTCAATCTTTCTACCTAAAAGAGCCCTGACATCCGTTCTGATACCTATCGGGATGGATCGTCGGTTTTTTTTAATTCATGCCGTCGTCCAGCAGATCGGGAACTGTTTCTTTCACTTTCGGTCTTCGGAAAGCAGCGATCATAGCGATACCCGCCAGAAAGGCCAATCCAACCAAGCTACAGACGAGCGCATAAATGCCGGTTTCTATTTTGGTGTCGAAATCATGGGTGATAAATCCCTGAAAACGGGTTTCCTCGTGAACGACGTACAGGAAGAAACAATTGGCAACGGCGATCAGAAAAGCCACAACCATCGAAGCTCTGTATTTCGAAAAGAGCAAGGCCGCACAACCCATTGCTAAAACAACAGCAATCTTCGGACTTGCAAGTTCCCAGCCTATTAAAGTTACAGAATCGGCATAGCCCGGCAGCAACGGATTGCCAAACCGGAAATTGCTGCGTGTAACATATGGTAATACCAGACTTCCCACTGCGATAAGTGCGAAGACGATTCCGAGAATGCGTTGTGTTTTGATCATGGCTAAAAAAATAAAGGCGGAATCCGATAGCTATCGAAACCGCCCTTACTATAAAGTTGTAATTGTTTCTTACA
>DJFN01000239.1 GCA_002432085.1 Flavobacteriales bacterium UBA5871
TCTCTTCGGAATTCTGGTCCTTTCCCTGGAATTCCTCGATGGCGCGCTCGGGCGAAACGAAATACACTTCGCGGAAGCAGTCCCACGATTTGAGCTCCTGTTCCACTTGTTTGATGTCAGATTCGTTCCAGCCGGTCTTGAAGAACAGATCGGCCTGCAGCTTTTCCTTCGCCTGACGCTGGAGACTGCCGAGTCCCATCACACCTGCCAGCACCAGTCCGATCATGAACAATACCAATGAAATTCCGATCACGGTCGAAACGTAACTGGTCCGCAATCCTTTTTTTCCGGTTTTCGCGTCTTTTGCACTCATCAGTTACGAAAATACACATTATAACCATGGACGGCGGGCTGCATTTTCCGAACTTATTAACGAGGAATTGAACAACGGTTTCCGGACTAAAAAGCGCTGTTGATGTAAAGCGCAAGGATCAGAAGGGGAAGCAGCATGGTACAGGCCGCGATCAGCCAGTAACGACGATTCCGCTTTTTCTCGTCGGGAATGAGCGGCTCTTTCCGGTTGAACAGCTGACAGATCCCGTAGATGAGCAGCATGATGATCGGAGCTCCGAGGAGTAGCATTAAAAGGATCAGTCCGCCCGTTGAGATCGCCGATGCAAATTCGACGATGTAAAGTATTCCGATCAGGATCAGGATGGCAATCGCCGCGAGCAGCAGGTAACAGATCATTCGGAAAACGATACTGCCGGGCGGTAATTTGAACTGTGTATCCGATTCCCGCGGAGGCTTTGCCTGATAAATCCGATGCTGTCGCCGAATGGAGTCTTTCTCGGCCCTTTTATTCGTTCGGACAATCACCACCGCTTTTTCCCGCACGTTGGTCGTGTCATCCGTCAGCTCATTTTCAGATACGATATCAACGGCTGGAATTTCATCCGTAAGAACCGGCGTATCGGATTTCCGCGCAATCGTTTCGGGATTTGAAAGCGTCTTTGTATCTTCCGTTTTTCCGGCTGCTTTTTGCTTTCCGTGAAACGAAACATGCCAGCCCGGCCGGTAATGACGTTTGGTTATTGTACAAGCCGGAAGGAGAATGAGAAGCGTGAAAAGAATAAGAAGAATTCTCATGGCTGGCGATTTGTCAGGCGGTAAATGTTTGTCAATGAGCACTAAAATTAGCAAAAAGTGTCATTGTCGGAATTTTTCTTTGAAGTTAATACCATGGTAACTAAAAATGGTTTATTTTCGTCCAATAATAAAACCTCACAATATGAAAAGAGCATACCTATTATCGGCAGCAACAGCGTTGGTTGCCCTCACAATGACCGCTTGCGGTGGATCGACGGAAGCAGAAGAGACTGCAGGACCTGTAACTTACTCGTTGGATGCTTCTGCTTCTTCCCTGAAATGGAAAGGCGATTATGCAGACGGTTCCCACAGCCACAACGGAACGGTGACGATTTCGGAAGGAACGATCGTTTACAACGGAGATGAGTTTGAGTCCGGATCACTGAAAGTAGATATGAAGAGCGTAGACACCGAGCTGGATGCTTCTTCAGGCGAATCTGACCTGATCACGCACCTCGGAGCGCCTGATTTCTTCAACTCTGCAAATTTCCCTACAACTGATGTGAAGATCAACTCCATGACGGATAAGGAAGTAACGGCAACAATCACTGTAGCTGGCAAGCCGATCGAAACGACTATCCCGGTTGACGTGAAGAAAACAGACGACAAGCTGACTGTAAAAGGAAAGTTTGATCTCGATCTGACATCACTTGGAGCAAAAGGATTCCAGCGTGACGAAGCAATGGAAAAGCAAATGGGTAAAGAAAACCAATACGTGAGCCCGCTGGTCCATTTCGAACTCGACCTGGTAATGAAAGCCGAGGCAGCGAAATAAGAAGCCTGGTATAAGACAGAAGGGCCGCTCCGAACAGGGCGGCTTTTTTTATGTCCCTCCGCCGCGGCGGAAGGGGGATTAAGGAGGAAGATTTGCGATATTGTTAAGGAGTATAATTCACCTATTTTAAGGAACATAAAACGGTTTTGTTGTATGGAAAAGCGTAATTTTGCACCCGTCTTTAACAAAGGCGATTTAAAAACAACATCAACACAAAACAGAAAAAAACAATGAAAGTATTCAAATTCGGCGGTGCGTCCGTTAAAGATGCACAGGCTGTTCGCAATGTTTCCCGTATTTTGTCGCTGTACACGCAGGACCAGCTGCTGGTCGTGGTTTCAGCAATGGGCAAAACCACTAACGCGCTCGAAGCGATCGTGGAGGCACTTTGTAAACGGAACGAAAAGGAATACAAGGAGCTTGTTGAAACCTGTTACCAATTTCACCTCAATATCGCCGGCGAATTGTTCACCGAGCCGCATTACACTATTTTCAAGGAGCTGGAAACGATCTTCGACGGACTGAAGAACCGCTTCAGCAGCGCGGTTTCGGATAACTACAATTTCGAATACGACCAGATCGTTTCGATCGGTGAGGTGGTGTCTACATTGATCGTGGAAGCTTTCCTGAAGGAAGAAGGCCACAACACCTTCTGGGCCGATGCCCGTAAGCTGATCCGCACTAATCACACGTATCGCGAAGGCGAAGTGCAGTGGGGCAAAACGGAAACCATCATCAAAGAAAAACTGCTGCCGGAATTCAAAACCAAGCGCATCGCCGTTACACAAGGTTTCATCGGTCATACGAGCGAAGGCTTTACTACAACACTTGGTCGCGAAGGATCGGATTTCACTGCCGGGATCCTGGCTTACTGCTCGGATGCGGAAAGCGTGACGATCTGGAAAGACGTTCCGGGAATGCTGAATGCCGATCCGAAATGGTTCGACGACACGATCAAACTCCAGAAAATT
>DJFN01000145.1 GCA_002432085.1 Flavobacteriales bacterium UBA5871
GATCCGTTCTGACGTCCCGGAATTTCACCTTTGTACGGTTGGTACTCGAGGAAACGGTGTGTCATGATCGCTTCACCGGCCGTTTGTGTCAGCAGGTAGTTACGCAGACCAATGATACCGCGGGAAGGAATGATGAACTGAATCACCATACGCGCACCTTTCGGCTCCATGTTGGTCATTTCACCTTTGCGTTTTGTAACCGCTTCTACAGCTGTTCCGGAGAATTCTTCCGGAAGGTCGATCGTCAGCTCTTCCACCGGCTCGCATTTCTGTCCGTCAATTTCCTTGATGATCACCTGCGGCTGTCCAACCTGCAGCTCGTAACCTTCACGACGCATGGTCTCGATCAATACCGACAAGTGCAATACACCACGACCGGCTACCATCCATTTATCGGCTTTATCTGTCTCGGCTACGCGCATCGCGAGGTTTTTCTCCAATTCTTTGGTCAAACGCTCCTGAATGTGACGGGAAGTCACCATTTTTCCTTCTTTACCGAAGAAAGGCGAATCGTTGATGGAGAACAGCATGCTCATCGTCGGTTCGTCGATAGAAATCGTAGCAAGTGGCTCCGGATTTTCAGCGTCGCAGATGCAGTCACCGATCTCGAAACCTTCGATTCCTGTGATCGCACAGATATCGCCGGCCTGAACTTCGCTCACTTTTCTACGCTCCACACCATCGAAAACGAACACTTCCTTAATGCGGTGCTTTTCCTGTGAACCGTCTCTTTTGGAGAGGATAATCGGCATATTTTCTTTGATGACACCACGCGCCAGACGACCGATCGCGATACGTCCGACATAAGTCGAAAAATCGAGGGAAGTGATCAGCAATTGCGTGTTTCCTTCTTCGATCTTGCGCGGCGGGAAGTAATCCAGGATCTGGTCGAGCAATGGCGTAATGGAAGTCGTAGGCTGTTTCCAGTCTGTCGACATCCAGCCGTTTTTCGCCGAACCGTAAATCGTCGGAAATTCCAGCTGCTCTTCGTTTGCGTCGAGCTCGAACATCAGGTCGAATACTTTCTCGTGCACCTCATCCGGCGTACAGTTTTCTTTGTCGACTTTGTTGATCACCAGCAACGGCTTGATGCCCATGGAAAGGGCTTTTCCGAGTACGAAACGCGTTTGCGGCATCGGACCTTCGAATGCATCCACGAGGAGGCAAACACCGTCGGCCATGTTCAGTACGCGCTCCACTTCACCACCGAAGTCGGCGTGACCCGGAGTGTCGATAATGTTGATCTTGGTTCCTTTGTAAGTAACCGATACGTTTTTAGAAACAATTGTGATCCCACGCTCACGCTCCAGGTCGTTGTTGTCCATGATAAGCTCGCCGGTAAGGCGCTCACGCTCATTGATAACTGCTCCTGCTTCGATCATTTTGTCGACCAATGTCGTTTTACCGTGGTCAACGTGCGCGATAATTGCGATGTTCCTGATTTCCATGTTTTAATTCAATTATAAATTGGATAATTATCAATTATCAAGGGGTTTCAAGCTTTCAAAACCACCTTGATAATTTTTGAATTGATAATTGCTAATTAGTTTTAATAGTTTGATCCGAATTTTTTACCGTACGTACGACGTTCGCTGGTGCCGCTGCTTTTGCGGAAACCGCCATTGCTGCCGGAATCTTTTCCGTAGCTGCCGTCTCTGCGTGGCGGACGATCGTTTGAACGGGAAGCAGATCCGCCACGGAAACCACCTTCCGAACGACTTTTAAAGCCACCTTCACGGAAGCCGCCTTCTGAACGACCTTTGAAACCGCCTTCACGGAAGCCGCCATCGCGGGATCCTCCGTCACGTGAGCCACGGAAGTTTCCTCCGCCTCCACTTGCTCTGCGAGCCGGTGGCTGCTTGGAAGTGATCTCTACGTTCATGGTGTGGCCTTCGAATTCGGCACCGTTCACTTTACGGAGCACGTCTGTTTCGTTGTCTTTGTTCGTTTCGAAGAACGAGTAGTTCTGCAATACGTCGATTTTACCGATAGAAGACGAAGTCAATCCGCTGGCATCACAGATCACACGCAGCAATCCGCCAGGGTTGAGTCCGTCGCGCTGACCGAGGTTCACGAAGAAACGCGTCTTGTTCGTATCATCGAAACGGTCGCGACGCTCACCACGTGTTGCTCTTTCCGGACGATCGTCACGCTCGCGGTCTCTGCCTTTTTTATCGCCTTTACCGGAAGCAACGTTCAGGTCGCCAGCACGGTCGTAGTATTCGATAAAGCGGTTGAATTCCGCCGAAATGAATTTCTTGATCACTTCTTCCTTGGAAAGCTCTTCGAAATCGGCCATGATAGCCGGAAGGTACGGAGCGATGTCGTTTTCCTTCACTTCGATGTCTTTCACTTTGGAAATAAGCTTGTTCAGCTGAATTCCGCAGATCTCTGCTGCATTCGGGATCAGCGCCGGCGTGAAATCCATGCGGATCTGGCGCTCGATCGCTTTGATCTTGTAATGCTCGCGTGTGTTGATCAGCACGAGTGATTTTCCTGTACGTCCTGCACGGGCTGTACGTCCACTTCGGTGCGTGTAGTTCTCGATATCGTCCGGCAGGTTGTAGTTGATCACGTGTGTGATGTTGTCTACGTCGATTCCACGGGCCGCTACGTCAGTTGCAACAAGCAGCTGAATAGAACGCTCACGGAAACGGTCCATAACGCGGTCGCGCATTGCCTGGGAAAGATCTCCGTGCAACGGCTCGGCGCTGTAGCCGTCCTTAGCCAGTTTTTCGGCAACGGTAGCCGTTTCGTTACGCGTGCGGCAGAATACCAGTCCGAAGATCTCCGGACTTGCATCGATGAGTCGCTTTAGCGCATCGTAACGGTCTTTTTCCTTCACGGAATAGTACACGTGCTCGATGTTCTCGTTGCTCTGATTTTTGTGTCCCATCGCTACTTCGAGCGGATCGGTCATGTAGTTTTTGGCGATTGCCGCCACTTCTTTCGGCATGGTAGCCGAGAAAAGCCAGGTGTTTTTGGTATCAGGCGTTGCAGACAAGATGAAATCGATGTCTTCCTTGAAGCCCATGTTGAGCATNNCATTTCATCTGCTTCGTCGAGCACAACTGTTTCTACCGTTTGCAGGAATACTGCTTTGCGGTTGATCAGATCGACAAGACGGCCCGGAGTCGCTACCACAACGGTTGCGCCTCTTTTAATATCGCTTATCTGACGACGGATGTCCGTACCACCGTAAACGGCAACAACAGAGATCTGTTTGTCAAATTGTGCAAATGCTTCTAAGTCTTTGGAG
>DJFN01000051.1:0-1881 GCA_002432085.1 Flavobacteriales bacterium UBA5871
ATTTCCTGTATTAAATTGTACGTGGCACTTGGCGCAAAGAAAGAAAACATCAAAGTGTTCGACAGTAAAGGTTTGATTCATGATGGCAGAACTGATCTTGATGAACAGAAGCAATTGTTTGTGATCAAAAGCAAACCAATGACGCTTGATGAAGGCATGAAGAACAGTGATGTATTTATTGGCTTGAGCAAAGGAAATACTGTTACGAAAGACATGGTGAAAAGCATGGCAAAGAACCCGATTGTTTTTGCTATGGCGAATCCTGATCCTGAAATATCTTATGAAGATGCAACAGAAGCAAGGAAAGATGTGATCATGGGAACCGGCCGAAGCGATTATCCTAACCAGATCAATAATGTACTTGGTTTCCCTTACATTTTCCGTGGTGCGTTGGATGTGCGTGCAACAACCATCAACGAAGAAATGAAACTGGCAGCAGTAAAAGCATTGGCTGAGCTTGCAAAAACAGTTGTTCCTGATATTGTAAACATGGCTTACAATGAAAACAATATTGCTTTTGGCCCCAGTTATATTATTCCCAAACCACTTGATCCCCGTTTGTTGAGTTATGTGGCACCTGCGGTTGCAAAAGCAGCAATGGAAAGTGGTGTTGCACAACATCCTATTGCCAATTGGGAAGAGTATGAGAATATATTAAATCATCGTCTTGGTATCGATAACCAGTTGATGCGTGCAATTGGAAGCAAGGCAAGAAAAGATCCTAAGCGTGTGGTGTTTGCCGATGCAGAAAATGTAAAAGTATTGAAAGCTGCACAGCTTGCTTACGAAGAAGGTGTGGCTTATCCTATCTTATTGGGTGATATTAAAAACATCGGTGAAATTGCTGAAATAAATGGCATTGAACTGGAAGGTATTCCTGTGCTTGATCCAAAGAGCAAAGAGATGGAAGAGTTCCGTACGAAATTTGGGGACCAGTTTTTCCTGAAGCGTCAGCGAAAAGGATTAAACCGTTACGAAGCAGCCAAGGCCATGAAAGAACGTACACATTTTGGTTGTATGATGGTGGAAACAGGTGAAGCTGATGCAATGATCAGTGGCTTGAGTAGAAAATATGCTGATACCATTCGACCAGCGTTGCAGATCATTGGTAAAGATGAAAATGTGCGCAAGATCGCCGGCATGTATATCATGCTTACTAAACGTGGGCCATTATTCCTTGCTGATGCAACGGTGAATTTCAATCCACGTGCTGATGAACTGGCTGATATTACACAGCTGGTAGCAAAAGAAGTAAGATCATTTGGTATTACACCACGGGTAGCAATGCTCAGCTATTCCAACTTTGGCAGCAGCGATAGTAATGAAGCAAAAGTTGTGGCAAAAGCAAGAGATATTGTGAAAGAACGTGAACCAAATTTAGTGTGTGACGGTGAAGTGCAACCGCTTGTTGCGTTCAACAAAGAGATATTGAAAGAGAACTATCCTTTCAGTGAATTGGTGAATGGCGAACCAAATGTGTTGATCTTCCCCAACCTTGCGAGTGGTAATATTGCTTATAACTTATTACAGGAAGTTGGTGAAGCTGATGCGATAGGACCGATCTTACTTGGTTTGAAAAAACCAGTACATATTCTGCAGCTGGGCAGTTCAGTACGTTCAATTTTCAACATGGTGTTGATCTCTGTTGTTGATGCGCAAATGAAAACGAAAAACAATACTGAAGAAGCAGTAAAAAAATCACCCTGGTGGAAGAGATTCCGAAAAGTGAGCCATGAGATATAAGCAGTGAGTGGTGAATGGTAAGTAGTGAGTGGAGAATACACAATTGTTAACAGGCAATAAGCAAGAAAGAGAATCGCATCTGTTAATTATGATTTATCTTCAACGCTTGTAAATTTTATTGACCATTGACCATTGACC
>DJFN01000051.1:1963-26691 GCA_002432085.1 Flavobacteriales bacterium UBA5871
TGACCATTGACCATTGACCATTGAAATTAAACTATGAATTTTTTCACACACTTGGGCCGTTACCTGTTAATGATCAAGGGTATGTTTTCAAAACCTGAGAACATGCGCCTGTACTGGAAAGAGTTGATGCATCAATGCAACGAGATAGGTATACGCTCCGTAGGCATTGTGGTGATCATTTCCATTTTTCTTGGTGCGGTAACAACGGTGCAAACTGCTTACCAGCTTATTACTCCGCTTATTCCAAAAACAGTTATCGCCATTATTGTGCGTGATAATATCATTCTTGAATTAGCCCCTACACTTATTTGCGTGGTATTAGCAGGTGTAGTTGGTTCACGTATTGCATCGGAGTTGGGCAACATGCGCATCAGTGAACAGATCGATGCATTGGAGATCATGGGTATCAATACAAAAACCTATCTCATTTTACCAAAAATTGTTGCAGCGTTAATTGTTGTTCCCTGTTTGGTTGTACTTGCAGCGGTGCTTGGCATCTGGGGTGGTAAAATGGCCGGATCATTATCAGGTATTCTTCCTCCTGAAATTTACAATGATGGTTTGCTTGAAGATTTTATTCCATACAACGTTGTGTTTGCAATGAGTAAAACATACACGTATGCATTTATTATATCGAGCGTACCTGCCTATTATGGTTATCATGTACAAGGAGGTTCATTGGAAATTGGTCGTGCAAGTACCAAATCAGTGATCGTAAGTTGTATTTTAATTTTATTGGCCGATTATGCACTTGCTGCAATACTATTATAACAATGATTGAGATCAAGAACATACAGAAAGGTTTTGATGGGCGCAAGGTGATCGATAATGTATCGGCCACGCTCGAAACAGGTAAATGCAATCTCATTATTGGTGCAAGTGGAAGCGGCAAAACTGTATTGATGAAATGCCTTGTTGGTTTATTTGAACCCGACAGTGGCGAGGTGTTATACGATGAAGACAGTATCACCAACATGAATGAAGAAGACAGGAAAATGTTGCGCCAGCAAATTGGTATGCTGTTCCAGGGGTCAGCTTTGTTTGATTCAATGACGGTGGAGCAAAATGTACGTTTCCCTTTGGATATGTTTACCAAACTCAGCGCAAAACAAAAACATGAAAAGGTAAACGAAGTATTGGCAAGGGTAAACCTTGCTGAAGCTAATAATAAATTTCCTGCAGAGATCAGTGGCGGTATGAAAAAACGTGTGGGTATTGCAAGAGCCATTGTCTTAAATCCAAAATTTTTGTTTTGTGATGAACCTAACTCAGGTCTTGATCCAAAAACATCATTGGTTATTGATAAGCTTATTAAAGAGATCACCACCGAATATGGTATGACCACTGTGGTGAACACACACGACATGAACAGTGTAATGGAAATTGGTGATAAGATCATTTTCATGCATCAAGGTCATAAAGAATGGGAGGGCACAAATAAAGACATCATCTTTAGTAAGAATGAAGAACTTAATCAATTCATTTTTGCTTCCAACTTTTTGCAGGATGCCAAAGACATGCGTATGCTCGAAGCAAAAGGAAAGATCAGCGACGACAGAGATATGGACAAACTGTTGAAGTAGGCCCCTCCCAACCTCCCCAAAGGGAAGGAGTAAAAAACAGCAGCCTGATTAAATTGAACTTCATGCATTATAAATCACTTTTATTCATTTGTTCTTTTTCATTTATTCTCCCCGTACTTGCACACGAGTTTTGGCTGGAGCCACAGCAATATATTTTTTCAAGAACCGATGAGATCAATATCCGCTTCAAAGCGGGCGAGCATTTTAGGGGTGAAAACTGGACTGGCAACCAGGAAAAAGTAAAGGAACTAAAACTTTATTATGCCGACATTATTGATGACCTCACTGATGCACTTAGCGACGAGAACGGTGACTCACTACAATTCTCTTTGCATGAAGAGGGAACAGTAGTTGTTACTTTCAATAATCTCAATTCATTTATTAACCTGGAAGCAGAAAAATTTAACGCCTATCTTTTGGAAGAAGGTTTGCAAACTGTTCTTGACTACAGGAACCAGCATAACGAAAAAGATTCTGTTGGCAGAGAGTTTTACCAGCGCTCGGTGAAAACAATCATGCAGGTGGGTGCACTTAAAACGGAAGTATATAAAAAACAAACAACGCTACCGGTCGATATTATTCCTCTCTCCCATCCCTACAAACTTAACAATGGTGATACACTAAAAGTGAAACTGTTGTTTAAAGGTGAACCGTTGGTGAATGCTAAAGTTCGTGCATGGCATAAACTGCTGGGCAAAGTAAAAGACACATCATATATCAGCAATGCAAAAGGTGAGATCAGTTTCCCGGTTAAAACAACAGGCGAATGGATGCTTAGTTGTGTTACTATGATACGTGTGACAGATGATACTAATCCCAATCCTGTTGCTGCCTCCTGGCAAAGCTATTGGGGAAGTGTAACATGGGGTTATACAGGGAAGAACAGGATTACTTCAATGGCGAGATAAGAAAGACAGGGAACAATTGTTCGTTTTTATTAGAATGCAGAAAGCTCCAAATCTGCAATCGCAAATCTGAAATCCTACATCATCATCCCCTATCTTTGCGCCACCAAACAAAGCAATTCTCATGAGCATTCTCGTTAATAAAAACTCCAAAGTAATTGTGCAGGGTTTTACCGGTACAGAAGGTACTTTCCATGCAACGCAGATGATAGAGTATGGCACCAACGTGGTTGGAGGTGTTACGCCAAATAAAGGTGGAACCGAGCACCTGGGTAAACCGGTGTTCAATTCCGTTGCTGAAGCTGTAAAAGCTACAGGGGCGAACGTTTCAATCATTTTCGTTCCGCCAGGATTCGCAGCTGACGCAATTATGGAAGCTACTGAAGCCGGTATCGAACTGGTGGTTTGTATCACAGAAGGTATTCCTGTTCAGGATATGGTTCGCGCAAAGAATTATTTACAGGGAACCAAAACAAGACTGATCGGACCAAACTGTCCGGGTGTAATCACTTCCGATGAATGTAAAGTAGGTATCATGCCTGGCTTTATCTTCAAAAAAGGACGTATCGGAATTGTTTCCAAATCAGGTACTCTTACTTATGAAGCTGCTGACCAGGTTGCGAAAGCAGGTCTGGGTATCACAACCGCTATCGGTATCGGTGGCGACCCGATCATCGGAACCACAACGCGTGAGGCCGTTGAATTGCTGATGAACGATCCTGAAACAGAAGGAATCGTTATGATCGGTGAGATCGGTGGAAACCTGGAAGCTATCGCGGCTAAATGGATCAAGGAAAATGGGACCAAACCGGTTGTAGGATTCATCGCAGGTGAAACTGCACCAAAAGGCCGTACAATGGGTCACGCCGGCGCTATCGTCGGAGGTGAAGACGACACGGCAGAAGCTAAGAAACGCATTATGCGCGAGTGCGGCATCCACGTGGTGGACTCCCCGGCTCAGATCGGTGCGAAAATGGCGGAAGTTATCGGAGTTACAGCCTAATTGGCTCTTCTTAATACTACACAGAATCCCGGCAGCGCTTATCTGTCGGGATTTCTTTTTGTTAGAAGTTTTAAAGTTCGAAGTTGGAAGTTGCCTGAAAAATAGTATATTAATGTATGGCAACATTTACAACCTTTGAAGATATCCAGGTATGGAAACGCGGGCATGAAACCGCATTGAAGATTTATCAACTGAGCAATACCACTGAATTAGATAAAGATTTTGGGCTAAAAAACCAGATGAGAAGAAGTGCTGTTTCAATTACCAGTAACATTGCTGAAGGATTTGACAGGAACAACAACAAAGAGTTTATTTATTTTTTGCGGATCGCAAAAGCTTCATCTTCTGAGCTTCGCTCACAGCTCTTACTGGCGAGGGATTTGAATTACATCGACGAAAACGATTTTAGCGCACTTAATCGCGAATTGATTGAAATTGGGAAGATGCTCACCGGACTTATGGTATATCTCAGACGAAAAGTCATGAAATCCTGACCGAACCTTCAAATTTTCAACTTCTAACTTCCAACTTCTAAACTTCCAAACTGGAATATTGGTAATTTTGAATATGTCTCAACAACAATCCGTTTCTTACCCTGTCATGGAGCACTTCTACACGCTTCAGGGCGAAGGCCGCTATGCCGGAACGGCAGCTTACTTTATCCGGCTGGGTGGCTGCGATGTGGGATGTGTCTGGTGTGATGTAAAAGAAAGCTGGGACGCCGATGCGCATCCGCAGATGAGTGTGGAAGCACTGGTGGAGCTGGCGAGTCAGTATCCGGGCGAATTGGTGGTGATTACGGGCGGTGAGCCTGCCATGTACGATCTGACGACGCTCGTGGATGCTTTGCACAAAGCGGGGAAATATGTGGCGATCGAAACATCCGGAGCGCATCCGTTGACCGGCAATGTGGATTGGTATACGTTTTCACCGAAAAAATTCAAGGCGCCGGTGGCTGAGGCTTATGAAAAGGCTTCCGAGCTGAAAGTCGTGATCTATCATCGCTCCGATTTTCAATGGGCGGAAGAGCATGCGCGTAACGTTTCGGACGATTGTCGGTTGTACCTTCAGCCGGAATGGTCAAAACAGGAACGGTTATTGCCTGAGCTGATCGAATATGTCAAACAACATCCGAAATGGACGGTTTCATTGCAAACCCATAAATACTTAAACATCCCATGAAATTCCTTTCATTGATCTGCACGATATTGCTGGTATCCTGCTCTACCGCACAGCAAGTCTATTCTTCGAAGGACAAAAAGGCGGTTTCCCTGTTCGAGCAGGCGCAAAAAGCGCCCGAACAGTACCGCGATCCTAAAACAGGAAGGCCCAATTACCAGGAAGGACTCCGTTTGCTTGAAAAAGCCATCGAACGCGATCCGAATTTCTGGGAAGCGCACGTAGTGGCTGCAGAATTTGCCGAATATTCCAACATGGCGGAGGTTGCCATCGGGCATTATGAAAAGGCACTGGCGATCAAACCTGATCACAGTCCTTCGGGTGGCACACATTTCTACCTCGGGAACCTGTATTTCATAACCGGGCGTTACGACGACTGCATTCGTACGCTCGATATTTACACACGCAATCCGAAAGCGAACCCGCAATTTGTAAATGAAGCGCAGTCCATTATGGCTTCCGCCGAGTTCTCCAAACAAGCCATGAACAACCCGACGAAATTCGAGCCGGTGCATGTAGGCCCAGGCATTAACACAGCTGCGCCGGAATACTTTCCGACCATTACGGTAGACGGAAAAGTATTGCTGTTCACCCGAATGGTAAAAGACGATCGCGTGCCGATGTACGGGAAACAGGAAGATTTTTACGTCTCCGAGCTAAGTGATAAAAATACCTGGATGACGGCAATTGCAATGCCTCCGAATGTGAATACGGTTCATAATGAAGGAGCACCGACTTTTGCTCCCGATGGACGTAGTCTGATCTTCGTGGCCTGCTCGGATGAATCGGGAACGTATTATGGTGAAAACCGTACCGGTAAAGGAACTTGCGATCTGTTTATTACGAAACGTCTTGGCTCGCGCTGGATCGATCCGGTAAACCTTCCGGGCGATGTCAATTCGGGAAACTGGGAGACTCAACCTTCTTTATCTGCCGATGGAAAAACGCTGTATTTTGTTCGGGGACTGCGCGGGCGTGGTCGCATGGGCGATGCTGATATTTTCGTATCGACCCAAAAAGAAGACGGTTCGTGGGGAACACCGGTGAAACTGCCGAATACCGTTAATACGCCTTACCAGGAAGAATCCGTGTTGATTCACCCGGATGGAAAAACATTGTACTTCTCTTCCCGCGGTCATACCGGCATGGGCGGACTCGATATTTTCGTTTCCCGTATGGATGCGCAAGGCAACTGGTCGAAAGCGGAAAACCTTGGTTATCCTATCAACAGCCGCTTCGACGAAAACTCACTTATGGTGAGTCCTGACGGGGAAATTGCATTTTTTGCATCCGACCGTGAAGGTGGCTACGGCGATCTGGATATTTATTACTTTGAAATGCCGGAGCAGTTTCGTCCGACCAAAACACTCTATTTCGACGGCCTCGTTTACGATGTGGAAACCAAAAAGCCGCTTGCAGGGAAATTCTCGCTGATCGACCTGAAAACGGGAAAAGAAGTTATTCGCTCCGAAGCCGATCCGGTTACAGGTGCATTTACCGTTTCGCTTCCGATCAACCAGGAATACGCCCTGAGCGTGAGCTTCCCGGGTTATAATAACTTTTCGGAGAACTTCAACATGACGATCGTTGAAAACCAGGAAGTCGTTCACATGGACGTTCCAATGATTCCGATCACCAACAGCGATGTGGCTGTAACCTTGAAAAACGTGTTCTTCGACTTTGGAAAAGCGACGCTTCGTCCGGAATCGACCATCGAGCTGAACAAGCTGCGTGATTTCCTGAAAGCCAATCCGACAGTGAAGATCGAAATCGGCGGACACACCGATACGCGCGGTGATGCGGCTGAAAACCTTACGCTTTCTCAAAACCGTGCAAAAGCCGTTTACGATTTTCTGATTGCACAAGGCATCGATGCGAAGCGTCTTTCCTACAAAGGCTACGGTGAAACGAAAACCAGAATCAGCGACGCTGAAATCGCGAAGCTGGCTACCGAGCTGGAGAAAGAAAAAGCACACCAGGAAAATCGTCGAACCGAATACCGTATTCTCAAGTAAATGCACTTCCTGCGCCTGATACGCCCGATAAACCTGATCGTCATTGCCCTGACGATGTATGCCGTGCGCGTATTTGTGCTGCAGGCCTGGGGAAGCAGCGGTGCTATTCGGGAAGGCGAAGCCGTGGATTTTTTCCTGCTGGTCGTTTCCACCGTTATGATCGCTGCTGCCGGTAACATCATCAATGACTATTTCGATGTCAAAGCCGATCGCGTCAATAAGCCCGGGCGATTGATCATTACGCGTCACATCAAGCCGCGTTGGGCGATTTTAAGCCATTGGATGCTGAACCTGGTCGCTTTCCTGATCGCGTGTTACCTGAGCTGGCGATACGAGACTTTCTGGTATGTTTTCGTTCATTTGCTGAGCATCAACGCTCTGTGGTTCTATTCGATGTATTTTAAACGGCGTTTTCTGATCGGAAACCTGATTATCGCCGGTTTGACAGCGCTCGTTCCGATTCTGTGCGGCATTCACTTTTTCATTCAGAACGAAGATGCTACACAGCGGGCACAGCTATCGGAATTCATCGCTACGCATTATCCGCAATGGTTTTACCAGCTTTACAACGGCGGACTGTTCATTTACGTTCTGGCAGCATTTGCCCTGGCGCTGAATTTCGTTCGCGAGATCATCAAGGACATCGAAGACATTCCGGGCGACCAGGTTCTGCGGGCCAAAACATTGCCCATCGTTCTCGGTCCGAAACGCACACGCTGGATAGCTGTCGTGCTGCTGACCGGAATTTCCGTGCTTGGATTGCTTGCCCTTGTTTACTGGCCGGTGGAAGCGAATCATTCGTTCCTTCTTGCCTTCGCTCCTACTTTGCTGATCTTCATCTGCCTGCTATACAGCTTAACCAGTTTGTTGTTCTCGCTTGAAAAAACATCCTTGAAACGCGCCGATTTTTCGCTGAAGATCGCCATGATGATCGGCTGTTGCATTCCGTATTACTGGTATTTTGTTATATGAGCACCATTCGCTGGATTTTAGGATCGGGTTCGCCCCGCAGGAAAGAATTGCTGGCCGGCATCGGCGTAACGTTTGAAATTCGAACCAAAGACACGGAAGAAGTCTATCCACCCGACCTGAAGCCGCGGGAAGTTCCGTTATACCTGGCCAAGCTGAAAGCACAGCCTTTGCTTACCGATCTCGCCGATGACGAAATGGTTATTTGTGCAGATACGGTCGTAATCCTCGATAATCAAATCATTGGCAAGCCAACCGACCGCGACGATGCTATCCGTATGCTAAGCCGTCTTTCAGGACAAACACACGAAGTTGTTACAGGCGTTTTTATCGGTAATCGCGAACGCCAGCTCACAGCCGCAGATTCGACGACGGTGACATTCGGTCCGCTCACTCAAACGGAAATCGAACAGTACATCGATCGGTACAAACCTTTCGACAAAGCCGGCTCGTATGGCGTTCAGGAATGGCTGGGCTATGTGGCCGTTGAAAAGCTAGTCGGTTCTTACACCAACGTTATGGGCCTGCCAACGCATGTGGTGTATCGTATGATTGCAGAAATAACCGCATAAAAACCCGGTTCCGCAAAGCAGAACCGGGTCGTCTCATTTATTTTTCAGTGTTTAACTACAGGCTCTAATCGCGTTCCGCTAGCAGATACGATCTTGAGGTAGTACGTTCCGACCGGATAACCAGACATATCAAACACGTGTCGTTTGCCGGTTTTCGCTACTGTTTCCAATACTTTGCCATTCGCATCGATCAGAGAAACAGCTTTCCATTCGGAAGCGGCTTCGATAGTGACCTGGCTGCTGGCAGGATTCGGGAAAATATCCAGCTTCTCGGAGCTTACTTTACCCGATTCGAATTCCTTCACTTTTTCCTGAATTTCCGATTCCGTATATTCTCCCGGATGACCAAGATCAAGCATGCGGCTATTGGAAATGTAGACAATACGGGATGAATCTACCGAATCACATACGCCTGAAGCGAAATGCATGCTGTGAATCATAACATAGTATTGATTGGTTACAAGCGTCGGTGCAGGCGATGTTGAGTTGATCGCAAATGTACTTCCTGCCCCTGTGCTTGTATACAGACCTCTTACCAAAGTAAACGGCGTTCCCGAGCTGTTGCTGGTATAAAGTCCCCACGTATGGATAACTCCAGTCACGCCTTCCGTTGAAACTCCGGAGAAGTTGGTAAGCGTGGATCCGCTGGTGCCCAGACCTGTAATGTTGAATTCAGGGTCTAGAGACGGATAAACATAAACGGTATAAGAAGTTGTGATCTCCTCACAGCCACACCAGGCCGTTGCTGTAATCGTTACTTCTTTCGGAGCGCTGGAAATCGTTCCCCAACTGGTAATCGTGATCGAGCCGTTCGCTCCGGTAGTGTAAGTCACGTCTGAAGGACTAACCGATGTTACCCCCGGAGAAGTACCGTTTGTAGAAAGAATGTATTTCGTCGGTGTTGCTTCATCACAGATCACTTTATCTCCGATAATCTCAATATTACAGCAGTCATTGCCCGTTTTGTAGATACTGGTATTATCAAGCCATCCCGTTGTTCTTCGGGCAGACGATCCTCTGGCGTATGTTCCGTGATTCAGGAAGGACAAGCCGGAAACCGTTTCAGGAACATCGAAACAGAAATTTCCAACAAGTGTGGTGCGTCCAGTATCACTGAAGAGCAACAATTCTCCCATTTCGTTTCCAAAGATCTGAAGGCGTGCATAGTAAGTCGTACCGTAAGTGATTGGAATTGTTCCCGTGTTTGTGACCATTACGCCATTGTCGTACACTTCGACTTCTACTCTTGAGCCAGTCGAAACGCTACCGCCGGTAGACCAGGCTTTCACTCCGATCACATCCATTGGTTCCTGAGCGAGGCAAGTCACCATTGGAACGGCCATATCGGGATTCAGGTTCTGCGAGCTCAATGCAGCCAGCCATGCACCGATCCCTGTGGTTACCGGATTCGAAATATTAAATTCAAAATCCATGTTGAACTGCCGGTCATAGAGTGTCCCAAGCGGTGTCGAAATACGATTTTCCTGTGCCCCGGCAACGTTGTTGAAATTAACCCTGTTAGTCGAGATCGCAACCGATCCGTTGATCGGGCCGGGAAAGAACACACAACCTCCAAGTGGTGTAATGACTTGAGTTTCGGTCGTCCATCCGGCTGCGGTCGAATAGTTGAATGTTTGAGCATAAGCTCCCTGGCCGCTTAGAATAAGCAGCGCTGCCAAAATGATTTTTTTCATTAATTGTTTGAAATAGTGTTCCCTACTCTGTTGGCTTTTCGGGTTCCGCCGCTTCTTATTTCATCTGCAATTCAAAGCGCGCGGCAGGGTGAAATATGTGGTTTTTTTGAGCTATTAAATATAGCCATTTTTCTCCTTTTATCAAACTAAAAATGCCACTTTGGACTAAAAAAACCGCCCCGACAAAGCCGGAGCGGTTTCTTCGCTGTTATCTATATTCAGTTAAACTACTGCTTGATAAATTGCGCGGTCTTCATGCCTTCGTTTCCGGTGAAACGGATGAAGTACAAACCGCTGTGAAGGTCGGCTACGGAAATATCCGTTCCTACCAGTGTTCCCTGAGGTTTTACCTCTTCGGATTTCAGCACGCGGCCATTGGCATCGAGCAGCTGAATCGTTACTTTGTTTCCGAGGTTGCCGTTGAATTCAGCACGTACATTTTCGGTTGCCGGATTTGGCGCGATTACGAGGTTTTCATCGATATCGCCGTTCTCATCCGAACCGAGCGTAAATCCTACGGAGAAGTCGTAACGGTGGAATTTTCCGAAATCTGCCGGGAAGGATTCGATCGAACCGCCACCTACTTTGCGCAGACGGAACTGACCACTTGTTTCACCTTCCGTTTGTGACGAATACCAGAAACCGATGCCGTCATGATCGGAATCCTCGAGAATGATCGAGTAGCAACCCGGTGCCAGATCGAAGGTATCTTTGTAATCGGTTGTGTTTGTCAGCGCCGTGCGCTCGAAGATCGTAGCTCCGTTCGCGTCGATGAGCTTCCACTTGTTCTCGTTTGCTTTGTTGTTCGTATTGAACCATACGTAGAACGGTCCTTCAATCATTTCAACCGCCTTGAATTTCACCTTCATCAGGTTGTTGTTGGCGTATTCATCGAGACTTGGATTGCCTTGTACATTGTAAATATCGACATTGAAAGTCGCCTGATCGTTCGCATCCAACGCCGTTCCATACCAGAAAGTCGGGTTGGTGATCGGAATCTCTACCAGCTCTTTTTCGAGGAAACCGAGGTTGCCCGACCACTCGAATTCCTGCCAGTTACCGTGGGTTACCCAGCAGCGGATCACACAGCTCGTCAGTGGCTGAGCACCGGTATTCTGGATCATCACACGCGGGTTGGAGCATGTCGGGTTGAATTTGCTGTAGTATTCCCAGGAGTTCGGGTTCAATACGTCAACAACGGCAGCGTCATGCTGGAAGTTCGGCGCGGAGTATGAAACGAGATCAAGCGCAGCTACGTAGTTACCGCCGGCTGATCCCGGATCGCTTCCTGTAATATCGGAAATTGCATAGTCGATCGTAACGGTATCTCCAGGTGTTACGAAAGATGTAATCTCGTGATCGTACTCTTTCACCATATCACCCGGGCACCAGCCCTCGCGTGCGTAAGGCCATGTTCCACCCTGACTGATGTTCGGATTCTCACCGCATTCGTTCGGTTGCCAGATGTTCCAGCTGAAACGTTGTACACCGTCGATAATGATTTTGTGATCGTTCGGATACCACTCGCAGCAAACGTTGTTTCCGTTGTGGCCGTGACCGGTAAAACGGGTCTTGATCTTAAACATGGAAGAAGTATCGGACAATTCAATGTCTGTTGGTGCCAGCTCGACGTTGTCGGTAAGGTTTCCATAGTTGTAGCTTCTCCAGTTTTCCCAGATCGGCTCTACATTGTGAACGTCGCGTGGCGGAGTTCCTTCAATGAAGGCAAACTTCAGGTCGATGAGCTCCTGCGTGTTGTGTGCCGCAAGATCCACCATTCCTTTCAGGTATTTCTGGTAATCGGTTACGTCGTAGATCCAGGTAAAACCTTGCGATCCGAGGCTGAATCCGATACCATAAGGCGTAATGTAGCGACCGATCTCGACATCTTTCAGTAATTCGAACGGAGGCTCATAGTAAGTGATCTCGCTGTTAGTGATGGACTCGTCGAAACCGCTTGGCTCCGAAGTGATGACTGTTCCTGCAACGTTCAGCGTATCGATCGTTCCTTCAAGGTAAACCACCTCGTTGTTGATGATGTGGAAGCTGTTGTCGGATGGCTCGTATTCGAACAACACTTTCGGATTCGGAAATTCAGTTACGAGTACGGAATCTGTTGTAGCTGCATTCATCGTTCCCTGGATCACCGAAACAGCCGGGCGAACAGAACCGCTCACACGTCCGGAAACAGGATAAGCCGAGCGAACGACCATGTTGTCAGCCGAACACATTCCCAGACGGTCGTGTCCGGAACGGTCTGTCATCGCCGTTACGTCGTCGAAATCGTAACAAACCTGCAGGGCGCTGTAATTCGGGTGTGATCCGTCGATCTTTTTGTCTTTCCACGCAGCGATGGTCGCAACAGGAAGCGCTGAAGTCCACACGGAGAATTCATCGATATCGCCTTTGTACTGGTATTCCTGGTTCCAGTTGGACCCAAGAAAGAAGCGCGCTACTTTTCCGACAGGACGGTTCAGACCGTTTCCAACATGCCATTGCACACCGTCCCTGTAGATGAACATCTGTCCTGTGGAAGTCTTTTTCACGAACGCCCAGTGGTGCCAGTTTTCCATATCTGAAGCGTTGGTCACTTTACTGATGCGGTCGTAAGAGCCATTTTCACTTCCTGCGTCGAAATAAACGGTGTTATCCGACCACGGCATGTGAATATTGAAAATACGGCGGTTCAACGAATCGACCGCTTCCAGGATGGATGTGTTGGTCCCGATGGCGCCGTTTCCTTTTGCCCAGAACATGATGGTTACATCGCCGCCAAGGTCTACGTTGCTCAGGTTTACTTCTGCATAGTCTGCAGCTGTCGTACGGAATACGCCGTTCAGGTTGTTATACGTGCTAACGCTTCCGTTAACGCCGCTTTCCTGTCCGTTAACCGCGAGCAGGGAAGCTGCAGCATTGGCATCCGAAACGGTGATCTCCACAACGATATTCGACGCTCCGTCCCAGTTGTAAGGCGTTGAGAAGTAAACCGCGTTGTTTCCGGAAGCGATTCCCGAAAGGTTGTTGTCGAAAACGGTTGTGAATCCGGTTGTTTCCCATGCTGTGAGCGTTGTGAGCGCCGTATTCTTGATGCGGATCTTTACACCTTCCAGCGAAGCAATGGCATTCAGGAACGACAGCTCCAATCCCTGGATATTGCCGGTCGTTGCGCCTGAAGCAGACAGATCTGCAGCAGGAATGATCCATTGCAGCACCGTTCCGTTTGTTCCGTTCGCAGCCAGTGCGACCGAAGCAGCAGCTGTTCCCGGAACGGCATGTTGCGTTACGGAATTCGGTGTAATCTCACTTACCTGTTTCCAGCGCTTATCGAAGTAAGGCTGGTTGAAGTAATTGACCGAAGCCGGTGCTTGTGTATTAAGGCGGTAGCGCATCCCGTCAACTCGTACGGAATCCCATACGCCGGTATGATCGAAAATACGTGTATAAGTAAGGTAATCCCACTCGCCGCAATCGTACTGGTCCCACGTTGTCAGCGGGCTGCACTTGAGCTTGTAGTACATGAGTACTTTCTCAAAGCGTTTGCCTTCGAGTGAGGCTGGAAATTCAAAAGTTGCCCGACGGGTTACAATGGTGTCGAAGGTGTAAGTCTGTACCCAGGTTGTATCCTGCGCCTTTGCACCCAGACAGAAAACCGCCGCACAAAAAATCGTAACGATTGATCTTATCATGATGTTTCTTTTTTTGCATACCGGAGAGGCAGCATATTGTGTGTGATTATTAATGTAGCTGTACAAATATACATTCCGAAGACTATGCAGCGGGAGACACGCATGCGACAAAAAGCGGACAAAACGCACCAGCTGCTATTTGGCGGGTGCTAATGCGGTACAAATGCAGGACAATGCCGGCACAAACGATTTAGTAGCCTTTGTAAACCGGCAAACGGTTGGCCGTAGATCGCTCAAAGTAAGGGCTGTTCCGGTAAATGAAATAAAGCTGTGCTCCGGCATCGGCGGCGAAGGCCGGATCGGCTTCTTTACGCTCGTTGAGCTTTTTCACCAGCTCCGGATCGTTTTTCAGCAGCTCTTTTGCCTGGTCTTCGAAAACATAGGCGGAAAAATATTCTTTCTGCTGTAAATGACTGTCGAAGAAATTCCAGGCGAAATAACTGTCTTCAGCTTCGGGTTCCAATACCGACAAAAGAAACGCCGCGTGTTGTCCGGTAACAGGAACGATAACGGCTCCACGTAACAGGCGTACTTCATCTGTCGACTCTTCGACCTTAACTTTGTAATGCAGGTAATGACTTTCGTAAGGCTTTTTAACGGTTTCGTATTCCTTTACTTCCAAAACGGTCAGCGTTGCAACGGAATCGGATTGAAGGCGTGTAAACGGAACGCCGTTGACTTCCAGGCGGTGAATCACTTCCCGGCAAGCACCGTTTATTACGTAGTATTTTGGCAAGCGAACGGAATCGGTTGCGATATGCGTCTTGAAATACGGTACATGCTTGCGATAGGGTTGTGAACGATCGTAGGAAAGTCGTTCTCGACCAGTCACTTCGCTCGTTTTGTAAATCGCTTTATACCCTTTGAAATCGAGCGAGTCGACTTTATCTGACAGATGATAGTCAAAACGGAAATAAGCTTGATCGACCGTCCACTTTTGGGCTTCCTTACGAGCGATTTCGATCTTCGCTGCGTTGGTTCCCGACCAGCTGATGAGCTTATTGAGGAATTGCAAAGTAGCTTCCACGCGCTGTGGAAAAGGCTTCAGCATGTGTGTTTCTACTGTAAAGCTAAGGCTGTGGAACAACGACGCATAGCCCATGGCATAACGCGGCAGGTCGTTAAACGCTACAATACCTTTATCGGGAATGTCATCATGCAATTCCACATACGTACACAGATCGAGCTTTTCCTTCGCCAGTTGTTTGCATATATCCGGCATAAAAGCTTCGTTCAAAGCGCGCAGCGAAGGGGCCATCCGTTCCTTCATCGACGAAATAACCGTAAGCGTATACTGGTAATCGGCACCGTTACTGACGTGCGTATCTGCAAACACATCGGGGTCGAGCGCCTGGTAGATCTTCGCGAAGGTAAAAGCGTTCTCCGAATCCATTTTGATAAAATCGCGGTTCAGATCGAGATTCTGTGCGTTACCGCGAAAGCCGTATTCGTCCGGGCCGTCCTGATTCGCACGACTCGACGACGAGCGATTGAACATTCCGCCCACGTTATACGCCGGAATGATCGCAATAACCGGTAAGTCTTTCGTCTTTTTTCCTTTGCGAATCCAGTTATCGATCCAGATCAATGAAGCGTTCACTCCATCTGGCTCGCCTGCATGAATCGCGTTGTTGATGAGCACCGTGGTCGACTGTCGCGCTTTTTCCATCGTTTTGAGGGAATCACCTGCACCGTTGATGATACAAACGTAGATCGGCCAGTCGGTATCGGAAGCGCCCATCGCATACAGCTCGACCTCGGGATGTGCGGCATCCAGCTGTTTGTAATACGCGATCAGCTCCGGATATGTCGGCGTGGTCGAGCCGTTCCACTGGGAAAAACCAACCAGCGGAATACAATAGCTTAACAGGAAAAGCACACGGTTCATGGCAAACATTTGGCGATAAATGTAGTCGTTTTTTACTGCCAAATGCTTCCCGTTCCTTATTCTCCGTCGGCTGCTTCCTCGTTCACATATGATTCGGCGATTTCCGTCAGTTTCTGATCGGCGCCTTTTTCTTCGTGCAATGTTGCTTCAAGTAAAGACATCACTTCGGGCTTTTCGAGCTGCATGGCGAATGCCAGGAGTGTTCCATAGCTGGCGATCTCGTAATGCTCGATTTTCTGAGCTGCAGCAATGATCGCTGCATCGCGCACGAATCCTTTCGACAGCTTGTTCATCAGCTCTTCGGCTTCCGTGAGCAGACCTTTCATGGCCTCGCAGGTTTCGGGAACGGCTTTCTCGCTCATTGCCCGGAAAATGTGCTCGAGACGCACAGCGTGTTCGTAAGTTTCCGTAAGATGCTTCTCAAAAGCGGCCTCCAGTTCAGGCGAGGACGCATTTTCCTTCATTTTCGGGATGGCTTGTATAAGCGCTTTTTCCGCCCAGTAAATGTCTTTGAGCTCTTTCATGAACAGTCCCTGGAATCCTGCTTCCTTCATCCGGTTGCCATTGCCGTTGGAATGATGACCGTTGCCGTTGCTTCCCACCTGCTCCATCTGCTTGCGAGCCATAGCGGCAACACGCTGATTGCTGAACAGCGAGCTCATCACGATCTGTGAGCGCATGCCTTTGGCGATGGCGTGTGGTTCTCCTTTCATCAATGCCTCGAAACCGACTTTCGCCACTTCTGCCGGATTGTCTTTCTGTTGAGCGGCTTTCGTGTTTTCAGCATGTGCGCGAATGAAAAAGTCCGTATCGGTAGCGCCGGGAATGAGCGCCGTCATCGTAACATTGGTATCTTTCAGCTCGTTGATCAGCGCATCGGTAAACGACAATACGAAGGCTTTCGTAGCCGCATAAACCGCCAGCAACGGCGTAGGCTGATACGACGCGATCGAAGCCAGCTGCAGGATTTTTCCTTCGTTTCTTTCCAGCATATCGCGAAGTACAAGCTTGGTCAGATGCACCAGCGAAGCGATATTCAACTGGATAATAGCAAGCTCTTCCTCGAGCGAAGTTTGAGCGAAAGCCCCGTATTCTCCGGCACCGGCATCGTTGACCAATACATGAATCTGCCTGTTGTTCCGCTTCACTTCGTCGTAGACTTGCTGCGGACCGTCGGGATAGGACAAATCGGCTGAAATTTCCAGGACGTCGGAGGCTCCGGCAGCTTTCAACCGACTGGCCGTTTCGGCTAATTTCTGCTCGTTTCGAGCTACAATCACCAGGTTGTAGCCTTGTTCTGCGAAAAGAAGGGCCAGCTCGAGGCCGATACCACTTGTTGCGCCGGTAATCAATGCGGTCTGTGTTGTTTTCATACGTTTGCTATTATGATTCGTGAATGAAGGGGAAGGCGGTCTTTCGAACTGCATGTTAGTACTAAATCACGAATGACAACGGGGCTTTTAAGCTTTTATAGGAATTAAGACTTACGACCTGAAAAAGCGATACACAAGGTAAGCTTCCCACGAACCTGCCTTGTCGGCAGACAGGTGCGCGAATGAATGAGCTGTATGTAATTTGAAGCGAATGAATCCGCCACGCGGATTCGCGAACAGAACGAACGACAAATAACCGACGACCGGAGACCGGTGACAGAAAGACTAAAACCCGTATCTTCATACGCTGAAATTTTCCTCATGTCTGAAGTACGAGAATTCCTCGAAGTTTTTAAAAACAAACGATCTTTCAAACCTGTACTGGCGCGTTTGAAAAAAGAACCGGGTTTCCGGACGGCTTTGTTCAGCGAGATCGAAAAAAACGAATACCCTTATTCAGAATACGCTTCGTGGATCGCCCAGCATTTTTACGAACACACGCGCTCCGATTTTTCCGAATGGCGGGNNGCGGGATGCGTTCATGGAAATCATCGAAACGAGCCCGAATCATACGGTTTTGCGGAATCTCGTTCACATTTTCGCTTATGTGAAGGCGCACATTCAGGACAACGGTCAATTCCTCGACTGCCTGATGGCGCATCTTGAAAACAGCGAATCGTTGCCGGCGCTGAAAGTGAATGCCTATAAAGCTATCGACAAGCAATACCTGCGTTTTCATCCCGAGCTGCTGCCGGAAATCAACTTGCTGATCGATCTGCATGCCGAGGACACGCGTCCATCCATCGTTTCGATGCGGAAACAGTTTCACAAGCGCTACGCCAATCAATTAAAAGCACTTTTATGACTTGTCGTTTCTCCGGATTTTTCCTCGCTATTTTCCTCGCATTTAGCGGCTATAGCCAGCAATTCAAGCTGGAAGAGATCATGCAGGGTGAAGGATTCATCGGTTATTCTCCCGTAAGTCCGGCCTGGGCTATCGATGGTCAGACGATCTATTTCTACTGGAATCCGAACAACGAACCAGGTAATTCGCTCTACGCTTATTCATTGAAAACGAAAACCTACAGCGTCGTTCCGAAACAACATGCCGGTCAGCCGTTTGCTTCGGCAGAATCCATCGGATTTGCCGAACAATATTTCATCGATGCAGGCAATTTTGTCCGTTTTAACCCGAAAACCGGTGTCACCACTCCCCTGTTCTCAGCAGGCACGAGTCTACGAAATGTTCAGCGACTCAATAATCTACAGCAGGTTTGCGTGCAAATGAACAACGATCTGTATCTGTATGATGCCGGTCTGGGTTCATGGAAACAGCTCACGCATTTCGTTCAGGGAACAGCGCCGTCGAAAACAGCAGATACTTCTTTGCTGACGAAACAACAGGAGGAATTGTTCCTGGCCGTTCGCAAAGACAAGGAACGCCTCGAATGGGACGAACAGCAACGCTATGAACGTCCGTTTCCGAAAGCGATCTATTACNNCGAAGTGCCCGAAAAGCTGACAATTTCAACCGACGGTCGTTTTGTGACATTTCGTCTCGGCGTTTACCCGGATAATCAGCCGACCTATTTCGATGAGCACATTACACCGAGCGGTTATACAAAGCACATTGCCGCGCGGGCCAAGGTTTCCGATAACGATCCGAAGCACCGTTTCGGGATTTACGACACAAAAAACGACACGACTTATTACGTTTCGTTTGCTTCGCTGACTGATATCCGCAAGCGTCCGGCGTATTACAGCGACTATAACCAAACCGGCGATTTCAGCAACGATCGCAACATCGTGATGCACGCGCCGATCATGCATCCGGACGGGAAAACTGCGCTTGTCGACATTCGCGCCTACGACAACAAAGACCGCTGGATCGTTTTGATCGATCTGGCTTCCGGGAATATCACCGAGCTCGATCACCAGCACGACGAAGCGTGGATCGCCGGGCCGGGAATTTCCGAATGGAACGACGATCCCAGGGTATTGGGCTGGATCGACGAGTACACCTGTTATTTCCAATCCGAAGCCACGGGCTATTCGCATTTGTACACGCTCGACACGCGAACGAAGTCCAAAACAGCGCTCACGAGCGGGCCGTTTGAAATCTACGATGTGATCCTTTCGAAAGACAAGCAAACGTTCTACCTGATCGCGAACAAAATTCATCCGGGTGTTCGGAACGGCTACCGGCTTTCTATCCGCGACAAGCAGCTCGTTCCGTTGTTCGAAGGGCAATTTGGCATCGAATGGGAATTGTCGCCGGATGAGAAAACATGGGCAATTCGCTATTCGACGGCTACAAAACCGTGGGATTTATATACTGCGGCCAATAAACCTAACGCACAGCTGGTTCGCGTTACGCAATCGACGAAGCCTGCGTTTGACAATTTACCGCTTCAGGAGCCGGAGCTGGTACAGATTCCGGCTTCAGACGGAAAAAGCGTGACAGCCCGATTGTACAAGCCTTCTCAGCCAAATGGGGCAGCCGTTTTGTTTGTTCACGGCGCGGGTTATCTGCAAAACGCGCATGCTTTCTGGAGCCAGTATTACCGCGAGTTCCTGTTCCACCAGCTGCTGGCTGAAAAAGGCTATACGGTGCTCGACATCGACTACAGGGCCAGCTCAGGCTACGGTCGCGATGTTCGAACGGCTGTTTACCGCCACATGGGCGAACGCGATCTATTGGATTACATTGATGGAAAAGAATTCCTGGTGAAAAACTACGGCATCGATTCCAATCGCGTGGGTATTTACGGCGGCAGCTACGGCGGATTCATTACACTGATGGGCATGATGAAAACGCCCGGAACATTTGCCTGTGGCGCTGCTCTTCGCTCTGTTACCGACTGGCTGCATTACAACCACGAATACACCAGCAATATTCTGAATTATCCGTCGAGCGATCCGCTGGCTTACCGTCGCAGCAGTCCGATTTACTACGCGGAAGGCTTACAGGGGCCGTTGCTTATTCTCCACGGCATGGAAGACGACAACGTGCAGTTTCAGGATGTCGTGCGTTTGAACCAGCGATTGATCGAGCTGGGAAAGACCAACTACAGTATGGCCGTCTTTCCGACGGAATCGCACGGATTTAAATCAGCAGTAGCGTGGACCGACGAATACCGCCGGATCCTGGAGTTGTTCGAGACTTATCTGAAGCCTTAACACCACACTCGCCGTAATGACCTTTCGTTCTGCATTTCAGTCAGTTCAAGCTATAATTTGGCCTGTTGGGATTTTCACAGTCAATTTTGTCTACATTTGAGCAATTGCCAAAAACTATGAAACACAAATACTCCCTCGCCGCGTTGGCGGTACTCCCTTTTTCCATTTTTGCCCAGGAAAACAGCAAATACGCTTCCTGCTCACACGTCAAATCCAGTGTGCTGGAGCTCAAAAGCAATACGCTGACAGTAGCCCAGATCGCTGAAACAGAAAAATACGACGTTCATTACTATTTCCTCGATCTGAACATGACCAACACCACGACTACCCTTTCGGGCGTTGTGGAAATTCATGCATCGACACGTGAAAGTCTCGATTCCGCTTTGATCGAGCTGTACGACGATTTTACGATCAATTCCATTGAGGTGAACGGCGTACCGACAACTTACTTCCGCGCCGACTCCCGTGTTAAAATTCCGGTGAATGCCGACGCCAACGAAACGTTCGTGCTGACCATCGATTACAACGGAACACCTCCGACAGCTGCAACCAATCCGCTGGGCGGCGGCGGTATGACCAACGACACTTCTCCTTCCTGGGGAAATCAGGTAACATGGTCGCTTTCCGAGCCGTTTTCCGCTTACGAGTGGTTTCCGGTAAAGCAATCGCTGCGTGACAAAGCCGACAGCTGTGCTATGCACGTTACGGTACCGACAGCTTGCAAAGCAGGTTCAAATGGAGTACTGGAACAAGTCGTAGACCTCGGGAACGGAACGCACCGTTTCGAGTGGAAGCACCGTCATCCGATCGATTATTACCTGATTTCCGTTGCTGTAGCCGAATACGTGGAATACAACGTAACGGCGAATCCTTCGAATTCCGGGCCGGTACTCATTCAGAACTTTATTTACGACAATCCGGCAACGCTGCCGAACTTCCAGGAAGAAATCGACGAAACGGTTGATTTTGTGGAGCTGTTTGCCGAACTGTTCGGTCCTTATCCTTTTGCCGATGAGAAATACGGCCACTGCATGGCGCCACTCAGCGGCGGTATGGAACACCAGACGATGACCACGCAAGGTTTCTTCGAAGCCGGACTGACAGCTCATGAGCTGGCTCACCAATGGTGGGGCGATAACGTAACCTGTGCTTCCTGGGCCGACATCTGGGTGAACGAAGGCTTCGCTTCCTATGCGGAATACCTGATGAAACAAAACCTGTATCCGGGACAACAGAACGGCGACATGCTGGACCGTCACGACTACGTGATGTCGGAGCTGAACGGAAGCGTTTGGGTGGAAGACAGTCTCAATGCCGGACGCATCTTCTCCGGTCGACTGACTTACGACAAGGGAGCTTCTATCGTTCACACGCTGCGTTTTCTGATCAATGACGACGATCTGTTCTTCGACGGATTGCAGGAATACCAGGAGATTTATGCTGATTCCACAGCTACCGGACTCGATTTCATTCACGTAATGGAAGATATAACGAGCATGGATTTCACCAATTTCATGGAAGAATGGTATTTCGGTGAAGGCTATCCGACGTATTCGACGCGCTGGAACATGAACGACAACGATCTCCACATTCGTGTGAGCCATACCGTTTCGGCTCCACTGGTAACGCCGTTTTTCACCAATGACCTCGAGATTCGTTTCGATCGCACGGGATCTCCCGATACGACGATCCGTTTCGAGATCACCGGAAACGAAGATTACTTTATCATCCCGAATGCAGGGAACATCGTGAACGTACTCACGATCGATCCGGCGAACTGGATCATCAATCGTACAGGTTCCAATGTACATGATGAGAATTTCGTAATCAACGTCGGAATAGATGAAGAAGAGCTTGAGCAAGTGAGCATTTATCCGAATCCTTCCAACGGACCCGTAACTGTTGCAATGCAAACTGAAGGCGATTACACGCTGACCGTTTTCGATACGCGTGGTCGTGTACTGCAAACCAAAGCATTTTCCAAAGAAACGGTGATCGATCTTGGTTCGGAAGCAAACGGCGCTTATTTGTTCCAAGTGGTTTCAGCTGACGGAATGAAAACCCGTCGCATCGTTAAGAAATAAAGACTTTCCAGATAAAACGAAGGGGCCGGATGGCCCCTTTTTTGTTTTCCGGAAGTAGGATGAGATCGGCAGACAACTTCCCGCAGGCCACTCCAATAACCTGTGAGGCTAACCCTCCCGATCTCAGAATCCTTGAATCCCGTTGACGGTGGTGTACTTGAGTACGTTCTTTTTCTCCGGATGAATGCGTGCAAACGCCGACTGCAAAGCGATCGTTCCTTCGTGGAAACCGCAGAGAATGAGCTTCAGCTTTCCTTCGTAAGTGTTCACATCGCCGATGGCGTAAATTCCAGGGATGTTGGTCGAATAATCCAGCGTGTCGACTTTAATGGCACCTTTCTCGATTTCCAGTCCCCAATTGGCGATTGGCCCCAGCGACGGCTTTAATCCGAACAACGGGATGAAATGATCGGCTTCGGTAACAATTTCGCCATTCGCCGAATGACGGATCACGACTTGTTCGAGACGACTTCCACCGTTGAGGCCGGTAACTTCGGCTTCGGTGATGAGCTCGATACGGCCAGCGTCTGCCAGATCGATCACTTTCTGCACGGAATCCAGATGTCCGCGGAATGACGAGCTGCGGTGCACAAGCGTTACTTTCGAAGCGATGTTCCGCTCAGCCAGGAAAATCGACCAATCGAGCGCAGAGTCGCCACCACCGGCAATTACGCAGCGTTTGTCGCGGTACACTTCAGGATCTTTGATCATGTAATCGACACCTTTTTCCTCGAACAGATGCAGCGTTTCGATAGGCGGTTTGCGTGGCTCGAAAACGCCCAGTCCGCCGGCGATCATTACGACCGGAGCGTGGTGCTTCGTTCCTTTTACGGTTGTCACGATGAACGAGCCGTCGGCCTGCTGCTCGATGTCCTGAGCCGCCTCACCGAGTGTAAAACCCGGTTTGAACGGAGCCGCTTGTTCCAGCAGGTTGTTTACCAGCTCACCTGCCAAAACCGAAGGAAAGCCAGGAATATCGTAGATCGGTTTTTTTGGATAGATCTCGGAGCATTGTCCGCCCGGCTGTGGCAGCGAGTCGATCAAATGGCACTTCAATTTCAGCAATCCGGCTTCAAAAACGGCAAACAACCCCACTGGCCCTGCCCCGATAATAATTACATCTGTCTGAATCATGTTGTTCTGGTTGTGTCGTTAGCGGATAATACCGGCCGCGACGGTGTTATTGGTATGTTCGTTAATCAAAATAAAAGCGCCGGTTTTCCGGTTTTGAGCGTAAGTATCGGCGCTGACGGCTTCCGCAGTTTTAATTGTTACTTCGGCGAGGTCGTTGAGCTTCAATCGGCTGTCGCTTTCCAGTCTTTCCAGCGTATGGATGTCGAGCTNNTCGAGCTTGCCTTGCACTTCGCGGATCACAGCCCGTGTGCGAAAGCTGTTCTGCTGCAGCAGGAATTTCTGTCCCGGCTCGAACGCGCTGCTGTCCATCCAACAGATCGTGGAATCGAAGGATTGCGTTACTTCCGGCAATTGATCGGCCGGAACGATCGTGTTTCCGCGACTGATGTCGATATCGTCGGCCAGGTGTAGGATCACAGCTTCGTCTCGGAACGCTTCGTTGACGGATTTGCGATTGATCTCGATGCTACTGATCGTCGATTCAAATCCGGAAGGCAGCACTTTTACCCGATCACCGACACTGAAATGACCGCCTAGAATGCTTCCTGCGTAGCCGCGGTAATCGTGCAGCTCTTCCGTTTGCGGACGAATCACGTATTGTACCTGGAAACGCGGCACTTCGGAACGGTTTTCTTCGGCGATCGTTACTTCCTCGAGAAATTGCAGCAACGACGGTCCGTTGAACCACGCCAGTTTTTCCGACTGATTGACCACGTTATCGCCGGCAAGCGCACTGGCTGGCAGGAAGGAAATTTCCTTCAGCTTGAGCGGTTCTGCAAATATGCGGTAAGCTTCGGCGATCTCGTTGAAAACCGTTTCGCTGTAATCCACGAGGTCCATTTTGTTCACGCAAACCAGTACGTGCGGGATTCCCAGAATGGACGCAATAATGCTGTGTCGCTTGGTTTGCTCCGTGATTCCGTTGCGCGCATCCACGAGGATAATGGCTACGTCGGCATTGGAAGCGCCGGTGAACATATTCCGCGTGTACTGAATGTGCCCGGGTGTATCCGCGATGATGAACTTGCGCTTATCGGTTGAAAAATACTTGTACGCCACATCGATGGTAATTCCCTGTTCGCGTTCGGCGCGAAGACCGTCGGTGAGCAATGCCAGGTCGATTTCCGTATCGGTTCCGGTGGTTTTGCTCTGACGCGTCAGTGTTTCGATGATGTCCGTCGAGATGGAACGGCTGTCGTAGAGCAATCGCCCGATCAGCGTGCTTTTTCCGTCGTCGACGTTACCTGCGGTGAAAAATCGTAATAACTCCATTTTACAATTATTAATTGTTTAATTATCAATTATCAAGGGGCTTCGATTTTGGAAGACCTTGATAATTCTGAAATTGCTAATTGCGCATTGATTAAAAATAGCCTCCTTTCTTCCGGTCTTCCATAGCGGCTTCGCTGATGCGGTCGTCCATACGTGTGGCGCCGCGCTCGGAGATTTTCGCTTCGCGGATC
>DJFN01000056.1 GCA_002432085.1 Flavobacteriales bacterium UBA5871
CCGTAACGGTAGTCGAACGTGATCGCAAACGCGTGGCGCTGGTCGAACGAGTAAGGGAATACGTTACGCAGGTTTGGCAATCCGGCGTTGATCAGACCTTCTGCAGAAGTTGCATCGGAACCTGTACCGTCAGCGAACTGAAGGGTATAAGCAGCTGTCATACGGATGTTACCTGTACGGCGCATGTCGTAAGCAATGGTCATACCTTTTACTGTACCGAAGTCACGGTTACCATAAGTACGATAAGTGTTCGGGAACGCTTCGAAAATGCTCTGGAGCTGTACGTTGTTACGCTGCTCACGGTAGAATGCCGAGATCTTCAGGGAAGACGTTTTTGTCAGTACCTGCTGGAATCCTAATTCGTAGTCAACCGTTTTCTCCGGAAGGAGGTTCGGGTTGTTGATTACGTTGGTGTTTGCCTCGATGAACTGGTAGTCGATCGGGTTGAAACGCGCTCCTGTTGTAGGACGCTTTGTAAGGATGTCGTAGTGAGCGAAGAAGGAAGCCTCATCAGAGATCGGGAAGGAAAACGCGATACGTGGCATCACGTTAACCTGCGGCTTGTAATCTTCGAATGCATCAGCAGAAACGCGTGCGTTTGAAACCTGCGTAGGATTTTTCACCCATGGAGCGATACCTGCAGCACCACGGATCACTTTCGGATCTTCTACTACGATACCGTTTGCATCGTACCAGGTGTCACCGCTGCGGAATCCGTTGATCTGAGTCGGGTTGTTCACGTCGTTTACATATACAACGTAGTCATCACCGATAGATTCAGGGATCTGTACCCATTCGTAGTTGCTAGGATCGCCGTTGCGGATCGCTTTTGCTTCAGCAGCTGTATTAGCTGTATAAACGAGGTATTTGTCTTTCAGTACCGGCTGGTTCGCATCGAACACGTCCACACGTACACCGACGTTGAAGACGATATCGTTGAATGCGAAGCGGTCCATCAGGTAACCTGCGATGTATACAGGCTGGAAGGAACCGATGAAACGCTTGTAGTTACCGTTCTCATCGAATTCGTTGAAGTATTTGTTGATGTCGGTCGCACCTTTTACTTTTTTACCGGTGTGATCGAAGCCCCAGTATTCTACGTAGTTGTCACCACCGTTGAAGAGCTCATCCGGAGAGAACATATCGTAGTTGAACATATTCGGATCGTACTGGTCGATGTCGATGAACTCAGAGTTCGCACCTGCACCTTCGCCGAAGAGCTTCGTACGCAGGTTGTAGTCGAAGAACGACTGTTCGTCACCGTGCTCGGCACCACCATACTCACCTGTTCCTGACTGGTAAGCGTAACCTGTGTTCAGACGGTCGTAAGTAATGTAGCTCACACCGAGTGAATCTGTCTCGTTCGGGTTATCCAGATCCAGTTCGCGGATGTGGAAGTTCGCCAGCTGACGAGCAATCGTCCAGATATCGATTGGTCCGTTTGCACCGGATGTCCAACCGCGGTCCCAACGCTGCTCGTATTCGAAACCGAGGGAGATAGAGTGGTCACCAATGTTTACGGAACCTGAACCTGTTACACGGAACTGATCGTTCTCCTGCTTGGCGAAACCGTTGAACGGCGTACCGATGTTACCCCAGATGTTGTATACAGAGCGTGGAACGTCACCGTTACGGAGACCGTTTCCTTGCTGGATATCGAGAAGGCTTTCGTAGTGACCAACAGGGTCGCCTGCGAAGATACGGTAGTATTGTGTTGTGATAGCAGCGAGTGCTTCGTTTGTTTCAGAAGGTGTAAAGTCTACGATAACGTCTTTGAAACCATTGTGGATGTATGTTCCTTCAACGAATTCGTATGACGGACGACGCGTTGTTACAAACTTACCAACGTGTCCGTAGTTGAACNNACCCGTGCTTCGGATCGTATGTCTCGTACTTCGTTTTGGAGTAGTCCACCATCAGGGAGTAGAACGCCGACTTGATTTTGGAGCTGCTTCCTTCTTCACGGTTGGAGAAACGCTGGGTAAAGCGTCCGTATACACGCCAGTCGAGCTGGTTCTCAACACCGTAGTTGGTAAAGTTCAACAGGGAGTTGTAGCGATCGTAGCGACTTCCGTAGTTGTAGTTCATCGAACCACCGAATGTCAGGTTGATGCTTGGTCCTGTATTCACATCGATCTTAGCCGATCCTGTTACAGATGAACGGCGTGCATTCATTCTCCAGTCAACTTTTTCGAAGTCGTCCTGACGGAGGAATTCCGAAGCGTTGTAAACACCGTTCCCGCTTGGTGCAGGAATCAGTGGGTTTTCCAGGATGCGGTCACGCACGTCTTTTTTAATACGGTAGTTACCATCCATGAGCGGACGGTTGTCGAGCTCGTCGGTGAAGTTACCCGAAACGAAGAATCCGAGAAGCGGACGCGTCTTTTTACCTGTAGAGTCTTTCTGCATCAGGAGCGGTCCGGAAATCATTCCTTCGATCAGGTTGTAACCAAACTTGTCCATACCGAATACTTTTCCGTCGTAACCGTTCGGATCCTGACCTTTAAAGTAGAAACCGGAAGTTACGCCTTCGAATGAACCGAAGTATTTGGCGGAAGGGCCGCGTGTCGTTACAGAGATGATACCACCGGTTACGTCACCGTAGTTGGCCGGTACACCACCCGTAATAACGGATACCTCTTCGATCGATGATTTCGGAAGGTTCGCTGAACCTCGCACCTTAATACCATCAATATAGAAGTAGGTACTGTTATCTCCCGAACGTGAACCTCGAACCGAGATCTCTCCAGATCCTTCGTTGGAGTTCACACCACCTACGGTAGAAGCTACACCCGCAGCCGAACGAACCGGCAGGCGCGCGATGTCTTCCCTGGTGACTGTGGCTCCCGAAGCACCACCGTTCTTGTCGATAAGCGGTACGCGGTAAGCGACCACCACGACTTCGTCGATGTCTTCGACACTCGCAGGAATAGAGAGCTCCAGGTTGTCGAGGAAGGTGATCTTGTCAGCACTGACAATCACATTCTTCATCTCCAACGGCTGGTAACCTTCACCTGCGTTACTTACTTCGACATCGTAAGTACCTGGCGTAAGAGAGTTGACCTGGAACTTCCCCTCCTCATCGGTGGTTGCTTCCCCTTTCACCTCTCCGTTCTGTCTGATGGCCACTTCACAGAATAATAGTGGCTCCTTGCTTTTGCTGTCAATAACGGATCCCCTTATGGTTCCAAGCCCGGATTGAGCAAAACCATAAACCGCTGTTAACAAGACACTTGCAAGTAACAAGTTGAGTTTTCGTAACATAAGTACAGTTTAATTTNNTTTAGTTTGTAACAAAGCCCGTAAATATAGTAAAATTCGATGTGTTAACATTTCTTAAAGAAGTTTTCACCAACGAATGATCCTTAACTTACGTTAACAAAAGTATAACAATAGAAAAACTGTTTATACGTTCTAACTGCACGATTTTCTGCGGATTTATACACCTCTAACCTTCGTTGAATTGCAGGGATCGTTACATTTGCCCCATGTCATCTGTCCAAATTATTAAGCAAAGGGGCCTTTCTGTTTATTTAATGGAAATAAGTGAAAATCAGCTCACTGCTTATTTTGACGATTTAACCCTTTCCGAAAAGAAGCGACTGGAGGAAATCCACCATCCGGCCAAGAAAAACGAGTTCCTGGCTTCGCGCGCATTGCGCACCGAGCTCTTCGGTATGAAGGAGATCCGTTACAACGAGATCGGCGCGCCGTTCATTGAGAACGAAGGCTTTCTATCGATCTCACACACGGATAACCTTGTCGGGATTGCCTGCTCGCCTTCTTTCAGAGTGGGACTCGATCTCGAGCTGATTCGCGAAAAAGCTGCAGCCACCAGTCGTCGTTTTATTCATGATTCGGAACGGCAGTACTTCGACCCGAACGATGCCCGGGATATGTCGCTGCTCTGGTCGTTCAAGGAAACCCTCTTCAAGCTCGCCGGTCGCAAGGCCGTGCACTTCAGCGCNNACGCTCTACAAACTGGCCGGAAGAAAAGGAATCCATTTCATCACTGACCTGATAGTCGAACGATCGGGCGACAAATGGTACGGCGTGATCCGGCTTGACGGGACTGTTCGGCGATATGAGCTCAGCGTGTTCAACTTCCGGCATTATTTGGTAACTTGCAACACATCTGACGCTACTTACTTATCGAGTGACACAATTTGAACATATATATAAAGGTATAGGCAACATTGCCTTATTGATCGATCCGGAGAAGACAACTGACCCGGTAGCCTTCCGTCAGCTGATCGACAAAGCCGTTTTCGCAGGGGTGGATTTTTTCTTCGTTGGCGGCAGTACGGTCACCCGAAACGACATCGAGCGCGTGGTCCGCATCATCAAAACCAGCTGTAATATTCCCGTTGTATTATTCCCGGGCGCCAGTCACCAGCTTTCGGCCGAAGCAGATGCTTTGCTGTTCCTGAACCTGATCTCGGGCCGCAATCCGGATTTCCTGATCGGACACCATGTCCAATGCGCCGAAGAAGTACTTGCTTCAGGTATCGAGGTCATTCCAACAGGCTATATTCTGATCGATGGCGGCAAACTGACTTCGGTCGCTTATGTGAGCCAGACCACGCCGATTCCGCGCGAACAGGTTTCCATTGCCAGACAAACGGCCATCGCCGGTCATTTAATGGGCCAAAAAGCGTTGTATTTCGATGCCGGAAGCGGAGCTTTACAACCGGTTCCCACAAGCCTGATCCGTGAGATCCGGGAAACGCTGCCTGAAACACCGATTATTGTCGGCGGCGGCATTCGCGATCTTTCCACCATCGAATCCATGAAACGCGCAGGCGCAAATGTGATCGTGATCGGCAACAAGATCGAAGAAGAAACTGATTTTCTATTGGATATTCGTTCATTTATCTCAGCACGGACTACCTGACAGATGAATCCTCCCCCTTTATCCCCCTCCAAAGGGGGAAACCTACATCAAGGCCCAATCCCAGTCTTTGAAAACCGGCTCGTAGCCTGCTTTGCGGATTACATCAGCAAACTCGGTCGTTGAGCGATCGTCGTCGATCTCAAACTGTTCAAGGTTTACATCCGGCGAGGAGTAGCCTCCGGGATCCGTTTTGGATTCGGCGGAAATGGATGTAATCCCCAGCTTGATAACGTGATCACGGAAGATCGCCGATTCGCGGGTCGACATCGACAGCTCGACTTCCTGATTGAAGATCCGGTAGGCACAGATCAGCTGAATGAGATCGCGGTCACTCATGACAGATTTCAGCTCCACACCACCGGCACAAGGCCGCAGGCGCGGAAACGACATCGCATAGCGGGTTTTCCAGTATTTTTTCTCGAGGTAATCGAGGTGAGAAGCACAGAAGAACGTATCCGTTCGCCAGTCTTCGAGCCCGAACAACACGCCAAGGCCAATCTTGTGCACTCCTGCCCTGCCCAGTCTGTCGGGCGTTTCGAGTCGATAGGCAAAATTGGATTTCTTTCCTTTCGGATGATGAAGCTTATAATCCCGCTCGTGGTACGTTTCCTGGTAAACGAGCACGGCATAGATACCTTCTTCGACAAGAATGCGGTATTGCGCTTCGTCGAGCGGCTGTACTTCCATTGATAGCTGGGAAAAATACGGCTTCAGCAGGCGAATCGCATTGCGGAAATAATCCAGACCAACGGTTTTGTTCGCTTCACCCGTTACCAGGAGCACATGGCCGTAGCCTTTTTCGAGCAGAATACGCGCTTCCGCTTCGATCTCGGCATCCGACAGCGTTTTGCGGGGAATATCGACATCGAGACTGAATCCGCAATACGTACAAATGTTCTGGCATTCGTTCGACAGGTACATCGGAATGTACAGATTCATCGCTTTTCCGAATCGCTGCTGGGTGAGCCGGTTGCTCATCACAGCCATTTCTTCCAGGAAAGGCGCAGCTGCCGGTGAGATCAGCGCTTTGAAATCTTCCAGATCTCGAACGGGCTTATCGAGCGCTCTTCGTACATCCGCAGCGGTTTTCGCATAGATGGATTGCTTCACCTCGTCCCAGTCGAGCTGACGAAATACGTCCAGGTATGTCGTTTCAGAGCTCATTCAGGAAACCGGTTAGAGGACTGCTGGCCGCTGCCTGTTCGCGTGGTTGTGCCAGTCGGGCTTCGTAGGCCATACGGCCGGCTTCGACTGCCATTTTAAAAGCTGCGGCCATTGCAACGGGATTGCCGCTCACCGCGATCGCCGTATTAACAAGAACGGCATCAGCGCCCATTTCCATGGCTTCGGCCGCATGTGACGGCGCTCCGATTCCGGCATCCACCACCACAGGAACAGTCGACTGATCGATGATCATCTGTAAAAAGGAACGGGTTTGCAGACCTTTATTCGATCCGATGGCCGAGCCCAACGGCATGACGGCAGCAACGCCGACTTCTTCGAGCCGTTTGCACAGAACCGGGTCGGCATGTATATAAGGAAGCACGATGAATCCTTCTTTCACCAGCTCTTCGGCCGCTTTCAGGGTTTCGATCGGATCCGGCATGAGGTATTTCGGATCGGGATGGATTTCCAGCTTGAGCCAGTTCGTTTGAAAAGCCTCGCGGGAAAGCTGCGCGGCAAACACGGCCTCTTTCGCCGTTCGGGCGCCCGAAGTATTCGGCAACAGGTTTTGGTGCGGGTGCTGAACGCGGCGCAGCAGATCGTCTTCCAACGTATGCTGTACACGCTTCAGTGCCACGGTGATCAGCTCCGAACCGCTGGCCAGCAAAGCTTCTTCCATCAATTCATTGGAATTGAACTTGCCCGTTCCGGTAAACAACCGGGACGAAAACATTTTATCTCCTATTTTCAATGCCATCTTTTTCCAATGCTTTTATAAATGTACGAACTGTTTCCGGTTGATGCCCGCTATGGAACAACGCTCCGGAAAGTGCAATACCGTAAACGCCGGCTTCCAGCAAAGGCCCGACGTCTTCCGAAACGATTCCGCCAACAGCAAACACCGGCTGGTTGTAGCCCTGTTCCTTCATTTGCTCCACGATCTTGCGGTAGCCATCGAAACCGAGCTCGGGCTTCAGCTTTTCTTTGGTAGTGGTGAAACGCAACGGTCCAACGCCGAAATACGTCGGCAGCTCATTATCGAACCGCAGGATTTCGGGCAGTGAATTGGCTGTTCCGCCTACGATGAAACCGTCCGGTAGCTGCAACTCTTCGGGATGTTCATCTTCCTGTCCGACGTGCAAGCCATCCGCGCGACTGAACACGGCCACGTCTGCAGCATCGTTGATCGTCAGGATCATGCCCAGCGCTTCGGTAATGATGCGAAGACTATCGGCCGTTTCGTGGAAAAAAGCGCGGTAATGTTTCTGTGGAAAGCGGCGCACAACGTCTTCCTCTTTCATCCGAAGCTGGATCCAGCGAATGCCACCTTCGTGCAGGCGATGCACCCACGAAAGGTCGTCGAACTGTTCATCCGGATGAGTAATGTATTGGATACGCGGCAATTCCATCATTGAAACGGTATTAACTTCAGGGAATACGCCATGCTGCGAACTCACTTTTTCCCTTCGCCGGCATTATCCGCATCAGGTAATGAGGGTTTTTCTCAGAATCCACCCGCAGGCAGAAACACCCCTAAAAGTTTGAACAAAGATAGGGAAGTGGAATGGAAAAAGGGAAAAGGAGTCTGCAAAATTTACTTCGCAACCCCTGGAAGCTGCTTATTACTTCGTTAGTACTTCTTTATTACGGTTACTACAGNNCGGCGTGCACCCCTAAAAGTCATACAAATTTACACAACCCATCAAAACCTGGCAACTCTTGTCCGATATTTCGTTGTACACGCCTTTTCGGAAGGAGCTATTTTTCAACGAAAGCCCTGAAAAACACATTACTCTGTATGAACTACCGATCAATCAAAGACACCGTTGCTTTTATTTGACCTTCGTTAATTCGTGTATATTTACCGGGTATTAAAACTTGTTAAAAAAGTCACGAAGGCTTCATCATTGACGAAAAGCACCACATTTTTTTAACCGGTTTTACGACTGCTTAACAACTGTTTTCCTGCCCGGAAGGCAGTGAAAATGTGTTTTTAATTTAAACTTCAAAACATGCGTAAACAATTACTACTTGGAGCATTGACCACGTTTGGATTGGGCCTGGCTACTCAGACAATCGCCCAGGAAGGCCCCTACAAATGCGGCACGGACGAGATGATGAGGAAGCTGTACGCTGAAAATCCTCAAATGAAAGCCGAGCGCGATGCATTGCTGAACCAATTCAAACAGGTTGAGTTTTCGGGCGATCAGACCCGCGTAACGTACATCATTCCTGTTGTA
>DJFN01000060.1 GCA_002432085.1 Flavobacteriales bacterium UBA5871
TCAAAAACTCTCCAACTCATCAACTCTCAGTGTGAGTTTGGGTTTGAGTGTGTGGTTGTCTTCAGTCATCGGTCTCCGGTCGTGGTTTAATAACCGATAACTTCTAACTTCCAACTCTCCAACTCGCAACTATGACAATGTGTCAGCCCAAAACCCTTTTCAACCGCCACTTTCTGAAAAGTAATCGTTATTTTCATCGCCGCACGGTTTTTGACGTCGGAAAACCGACTAATTTTAGCAATCAACAAATAACGATCGACATGTTTGATAAAAACGAATTCACCAAATATGCCACCAAGCACGCCGGGATTTCCAGCATGCACCTGGGCAACTACATCGAATCTTCACTCACACCATACATCATTGAAGAGCGTCATCTGAATATGACACAGATGGACGTTTTCTCCCGTTTGATGATGGACCGTATCCTGTTCCTCGGAACCGGGATCAACGATAACGTAGCCAACATCATCAACGCACAGCTGCTGTTCCTGGAGTCGGCTGATTCTAAAAAAGACATTCAGATCTACATTAACTCACCGGGCGGTTCCGTTTACGCCGGATTGGGTATTTACGATACGATGCAGTACATCAAACCGGACGTAGCAACGATTTGTACCGGTATGGCCGCTTCCATGGGAGCTGTATTGATGTGTGCCGGAGCGAAAGGAAAGCGTTCTGCGCTGCGACACTCCCGCGTGATGATTCACCAGCCGCTTGGAGGTGCGCAGGGACAGGCTTCCGATATCGAGATCACTGCCCGCGAGATCCAGAAGCTGAAAAAGGAATTGTATCACATTATCGCATCGCATTCCGGTCAGACGGAAGAAAAAGTATGGGAGGATTCCGACCGTGATTACTGGATGACAGCTGAAGAAGCGCAGGCTTACGGAATGGTAGACGAAGTCTTGACTCGCAACCCTAAATAACGTATTTTTGCTGAGTGCAGCGGAGTCATCAGTCTTCGGATTGATGACTTTTTTGTCTCTATTTAGTGCTATATGTCGAAGAAAGAAACTTCCTGCTCATTTTGTGGCAGGCCCCGCAGCCAGGTAGGATTGCTGATCGCCGGTCTCTCCGGTCACATCTGTGATCATTGCATTGTGCAGGCCCGTTCGATCGTGGACGAGGAACAAATGAACGTTCCCCGCGATACGGCCCCTGTAAATGTGCTGAAACCGGCGGATATCAAAGAAAAATTGGACGAATACGTAATCGGTCAGGAGGACGCGAAGAAAACCCTTGCCGTTGCCGTTTACAACCATTATAAGCGTTTGAATCAGATCAAAACGGAAGACGTCGAGATTGAAAAATCGAACGTTATCCTGGTCGGAAGAACCGGAACCGGTAAGACCTTGCTGGCGAAAACCATCGCGAAGCTGCTGAACGTGCCGTTCTGTATCGCCGATGCTACGGTGCTCACGGAAGCTGGCTACGTAGGTGAAGATGTCGAAAGCATTCTTTCCCGCTTGCTCCAGGCCGCCGATTACAATGTGCAGGCTGCGCAAAACGGGATCGTTTTCGTGGACGAGATCGATAAAATTGCCCGCAAGAGCGATAATCCGTCGATTACACGCGATGTTTCAGGCGAAGGTGTTCAGCAGGCCTTGCTGAAGCTGCTCGAAGGCTCGGTTGTCAACGTTCCGCCGCAAGGTGGCCGCAAGCATCCGGAGCAGAAAATGATCCAGATCGATACGCGCAATATTTTGTTCGTTTGCGGTGGCGCATTCGACGGTATTGAAAAGATCATTGCCCGTCGTGTGAATACACAGACCATTGGTTTCGGGTCGGCCCAAACAGAACAGATCGACGGCGACAACTTCCTGAAATACATCAACCCGACAGACGTGAAAGCGTTCGGACTGATCCCGGAATTGATCGGGCGTTTCCCGGTGCTGACGTACCTCGAGCCACTCGAAGCGAAAAGTTTGAAACGCATCTTGACAGAGCCGAAGAACGCACTCATCAAGCAATACACGCGTTTGTTCGAAATCGACGGCATTCGTCTGACATTCGACGGCGAAGTGCTCGATTTCATTGTCGAAAAAGCCATCGAGTTCAAGCTCGGGGCCCGCGGTTTGCGCTCCATTTGCGAAGCCATTCTGACCGATGCGATGTACGAATTGCCTTCGCGCATGGAAAAAGAATTCCGCGTGGAGCTTTCTTATGCCAAGGCTCAATTCTCGAAATCTAAGCTGGCGCGCCTGAAAGTGGCGTAATCGCAACAGCTTCACTTTATTCAGCGCCCATCGGTCTCGGTGGGCGTTTTTTATTGGAGGCTTGCGGGTTATTTTTTTTCCCGCGAACCCGCCTGTCGGTGGACAGGTTAACGAATTAGCGCGAATGGCATGGTTTGGTAGTAATTGGTATGCGTAGGTAGAGTTTGTGTATTTATTGAAGTAAGTGCAGTTCTTGCAGTAAGTTGCTGATTTATACTTTTTTGGTTTTTCCGTTTTCAATTCTCAACTAATTTGACAATTGAAACTCAACGGTATGAAAACATCGATTTACCTCTTCGCGCTTGCGGCTGTGTTGGTTGCAGGTTGTAGTCCCAAATACTATTCACCGAACACGCAGAACGTTCCGATGATCAGTGAAAAAGGCCAGGTTGGACTGACCGTCGCGGGAAGCGGCAACCAGGTCGAATTCCAGGGCGCTTACGGTCTCACAAATCAACTGGCGTTACAGGCCAATGGCGGCTGGTTTATTCCGGCCGATCTGGACAATGGCAATGGTGGCTCGGGACGTTTCGTTGAAGGCGGACTCGGTTATTACAGACCGATAGGGGAGCATTTTGTCTTCGAAACATACGGAATTGCCGGCTTCGGGAAATTTGAAAACCACTTGCCGTCGACACAGGAACAATATCCTGAGACGACAGGAAAGATCTCGGGAAATATCGGTCGTTATGGGCTTCAGCCGAACTTTGGCTTCGTGACAAAGTACTTCACGATCGCGCTTTCGTCGCGGTTTGTCGTACTTAATTATTCCGATATCGACGGCGATCTGATCTACAACAACGAAGACCAGGCGACATATCTGCGTGAAAACAAAACGCATTTCCTGATCGAGCCGGCGCTGACACTGCGCGGCGGGTTGGAATGGCTGCAATTTCAGATCCAGTTCGGACCGAGTATCAATGTAACGAACAGCAGTTTTCCGCAGGACGATGGCTTTGCGACGTTCGGTCTGTTTTTCAACCTGCGAAGCAGCCGGAACTGATCAATCCTGATCCAGCGGTTCGTTTTCGTCCTGATCGTTTGCTTTGCGCGAGATAGCCCTCACGATCTGGAAAACCATGATAATTACAGCATAGAGAGCTGCGAGCCCCATGATTCCGAAGATAATAAAGGAGGTAAGGCTCATCAATGAATGCGAAACGAACAGTATTTGATCACAGATCCTTTAGCCGTGAACAGCTGCTCGTAGTGCGTTTTGATGTGCAGAATGTCGCGGATCCTCGGATCGAGATCGGCAGGCAAAGAATGGTACAAATCCCACGTAAGCTCGACGAGGTCGTACTTGTGTTCCTTGATTTCTTCCTCGGTGAATTCGAACAGCAGGTCGCTGTCGGTTTTCAGATGAACGAGTCCGCCGCGCTTGAGAATATCGCGGTAACGGGCAATAAAGGGCTCTGAGCTGAGA
>DJFN01000152.1 GCA_002432085.1 Flavobacteriales bacterium UBA5871
TCTGCCTCCCGATAACTATCGGGAGAGCTAATCCCCCGTGTGACGCCAAAAGTAATCAAAAATTCAGATAACGAAAGCCACTCCCGTATTTTTTGGAAGCATCCCGCACTGATCGCAACAGCAAGATTTATTTCGGGGAAACCCCCACAATCCCCATAACCGATCCTTTCTTCAGCACATAGAACTGATCGCCCTGCTTTACCTGCTCAACCAATAGAAAGCAAATGTTCGCATCGGCTGGCCGTGGGACTTTCGACACGGTAAGCACCAGGTCTTGTTCTGTATCATCAAATGGCAGGAACAGGGGAGCGCTGTACACCGTATCCGTTGTCTCTGTTCGGAAATCCACTGTAGCGAATGCACACGTCAGGCGGATATGCGTAGCGCCTTTGGCTCGGTAAAAATGCGTTCTCGGTTGCAAACCGTTCAGTTGCACCGTTCCGGCTTGAAAATCACAGAANNATTTTTCGTTAAAGGCAAATGAGCAGATGAGTCCCTGACCTCCGGATTCGTAAAGCGCATTGCGGATCTGGCGGGTTCCGTGAGGATTAATCGTATCATACTGCTTGAATAGTTTCAGAAGCGCTCCTGTAAATCGGCCCGTCATGTCCGGATCGCCGAAACTTCTGGTCCAGGGCAATACCGTGTGCCGGATCAGTTTCCCCGTGGTAGAGGCCAGTTTAAACTCGGAAATGTTGTGCCGTGTCTCCTCGAACTGATCGCCGGTCATGATCTGCTGCTTACAGGGTCCGCCCTTCCTGCGCACAACATCGCCGTGCTTTTTCATGGTATAATGAGAGTTGCCATCCAGCTGACCTTCGAGTTTATAAACGCCTTTTTGCTTTGCCATAACGGTGGTAAAAAGAAGTGAAAGTGGTTGATAACGGAACACAACCGCTTTCTGTTCAGTACGCTGAAAAACATCACTTAGTATTTAGCATGCTTTCTTTTTCCATCCGGATATCCCGGACATATCCCGCAGATATCCCATAGATATCCCATAGATATCCCGGGTCATTCTCTTTATTCCCTCGTATATACTCCTCCTACTCTCCGCTGATTCGTTAAAGTCGGTCGCTTATTATTCACACTGTTCTTCGAATGCTCTTTTTGTTCGGTTGTCCTCAAATACATCCGAAATAGTAAATTCAGGAAATCTTTAACCGAACAGAAACAATGATCTACCCTGTATTAACCTATTCCAGGAACCTGGGAGACTTTTCTCATGACCTGACAGCATTGCACGGATATGGTCTCAAAGCTATACGGCTTATATACAAAGGAAAGTCCGAAGAAGCGTTTAATCAGCGCATCTGGGAAATCCAGCAGAAGATCGATGAGGAAAAGCTGGATATTGATATCCTGATCGATCTGCCGGGTAAGAAGCCTATCGTTGGAAATCTAGGTCAGGGCCTGCAGGTGGAATCGGGGGCAATATATCATTTGGCAGACCAGGAAGCCGAATGCTCATTTCCCGTTATCCCGACGGCCAGCTTCTTCCGGCATGCCAACTTTCCGAATTTGTCATCCGGTGACATCATCAGCATTGCAGATGGTGAATTGAGCCTTTTAGTGAAAGAGGTGGGGGAAACGATTGTTGCCTGCGAAGCACTGAATTCCTTTTATTTAACCTCCAACAGGTCTTTAAGCGTAAAGAACAATCCTTTTCTGGTAGAAGCAAATGCGGAAGCAGACCTTCTTTTCGTGCAGAATCTGAAAGACGTTCGAAACAATGTAAAACTATTGGTATCGTTTACCCGGAAAGCCGATGACATTCTCCGCTTTAAAGCATTGCAGCCCGGTATGGAGGTCATTCCGAAGATTGAAACATTGCTGGATGATACAGATCTGCTGGAAATTATGGAGCATTGCCAGACGATTATGCTGGGCAGAGGCGATTTATCCGCCATCTGCAAACCAAATGAATTAGTTAAATTCCAGGAACACCTGATCGATCTCTGCAAAAAACACCGGAAGCAGCTGATCATCGGAACGGGGCTGTTGACCAGTATAAGCGACAAACAATTCCCGACCATTTCGGAAGTTATGGACTATGGTTATTTGCGGAACAAAGGTATCGAGGCGTTCCTTATTGCAGGTTCCAATGCACTCAATTTCCCTCTGGAAACACTGGAATTCATGCAGGAATTTGAATCCGTCTCGGTCGATTAGGAATGCGATCGCTTTAGCCCTACATCAAACTTTTCCATTCCCTGATACTTCATACTTCAATAAACCGTTCACTTCCAACTCTCCAACTCTCCAACTCAAAAACTCCTCAACTCTCCAACTCACAAACTCAATAACTCTCCAACTTTTAATTACTACTTAATAATTCATAACCCTTCTAAACTATCTTCAAAAAATCCACGTTATCACCCAAACACTGCCAATGAACAAACTAACGCTCCTCATCGCACTGCTTTCCATCGGAAGCGTCTCCGCTCAAATCGAAAAAAAGGTGAACGACGTTCTGAAAACACGGGACTTCAAAGCTCTTGAGGCTTTCACCGATACCATATCCGATTACCACAACCGCGTTCATTGGTCTATGTTGCGAGACCTGGCGGGCGGTTACCGGGAAGGCGTTCTTTCCATCGAGCACACAGTTCCGGATAAAAACGATCCAAATGTCAGTTCGGTCTATAATTTCCTGGCAACAGTTATTGCAACCGATTCAGCCATTGTTTACTACCAGCTGAGCGAGATCAAAAACAAAAAATCCGGTGATGATTGGGTACCTTACCGACAGCCGATCGACAGCCTGAGAGACGAAAACGCCATGCAGGAGCTGAACACGGCCTATAGAGCAATCTTTCTGGTCGACCTGAACGAGGAGGAATTGTTTACAAACGAATATACCTACGGTAGCCGCTGCGGATGGGTAGGAATGGAGACCAAAGGCTCTGAACAAATCAGCACCATGGTTTCCTTGAATGACAGATCCGGCCTTCTTCAATGGCTGCAATCTCCGAATGCCGAAAAACAGGTTTACGCAGTCGACGGATTCTATCAGCTGACGTTGAAAGGCATAAAGCTCACCGAAGACGAGCTACGCATGATTGCCTTCGTCAAAGCGAAAAAGGGTAGAGTAGCCGTTTGCTCGGGCTGCATCCACACCACCGACGACATCGGCAAAGTAACCCGCAAGTTCAAATTTTAAGAAGATTCGAAATCCCGATTGCCTCCAAAAGCAGTTGAAATCAGTAACCGGGATCTTCACTTCACCCTCGAACAACAACTCGAAGACCAAGCCTGTCTTTCGGCTAACCGGTCCCTGGAAGTGCTTGTCATTTGGGAGCTTGCTCTCGTCTTCCGGAGGAGCGGTCCGAAAGAAAGGCGTTCCGCAGCAATCGGGACAAAAGGCATTTTTGCCTACTTTTTTTGCCGGAAAAAAGTAGGAAGGATCGGTTAGTATGTAATAGCGTCATCCGGCCCCGGAGACATTGCTAAAGAATCATCGTTCACCTCAAATCGAAAGAGTCGTCACCTGCTCGGGCGGCATCCACACCACCGACGACATCGGTAAAGTAACCCGCAGGTTCAAATTCTGATTCTCAACGGCGACAAATTCCCGAAGAATAATTGTCCATCGTCCATTGTCCATTAAAAAAGGCCCCCGAAGGAGCCTTTTTTCTTAACGTTTAATCAATGTCATAACACCGATTCCGGTGGCATGAACAATGCGTATTTTATAGAAGCCGGATGCCAGTTCCGCCACGTCCGTTTCAGTGAAGGTGCCGGAAACGCTTTGGGTCAGAATAACCTTCCCTGTAAGGTCGGTGATTTCCAGCTGTGCATTCTGCAGTTCGTCCGTAAAGTTGATGTGGAACAAGCCGTCCGTTGGATTCGGGTAACCGTTCAGTACAAGCTGTGGCTGTTCTGAAATTCCGCTGAAATCGATCACAACATCCTGACAGATCGTATCCTGGCTGCCGCAGTTCTTTTGAACGATCAGACAAACTTCATACGTTCCTGTTGCTGCATACGTGTGCGAAGGATTCTGCTCGTCGCTCGTGTTGCCGTCGCCGAAGCTCCAGTCCCAGCTGTTAATGTTGTTACCTGTCGATTGATCGGTGAAATCGATCGTCAGTCCGTCCGGAGACATGGTGAACGACGCTTCAGGGTAACCACAAACCGTAACGTCCTGGCAAATGGTATTGGAATAGCCGCAGCTGTTTCCGGCAACAAGGCAAACATTGTAGGTACCGTCGGCGGGATATGTATACTCAGGATTCTGATCGCTTGAGCTGTTTCCGTCGCCGAAATCCCAATGCCAGTCGTCCACAACACCAGTTGACCAATCGGTGAACTGAGCTGCAAGACCGTCGACTTCTGCAAGGTAAGCGGCTGTCGGAACGCCACAGATCGTGACTGCCTGACAGATCGTATCGTCTTCCCCGCAGGCATTCGTTACAGCAAGGCAAACGTTGTAAACGCCCGGTGCGGTAAAGCCATGGACCGGATTCTGATCGGTACTGGTAACGCCGTCGCCGAAATCCCACGTCCAGCTGATCGCTTCGTTCGAAAGATCGGTGAATGTCGTTGCCAGAATGTCCGTTATGTGGCTGTAATTAGCCGCCAGTGTATCGCAGACAGTAACCGTACCGCAGATCGTATCGCTGTAGCCGCAGTCGTTGGTGGCGATGAGGCAGTAAGTGTATGTTCCCGGTGCTGGATAAGTGTGCCCGGGATGCTGATCGGTGCTGCTGGCGCCGTCTCCGAAATCCCACTGCCAGCCGGTTACAGTGCCCGTCGATGCATCCGTAAAAGTTGCCGCCAAATAATCCGCAGTAGCTGAAGCCACAGCCACAGCATCGTCGCAGACAACGACCTGGTGACACTCCTGTGCATTTCCGCACGTATTCGAAGTCGTCAGGCAAACCATATATGTTCCTGCTGTTGCATACGTATGCGAAGGATGCTGTTCGGTGCTTGCAGTGCTGCCATCGCCGAAATCCCAGTTCCAGGAAATGTACGTACCGTTTGACAGATCAGTAAAGTCGGCCGTCAGGTTATCGGTCGTGTTCGAAAAACCTGCCGTAGGGTTGGCGTTGTAACCATCGATTTGCGCACGAATACAGACGTCTCTTGTTCCGTTTTCACGGTAATCTGCCCAAGAGCCGTCCAGGATCTCATAATTTCTGCGGGAAAGCGGGCCTGTCGTTTCGGCGCCGAGGAAAATCGTCGTTCCGCCCTGGAGCCATACCACGTAGAAACCGCCGTCGTTCAATGTTACAGGACTTGGAATGTTGAGCGTGTTCCATGCATTTGTAATAACCGATGCGTTGGGGACTGCAAGTGTGAAAAGCTGCGTGCCCGGCGATCCGTTCGGACCGTTATCGTCATAGATCTGTGCAGTATAGCCGTCGGCGATATTCGAGGAGATAAAGAATTGCAGCGTGCTGACCGTGTAAGGATAAACCGGAGGAGCGAAATAAACCGCAACGCCATCATCGTTTGCGCCGCCGTTCCAGTTAACGCTCGCAGACGGCGTATTTCCCGAAACGTAGCTGAGCAGCATACTGGCAGCACACATATCGACAATATCCACCTCGGTATTGTTGGTATTGTTGGCGTTATTGACATCCTGTGCGTTCGTCAGCTGCGACTGGAAAGTATATTGCCCCGTTGCGTCCGGTGTCCAGGTACTGGGGAAAGTTACGGTACTATCGTCACTGGCGGCCAGTGAAGGAATTGAGCTCGCGGTAGAGTGAACGGTTGCCGAGCTTGAATTGAGAATCGTAGCGGTAAGGCGCATCATGGTTGTCACCTCCGTATTGCCGCCGTTCCGGTAATTGGCCTGAAGACTGTGTGGGGAGTTCAGTGGGAGAAAGACCGCCTTGTTCCCGCTGTTCATGTTCCAGACCGAAAGCGGATCCTGGATGCTGAGCAGGACCACCGAAGGATAGTCGAATTTGATCGCGTAATTGCTCGGTGGCATGGCGTCGTTGTGTACCTGCAATCCGATGTTGCCGGTGCTGTTTTCGATCCCGACCACAAGGTCTGTACAGGCTGCATTCGGACTAAATCCGGCGAGGCTGCCGTATTGAAAAGTAATCGAGCTGTCGGCCGCGCAAAGGATCACCTGGAAATTATTGCCGCCCGTCCATCCCGGTGCTGAAACCGACCAGAACGGCACATTGATGTACGAAATAACGCAGCTGTCGACGCTGTTCGTCCAGTATTTCACCTGCCCGGGATTGCCGGCGCCCGTAAAGTTCAGGTCGCCCATCAGCGGAGCAAGGATGTTATCGCCGGCGCCGCCCGCTGTCGGAATGCCCGGAAAGCACGAAGCGATATTGGAAATGCCATTGAAGCTCAGCCAGCCGTTCGAGCCGATTTTCAGCTGCGAATAATCGCTCCAGTAATAATGAAACCCGAAACCGATGTTGACCATACTGGCTGCAGAGTTGTCGTCGGCCAGCCCTGTCACGGTTTGTACACCGGGTCTGGAAGTAATGTCGATCCAGTTATAAGCAGGACCGCCCGCATCGAGCGAAGTCATCCAGGTATAGCCGTAAGCATCGGGACCGCCGGATGCAAAACCGAAGGAAGTTGCTGTTGTAGTAATTACCGCAAGGGTAAGCGCGTATAATAGCTTCATAAGATTGATTTGATACGCAAAGGTAGACATATCCGTTTGACGCCATGCAAAAAACACGCATTAGACGTTGATGGACAAACGGAAGGAAGCGGAGTTGTAGCCTTTATTCACTGAATATTTAAGCGAAATCGGGGTTTTTAAGGATTGATTTTAAAGCTCACCGGAAGGTGGAAATAGCTGTTCACCGGCTTGCCGTTATTCTTTCCTGGAATCCAGTTAGGCATGCTTTTTACTACTCGAATGGCTTCGTTGTCGCATTCCTTGCAACCGGGGATGCCTCTCATCACCTGGACATTCGAAATCTCTCCTTTGTTTGAGACCACAAATTTCAGGTAACACTTGCCTTCGATTCCGGCATCCCTTGCGATCTCAGGATACTTGAGATTCTTCGCCAGGTAGTCTCTCATAGCAGCTACTCCGCCCGGGAATTGGGCATATTCTTCGACATAATCGTAGACGTCCGGTTCTTGTTTTTTCACCGGTGTGTCTGGTATCTGCACAGGCGGAATATCAGCAAAACCTTCTGTTTCGATATCTTCCACACCCATGGGGGCCAGTTCATCCAGTGGAATTCCGAACGTTTCTTCGTAGGCTTTGGAGAATCCTTTCGGGCCGTTTTTAAAGTAACGGAGCTTCTCACCGTCCAGTCGGAGCGAAATAAGATTAGCGGATTTCGTCAATGCACTGTTTATGCTCCAGAGTCGGGCCATTTCATGAGAAATAGATTCCTGTAAGCCCTTCAATTCGGCAATGCCGGCTTCCTGTTGCTTTATAAGCTCCGAATTAACGTCATTCGCGTGCATGAACTGCTGGATTTTTTCCGTCAGGACTGCGTTCTGGGCTTTCAGCTTCAGACCGGTGGGGAAGATCGTATCATCGATCATGGTAAAGTAGAACGATTGCTTCATCATTTCACTTTGCATGTTATATCGAAGCGACATTCTTTCCAACGTGTTTTTCATGTCAATCTCCGTTTTTTGGAGCGTGTCAGCCATGGCAATACCGAGCTTATTCAGAGTCGTTATACCGCTTCTGGAAGCATTGATCAGCATCTGGTTGCGTTGTTCCAGCGTTCGGCGATCGGTGCTCATCATTTCCCGTGCATATTGGCGTAGCCCGAGAAGCGTTTGCTGATTGCGTTCGTAGACTCCGTATTGAGCCTTATAACGGTCCCGGTGAGCGTAAAAATCTTCTTTGAGCTGAGCATTGCGCTCTTTTTTGGATTGAGCGAATCCATTTCCCGCAAAGAAAATCAATGAAAAAACAAGCGTTAAGTTGAAAAGGCGCTGCATAGGTAAGCTATTTTGATGAGCTAAAATTAAAGAAAAACCAATTGCTCGCAACTCACCAACTCACCAACACGAAGCGATCAGCCTTTGGATGATCTGCTTTGTGTCAACTCCAAAACTCCTCAACTCTCTAACTCCAAAACTCATCAACTCCAAAACTCCTCAACTGCAAGCGCAGCGAAGCTTATTCAACTATAACCTTCACCGTCTGACTTCCATTTTGTTGCTGAACGGTTACATAATAAATACCTGCCGCCAGTTGCGAAACGTCAAGATCCGTTGTCGTTTGGGCGTGAGAAACCGTTGAGCGCGAAATAATCTGTCCCAGCGCGTTGGTCAGCACGATCGCTTCCACATACGAGCCATCCCATGCAACAGTGATCTGATCCGTAGCCGGATTCGGATACACAAACACTTCCTGTGGCAGATCGCAGGTTTTTACGCTGCGGATACCGAGTATTTTCGTGTTTCCGTTCAGATCGACCTGGCTCAGGCGGTAGTAATTCACGCCCGGACACGGCTGCACGTCCGGAAGAACGTAACTGTGTGCCGTTTGACTCGTACCGGCTCCTTTTACATTCGCCATGTGCGTGAAATCAACGCCGTTGCAGCTTTTATCGATCACAAAGCGGTCGTTATCGCGCTCCGATTCCGTTTCCCAGCGAAGGATTGCTTTGTCGTTTTCGCAATTGGCTTCGAAGTTGGCCAGATCGACAGGAAGCAGGACGGCCGGCAGGCAAAAGATCTGCTCGTTCGACAGGCCTCCGGTTGAGCCCGTAAAACCAAAGTAAGGCGTGTTGGTTCCGAAAATGGTGATCGGGTTGAACGTCGCGCTGATCGTTCCGTAAGTGATCGTCAGCGCTGAATTGAGAACCGTTGCCGTGAGCGTGCTCGTAGCGGCGTTCCAGGAGATGCGCAGCTTGTGATTCAGGCCGTTTTCGATGTTGTAATTCACACCTGGTGACGACTGAAGACGAACGGCATTCGGTGTGGCCGGACGCTCACCGGCACCGACAGCGTCACAGTTGGCATCGGTACTTGGATTGATGTTTCCGTTAAACCAGATATCGAGGTGATCCGGTTCTTCCGTTCCGGCGCAACCGATCATCGGGGTGAAATCGTCGCGGTCCTCGTAATTGATATAGGTATCGAGCTCTACAGTCACCGAATTGAGAATTCCACCGGCTCCGAGCGCACCACCTACCGTACCGCATTTGCAGCGTCCCAGCGGGTCGTTTTGCATCACGAAAGCCATTCCATCGGCTCCGGCGTCGTCGTTACCGAGATTGATATCCATTTCATAGGAGAAATTCGTCAGGAAGTTCAATGTTGAGTTGATATCCCACGCGCAACCACGCTGCGAGTTCAGGTCGGGCGTTAAGGTCACACAATTGTAAGGCGAAGCCGATGTGGCGTCATCCACCAACGTGAACTGTGGATTCGGAGAAGCAGCTGTCGTAAAAGACTGAATGCCACATCCGGCTGCCGCTCCTGTCGAGTTTTTCGGACGGATCTGCCAGTAATAGGTCGTGCTGCCGTTCATGATCGGACTATAGGTCGTCGACGTCGTTGTTCCAACCAAAGGCGGTGTTGCCGACGTTCCGAAATACACATCGTATTCTACCGCCGCATTACAGCCCGAAACGACCGGCGCTGTCCAGGTAAGCNNGGCTTGTTCCGTCAACTCCGTCGTTCTGCCAGCTGAAAACGAGTCGTTTGGTCGTTCCGGCGTTGGTGGCCGGTATCGTTATCGTAGCCGTTCCGCAGGCAGCTTGCAGGTTATACCAGCTGTTCCCTAATTGGATTGCTGAAGGGTCGGAGGTGTTGAACATCGTACCGGCCACGGGCGTAACAGCCGTGGAGCCAAGGTAGATGCGAAGACCGTCCCAGGTACTTTCGCCCTGACCCCGCCAGCTGAAAGAAAGCGTAATACAGCTTTGTCCCGCAGGAAAGGTCACATCCTTATAGAAGTGAGAAATGTCCGATACACTGATATTGTAATTGGTATTGTTTCCGGTATTGTGACTTGAAACATAAGCGCCCTTGGTACCGGCACAGAAAGATACGGCGCCGACAAACCATTTATTGGTCGTACCATTGACGACATTCCAGTTGTTGTTGGCGAAAGCACTGGTAGGATTTTCGAAGCTACCATCGGCTCCTGAAGTTCCGGTTGCATTTCCCGGATTGATAATGGTGGTCTGCGCCGTTAACACGGTCGTGAATGTGCAGCAGCTAATGAGTAGCGCAATAGCAGCCGCGGTGGATCTTTGTAGCATTTTTTTAGTTTAATAGGCATGTAACAGCGAAGTTAAATGCTTAACACTATTGCTTGTAATATCGATTTAGTAATTGTCCTGCTTTTGTCTGCGTTAATAAATCGTAAAAACACTGATTGTCAAATTGTTGACTTGAAATTTTTAAGCCTTGTCCCGCTTTTGTCCGCTAACAGCCTGAAAACAGAATTTTAACACCTGCTTTCTGGTTTTATACAAGCTAATTCACCGATTATGAACGCATATACTCCTAAGCGATTCGTTAAAATCACTTAAAGCATCAGAAAGAAAATTTCACAGAAAATTCAACAAAAACTCGTTCCTCACGATTGAAAACACAACAATCTGCGGAACCTGATAAGAAGAAAAGGAATGAAACAAAACTCTGCGAAAATTCGCGCAATCTACGGGAAACGCCACCCAGCATCAACGCCCAGTTCCGCGAGCATCTGCGCAATCTGCGGGAGATCCTATGCAGCACGTCAGATCCCCAAGCGAATCTGAAACAAGAAAACGTTCTACATTCTATCCGGCACAGTAATGCCTAAACATCCCATAGAGCTTGCAATCACCTTCGCCACATTCCGGCTCAACGTCAAACGCATCGCCCGTTTTGCCGCATCGGCTTCCTGATTGATATTCACGCTTTGGTAGAACTGATTATAAAGCTTCACCAGCTCGTAGGTGTAATTTGCGATCACGGCAGGAGAATACGACAGCGCCGCTTCCTCGATCACTTTCGGGTAGTCGGCCAGCTGCTTCACGATCTCGATCTCGCTTTGTTCCAGCTCCGTATTGTCATACGCTTCGATTGTTCCGGCTTTAGTCAGCAGCGACTGAATCCGTGCGTGTGCGTATTGAATGAACGGACCGGTGTGACCGTTGAGCTCGATCGATTCGGCCGGGTCGAACAACATGCGTTTTTTCGGGTCGACTTTCAGCAGGAAGTACTTCAATCCACCCATTCCGATGGTACGGAACAGTGTTTCTTTCTCTTCTTCGGTCATGCCCTCGAGGTGTCCGCGCTCGGATGTCATTTCGCGCGCGCTTTCGATCACTTCGTCCATCAGGTCATCGGCGTCAACGACGGTTCCTTCGCGCGATTTCATTTTCCCGGAAGGCAGATCGACCATTCCATAGGAAAGGTGGAAACACGCATCCGCCCAGCTGTAGCCGAGCTTTTTCAGGATGAGGAAGAGCACCTTGAAGTGATAATCCTGCTCGTTTCCAACGGTATAAATGATTCCCGACAGGTTCGGATAGTCGTTGAAACGATCTACGGCCGTACCAAGGTCTTGTGTCATATAAACGGAAGTGCCGTCGGAGCGGAGGAGGAGCTTGTGGTCCAGCTTATCGCCCGTCAGATCGATCCAGACGGAGCCGTCGTCTTTGCGGTAGAAAACGCCTTTTTCCAGGCCTTCGTTCACCAGGTCTTTACCAAGAATGAACGTTTCGGATTCGTAATACAAACGGTCGAAATCAACGCCCATTTTCGCATATGTCTCGTTGAAGCCTTCGTAAACCCAGCCGTTCATCGTGGTCCAGAGCAGATACACTTCCGGATCGCGGCCTTCCCAGCGAACGAGCAGGTCTTTGGCTTCACGGAGAATATTGGTAGCGTTTTTCGCCAGCTCCTTGATCTTATCCTGGATACCGGCCTGCGCTTTTTCATCTTTTCCTTCCAGCGCAGCGGAGAACTCTACGTATTTATCGATGGTAGTTTTGTCGAATCCTTCGAAATCACCGTTCGCCCAGCGTTCCATGATCGTTTTTGCTTCGGCATTGAAACGCTTGTCGAATTCCACGTAGTATTTGCCGACGAGCTTGTCGCCTTTCATACCGGTATTGGCGGGAGTCTCGCGTTCGCCTTTTTCATTTAGCGGCGAGAAATCGCGCCACGCGAGCATGCTTTTGCAGATGTGAATCCCGCGGTCGTTGATGATCTGTGTTTTCACCACGTCGTGACCGTAGGCTTTCAGAATTTCCGCCACGGAATAGCCGAGGAAGTTGTTCCGCAAGTGGCCGAGGTGAAGCGGCTTGTTCGTATTCGGCGAAGAATATTCCACCATAATAGCCGGTTTCGAGCCAGCAGGCTGCATACCGAAACGCGTATCGCCGTCGATCGATCGAAGCGTATCCAGCCAGTGTGAAGTCGGATAAACGAGGTTCAGGAATCCGCCGATCACGCTGAAATCGGTAACGAGCTGCTGTTCGTCTTTCAGAAAAGTACCGATGCGTTCACCCAGTTGCTGCGGCGAAGTTCCGGCCAGTTTTACCAGCGGGAAAAGCACGAGCGTGGTATCCCCGGCGAAATCCTTGCGGGTTTTCTGAAATTGGATCATTGAAGCATCCACCGTTGTTCCCAGCAGGGCCGTGGCGTTATCGAGTATGGCGTGTTTGATGGTATTCTCCATGATTATGCGTTTAAAGCCGCTGTGGTGGCTTCTATGAGTGAAAAGGTGATTTCAGCCATGGTGTTGATTTTATTGTCGAGGCATGGATTCACTTCCACGAACTCGATGCAGACGGTTTTCGGGTGCCTGGCCAGCAATTCCAGTACTTCGCGGGCTTCTTCCGGCGTGATGCCGTTCCCGACAGGCGTTCCTGTTCCGAACGACGTAAGCTCAGGGTCCATGCTGTCCACATCGAACGAAACATAGATGCTGTCGCAATCGCTCAGCTGTTCCAGTGTTTGCTCGATCGTTGCCGCAACGCCGGCTGTGCGCAGCTCAGCAACGGTATGGTTGGTAATGCCGAGCCGGCTCATTATGGCGTCTTCTTCTGCTTCGGTGTCGCGAACGCCGATGAATACCAGGTCCTGTGGCTGAATTTTCGGAGCAATGCCGCCGAAATGCTTCAGTTTCTCCCACGCTTCGAGCGTCGTCTGGTCTGGCATATTGTGCTGATGCTCGCGATTGTCGTCGGCCATCGAAAGCGCGAGCGGCATACCGTGGATATTTCCCGAAGGCGTTGTAAAAGGCGAATGAATATCGCTGTGCGCATCGATCCAGATCACGCCGAGTCGTTTTTCAGGCGCGGCCATGCGGATACCGGCGATCGTTCCGGCAGCAGAGCCGTGGTCGGCTGCAAGGATGAGCGGGAATTTTCCTTCGTCGAGCAGCTGCTTCGTTTTGTTGGCCACGTTCGCAAAAACTTCGGAGAAAGGAACGAGGCGATGGGCCAGCGGTGTGTTATCCGGACGATCGAGGTAGTGATTGAAATCGGGCAACGGGTGGAGTGGGACTGAGCTGAAAAAGAAGCTGTTCTGTTTGCGTGCAGCCGTCATGATAGCGGCAGGACCGAGGGAGGACCCACGTGTCCCGGCTGCTAATTCCGAGGTGTTGAGAATGATTTCAATTGTTCGATGCATAAAAAGCACTTAGGGCACACAAAAGTACTTTTTTCGGCCGCAATTATCACCCGGAAGGGCCGAAGAACTTCCCATCGCCCGGTTCCACTCGGAAAGAAGGCGAAATATACCTCTCCCGACATGCGCCCTAATTCGGTTGAAATTAATATTTTAGCCCCCGTTTTGTAACAATTCAGTTGAACGCATGATAAAACGACTACTACCGCTGCTCATGCTGTTTGCTATTACGCTGACTGCGTGCACGGAGCAAAAGCGGGTGGTAACGGAAGGACGAGTGATCTATTCGGTGGAATACCCGAATCACAAAGACAATTTCTTCCTCTACAGCATCCTTCCGAAGGAAATGACCGTAAATTTCAAAGACGGCCTGATGGAAAGCCGCATCGAAAAAGCTAACCTGAAGAACATCCTGCTCGTGGATTGTAACCAAAAACAGGTTTCGGCTTATTTCAGCTACGGCGACGAAGCGGTAAAAGTGGCCCTTGGCGCTGCGGATATCCAGAACATGCTGAGCGATCAGAAAGCCTACACGGTTCAGTTTACCAGCGAAAAGGATACGATAGCGGGTTTTAATGTGAAGAAAGCCATTGCAACGGCAGTTAAGAATCCGTCCGACAAGATCGAGCTCTGGTACACGGACGAAATCCGGTTGAAGCATTCCAACTGGTACAATCCGTTCCACAAAGTGCCGGGCTTTTTGCTGGCCTATGCCATCGATCGTTACGGCATCCGCATGGAATTCCGCGCCAAGCGATTTGAGGAAATGAATATTGCAAAAGAAGAGCTGACAGCCGATAAACAAGGAAAAGTGATCCGTTACGCCGAATACAACCGGGCGCTCGGAGACCTTTTCAAATCATTTGAATAATGCAGAAAAAACTGATCGTAATATTGTTATTCCTCGCTCCGGCGCTGACTTTCATAGCTCAGAAACCGGTCCAGGGCGTTTTCACCTATAAAGCTTCCGTTACGCACCCGGATACGAACGTGGTGATCAAAACCTGGGGCGTGAAAGTGTATACCAACGACACGATCGTTCGCGTGGAAACCGAGACCGACCAGATGGGACAGCAGGTTTACATCCGTCACATGGAATTGCAGAAAGCATACCTGTTGCTCAATTACAACGGAACGAACTACGCCATTCAGAACAACCTAGGCGAAAACAAGAAATCAGACACAATTCCGCCGTCTTATACAGTGAAAAAGAAATTCGGTGGAAAGAAAATTGCCGGTATTCGCTGCAAGAAATACTACATCTACGACAATACGATGAAGGAAGGCTTCGATTGCTATTTTGCCAAAAAGATCGGCAATAAATACCTCGAGGTCTATCCTGAAATTCCCGGACTGGCAGTCGATTACTACCTGCCATCACAGGACGGATGGATCCATTACGAGCTCACGAGCTACGTTTCCGGAACGGTCAACCGTGATCTGTTCGGCGTTCCTTCCGATTACAAGCGCGTCTCCTTCGACGAGTTTATTCGCCTGTTCAATTAATCTTTCATTTTTGAATGTGAATGGAGTTACACCATTCAACATTCCATTGTGTATACTTCATCGCTGCCTGAACGATCGCATAGCCTAATCCTCGCTACCTTCGTAAGATAGTTATCAATATGGCTGTACAAAACGAATTTCGGGAGAGAAGCGAAGAACCTGTGAAGGAGCAACCGACGCGCAAAAAAGCACCGGAAAAAGCATCTGACAAGTCTGAGCGAACGACGTTGAAAAAACTGGGCGAGCGTCTGGATAAAAAACGGACCAAGACGATCATCGGTATCGTGTTGGTGCTGTTCTCGTTTTTCACCTTTTTGTCCTGCTTTTCGTTCTTTTTCACCTGGAAAGTCGACCAGGACCGCGTCATTTCCAAAAGCCTCATTACCTTTTTATTCGAAGACAATCCGGAGCCCGTTGCCAACTGGTTGGGGAAATTCGGGGCGTGGATGTCGCACCTGTTTATGTACCGCTGGTTCGGTATTTCGTCCTTCGGGATCACCTTCATGGTTTTCCTGCTCGGTTTCAAATGGATGCTGAATATCCGCCTGCTGCCGATACAACGCTCATTCGCCGTTGCCGGGCTTTTCATGGTCTGGTCGTCGATTTTCCTCGGCTATTTCGTTTCCCAGATCGATTACCTGGGCGGAACGTTCGGCTACACCATCAACCAATGGCTGCGGCTCTCCATCGGAAGCTTCGGAACATTCATCGTAATCCTTTCGCTGCTTTACATCATCCTCGTTATCCTTTTTAATGCCGACATCCGCTCGTGGTATGAAAAGCTGCGCGCCGGGAAAGAGCTGTTCAAGGATGAATNNCTGCCGACAATCACATGACCGACATTCACGTGGTGAACACCATTCGCGAGAACGAAATCCTCGAAGAACAGGAAGCGCAGCAATATGCCTTCGATGAGGAAGAAGAGGAACCGGAGGAAGATGAGGAAGACAGCTTTATTGTCATCCACAAAGATGTGGAAGCCGAAGTTGATGAGCCCGAAGAAGAGCTGGAGGTCTTGCCGAAAACAGCTGTCGGCTCGCATACCGAGATTCCGGTCGACATGGAAGACAGCGATTTCGACGTTGCGATCGCTGAAACCGATGCCGCATTGACGGAAGATCAGCTGCATTCATTACAGAAAGAATACGGCGATTACGATCCTACGCTCGATCTTTCGGGCTACATGCTGCCGCCGATCGAATTGCTGAAGGAATACGGAAACGGACAGGTTTCCATCAACAAACAGGAGCTCGAAGACAACAAGAACAAGATCGTCGAAACGCTTTCACATTACAAGATCGACATCGCCAAGATCAAAGCGACCGTCGGTCCGACCGTGACGCTTTACGAGATCGTTCCGGCGCCGGGCGTTCGTATTTCCAAGATCAAAAACCTCGAAGACGATATCGCCTTGAGCCTTTCCGCGCTCGGAATCCGTATCATTGCACCGATTCCGGGAAAAGGAACGATCGGTATCGAAGTGCCGAACAGCAAGCCGGATATGGTTTCCATGCGCTCGCTCATCGCTTCGGAGAAATTCCAGAATTCCGACTTCGAGCTGCCGATCGTGATCGGAAAAACGATTACCAACGAAACGTTCACCTTCGATCTGACTAAAACGCCGCACTTGCTCGTAGCCGGTGCTACCGGACAAGGTAAATCCGTTGGTCTGAACGCCATCCTGTTGTCGATGCTCTACAAAAAGCATCCGGCGCAGGTGAAATTCGTGCTCATCGACCCGAAAAAGGTGGAATTGACGCTTTACAACCGCATCGAGCGCCATTTCCTGGCCAAACTGCCGAACGAAGAAGAAGCGATCATCACCGACACGTCGAAAGTGGTGAACACGCTCAATTCCCTTTGCATCGAAATGGATGCGCGCTACGAATTGCTGAAGGAAGCGCAGGTGCGTACCATCAAGGAATACAACGCGAAATTCATCGCCCGCAGGCTGAATCCTGAAAAGGGGCACCGTTACCTGCCGTACATTGTCGTGCTGATCGACGAGTTCGCCGACCTGATCATGACAGCGGGAAAAGAAGTAGAGCATCCGATCGCTCGTATTGCCCAGCTGGCCCGCGCTATCGGGATCCACCTGATCGTGGCTACGCAGCGTCCGTCCGTGAACGTAATTACCGGTATGATCAAGGCGAACTTCCCGGCGCGGATCGCATTCCGCGTACAGTCGAAGATCGATTCGCGTACGATCCTCGATGCTTCGGGCGCCGACCAGCTGATTGGTCGCGGTGACATGCTGATCGCTCTTGGTTCCGACATGGTGCGCGTGCAGTGTGGCTTTGCCGACACACCGGAAGTCGAGGAGATCTGCCAGTTTATCGGGAGCCAGCGTGCTTACCCGGAGGCGCTGTTGCTGCCGGAGTATGTCGGAGCGGAAGGCGGAGAAGGCAACGACATCGACCTCGAGGACATCGACCCGATGTTTGCCGAAGCTGCGAAAATCGTTGTGATTCATCAGCAGGGATCGGCTTCGCTGTTGCAGCGCAAGCTGAAGCTCGGTTACAATCGCGCGGGGCGTATTGTGGATCAGCTGGAAGGCTATGGCATTATCGGTCCGTTCCAGGGAAGTAAAGCGCGCGAGGTGTTGTTCTCGGACGAGATGGCATTGGAG
>DJFN01000180.1:0-11062 GCA_002432085.1 Flavobacteriales bacterium UBA5871
ACGGTTCTTGCCCGGAATCTGCTGAGCAGCCGTTTTCGTCGAATCGTAAAGCTCTGTGTAGGCTATCTGGTCGATGATCATGTCCGGAATGCCTTCCTCCTGCATGTGGGTTGCCAGCGTGGCACCGAACGGCTCGACTGTTGAGAAATAGATACGACCGTTGCGTGTGTTGATGGTACCGGCTGTTTCAGCACGGGGACCGTTGTAAACGATCGGAACGAAGTCGAATACACCATCCGAGAACTGCTGGTTGTTGACGTTCAGACGGTCCATTTCCACCAGCGTCACGATCTGCTCATCGTCGAGTCCGTCATAAGGGAAGAACGGAACAGGAACGCTCGTTTCCGGGTTGTTGTACAATACGTCGAGACGGAAACCTTCCTTATCGACCTGGTATGCCCCGATGGAATAAACGTTCTTCATCATCAGGTCCCAGATCGTAATGGTGGGGTTGGTCAAAGTCGGCTTGAGGAGCTTCACGTAAAGCGCGTCGCTTCCCGTAATACCATCGGTAGAGAATTCACCGACCTGGTAGGTTTGACCGCGATACGTATATTCGTAGGCAACAGCCAGTACTTCGTCGTTGTTGAGCGGCTGGTTCAGGGAAATGAACCCGAGCAGCGCGTTGTAGCTATATTCGGATTCGGCCAGCTTGCGCGCATTTTCCACTTTTTCGTAGTGAATGGCTTGCTGGAACGGACCAGGAGAAGCGACGGTTCCGCTCAATGTCGGAACGGCTCCGTTAAAGTTGCGGACGTTCGGCTGACCAACGAGCCAGTCATACAGGTTGTTGGATTCGTTGTCCGGGATTTCCTGTCCGGCGTTCGGAATCGGTCCACCTTCGATATTTTCAGGCTTTACTTCCCCTAAATCCGAGAAAGCAAGGATGTTACGCGTATTTTCCGTGTTGTTGATGCGGTTCGTGAGCCACACTTCCATACGGGTGATGTTCACTTCGGAAGCCGCGATCGGCAATTGCGACATCGCTTCGTTGTAGTGCTCGTGGAAGTAAAGGTTCAGGAAGTAGTGACGGTTGGCCTCGTAGTTGTCGGCTGTCAGCTCGAACGGCTGTACCTGTGCCTTGCCCGTAATGTTGATCTCCTGGCGCTTCCCTTTCGAAGAAGCAAGGATTCCTTCCACCGTCAGTCGGCCGAAACGAAGCTTCGTATAAGCTCCGAACAGCGTTTGCGATCCCGGGATTAGCGAGCTTTGCGAAGGCATGGAAACCTGGCCGAGCTCGATCCGCTGCATGATCTGGTCTTCGTCGCCGGAATAACCCAGCTTGGTAATGTTGTCAAAATCGAAGGCCGCCTGCGTGTTGTAGCTGGTGTTCAGCTTCAGCTTGGTACCGATCTGGCCTTGCAAGTTCAATTGGATCTGCTGCTGGAAGTCGAAACGCGTCACACGGCGCTGCTTCACCGGCAGGATGGGGTTATCGTAGCGCGACGAGTTCACTCCAAACGAAAGCTCTACGCTTCCCTGTGGACGAATGGTGATCTGGTCGGAGCCGAAAAAGCTTTCAAATGTTTTTCCCGGAATTTTGATCGGGAATTCGAGCGCGCGGTCTTCTTCGGTCTGCTCGTCGATCTTTTCTTTCCAGTTTTCCTTCATGGATTTCTGGCGCTCGTATTCGAGGTATTCTTCGAGCGTCATCATGGAAGGATTACGGAAATTCATCCCGTTGTTCCCGATCGTTTCACGGAAAACATACGTTCCGGTAATCGGGTCGAATACAATGGTTTGTTTTACACTGGAAGGATCGCCGAGGTCAAAGCTTTGCGGCGTGTTCTGGGTCGGATCGTAGGGATTGGTAATCGGGAAATGCAGAGTCGTATCCGGATCCTGCGCAAACAAATCTCCGGTAAAATACACGCAACAGAAAACCAGTACCAGTCTGGCCAGCGTAGGAAAGGTGTAGTTAGCGAATCTGTTCTGTTCCAAGTGTTACAATATTTTCAATGCGCCTTTAATTAGTTCTTCCACGGATTCGTCGCCTGTGGCAATTTTTTCAATGGCCTTTTCAGCAGCCTTTTTGTCAAAGCCTAACGAAATCAATGCTGTTAACGCATCAAATCTGTTTGTATTGTGACCCGAGAAAAAAGTTGCCGGAGCGTTCCACTCCACTTTTACCATTTTGTCTTTCAGATCGATGATAACGCGCTGAGCCGTTTTGGCACCGATTCCTTTAATGGATTGAATCGTCCGCACGTCTTCCGTCTGAATAGCCTTTGCCACTTCGGAAGGCTGGAGCGAAGAAAGCATCAGAACAGCGGTGTTCGGACCAATGCCCGAAACGGTCAGCAGCAGGTTGAACAGCTCGCGTTCTTCCAGCGTTGCAAAACCGAACAGCAGGTGTGCATCCTCGCGAATGATCTGCTGGGTATAGATTTTCAGCTGCTCGGCCGAGCCAAGTGCAGAATAGGTATGCAGGGAAATGCGTACGAAATAGCCCACGCCACCGCATTCGATGACAAGGTTCGTAGGGTTTTTCTCAACCAGGCGTCCGTTCAGGTGTGCGATCATCTTATTTGGTTTGGGCGTCCACCACTGCTACTTTAACCATGTTGACGATTTCACGGACAGACGAGCCCATCTGGAGAACGTGAATGGATTTCTTCAACCCGACGAGCACCGGACCGATAGCGTCGCCTTCCGTGATCTCCTGGAGAAGCTTGTAAGCGATGTTTCCGGCTGAAAGGTTCGGGAAAATGAGGGTGTTGACTTCTTTATTGGCGAGCGTCGAGAAGGCGAATTTTTCCTCCATCAGCTCGTTGTTAAGCGCGAAATTGGCCTGTATTTCACCGTCCACGATAATGGTCGGGAATTTCTCGTGCAGGATTTGTACCGCCTCCGCCATTTTTACAGCGTCTTCACCCGGTGACGAGCCGAAGTTGGAATAGCTCAGCAGCGCGATCTTCGGCGTGATTTTCAGCTTGCGGATCGTTTTGGCGACGTTGCTTGTGATCTCGGCGATCTGTTGCGCCGTCGGGTCGAGGTTGATGGTCGTATCGGCCATAAACAGCGGCCCGCGCTTGGTCATCAGGATGTAAACGCCGGCAACCGTATTCACGTCTTTCTGCAACCCGATGGTCTGGATCGCCGGACGAACTACGTCGCGGTAGTTGCGCGTAAGACCGGAAATCATCGCGTCTGCATCGCCGTTGTCGACCATCATCGCACCGAAATGGTTCCGTTCGCGCATGATCTGAATGGCTTCGAATTCGGTGAAGCCTTTGCGCTTGCGTTTTTCGAAGAAAGCCGTGCCGTAGGCCCTTCTGCGTGCTTTTTCGGTATCCGATTTCGGGTCGATGATCTGCATGTTCTGGAATTCCAGGCTGTATTCCTGCATCAATGATTCGATCACTTTGCGTTTTCCTAACAGGATCGGGATGCAGATTCCTTCTTCGGTAGCCACCTGTGCTGCTTTCAGGATCTTGAGGTTGTCGGCTTCGGCAAAGACCACGCGTTTTGGATTGGCCTGTGCTTTTTCCGTGAGCGTACGCACAAGCTTGTTGTCGAGCCCGAGGCGCTTTTTCAGCTCCATTTCGTATTCGTCCCAATTCTCGATTGGCTTGCGCGCCACACCGGAATCCATCGCCGCCTTGGCCACTGCCGGAGCTACGTAATAGATCAGACGCGGATCGAGCGGTTTCGGGATGATCTGGTCTTTCCCGAAAGCAATGTGCTTCTCACCGTACGCTTCGATCACTTCGTCGGGGATATTCTCTTTTGCCAGCGAAGCGATCGCATAGACCGCCGCCAGCTTCATTTCTTCGTTGATCGCCGTTGCACGCACGTCGAGCGCCCCGCGGAAAATGAACGGGAATCCGAGCACGTTGTTCACCTGGTTAGGATGGTCGGAACGACCCGTTGCCATAATGATATCGTTGCGAACGGACATCGCATCCTTGTAGGAAATTTCCGGCTCCGGGTTCGCGAGTGCGAAAACGATCGGATTTTTCGCCATCGAAGCCACCATGGCTTTGGATACGAGGTTTCCTTTCGATAATCCGAGGAAAACATCCATTCCTTTGAACGCTTTTTCGAGCGTCATGTCTTTTTTATGAATGGCAAAAATCTGCTTCATGCTGTCGAGGTCGGTACGTCCCTCGTGAATCAGTCCTTTGCTATCGAACATATAAATGTTTTTCAATTGCGCTCCGATCGCCAGGTAAAGCTGTACGCACGAAATCGCTGCTGCTCCGGCCCCGGAAATGAGGATTTTCACGTCTTTGATCTTCTTTCCGGCCAGCTCGAGCGCATTAATGAGCGCTGCCGAGGAAATGATCGCCGTTCCGTGCTGATCGTCGTGCATCACCGGAATATCCAGCTCTTCTTTCAGCCTGCGCTCGATTTCGAACGCTTCCGGCGCTTTGATATCTTCGAGGTTGATCCCACCGAAGGTCGGCGAAATGGCTTTTACCGTTTCGATGAATTTATCCGGGTCTTTGGCGTCGATCTCAATGTCGAATACATCGATGTCTGCAAAGATCTTGAAGAGCAATCCTTTTCCTTCCATTACAGGCTTGGAAGCCGACGGACCGATATCGCCCAATCCCAGAACGGCTGTTCCGTTGGAAATAACCGCTACGAGATTCGCTTTGCTGGTGTATTTGTAAACGTCGTCTTCGTTTTCTGCAATTCTCAGACACGGCTCGGCCACTCCGGGCGAATACGCCAGGGAAAGATCCCGCTGTGAGGCATAAGGCTTGGTCGGTACAACTTCGATTTTACCGGGCCTGCCAGAGGCGTGATAATCAAGTGCGTCCTGCTTGCGAATTTTTCCCATGGAAACGGTTTAGTGAAGGCGGTAAAGGTAACAATTATAGTTAAAAATCTGTTATCGGGTAAAGCAAAAAGCCCCGTAGAATATACTCTACGGGGCCTTTCAGCTAAAAAGCTTATGTCTTATTTCACAACAACCTGCTGTGTGAAAGAAGCTTTTTCAGTTGATACTGTGATCAGGTAGTTTCCTGAAGCCAGTCCAGTCAGTGGCATAGCTACTGCCTGAGCACCTGTTGCGTTAGCGATTACTTCAGTTCCTACTACACGACCGGAAAGATCTGTGATAGTTACTGTGTAGTCACCACCTTGTGCATCAAACTTAACGTTTACGCTCTCAGAAGCAGGGTTAGGGAATACTTCCATACCGATAGCTTCAGCTTCATCAATACCTACGCTTGCCAGGGAGATTTGCTTCGCGTTAACGATCTCGCCAGTAGCCTGGTCGATCAGAACTGCTACAGCGTGCATGTTAGAACGGTTGCTTGTTCCCGGAACAGTGTAGTTGAATGTGTAAGTTACGTTCTGACCATCTGTGATAGCTGCAGGAACGGAGCTAGCCTGACCGTCGAAGCCACCAAGCAGTGCACGACCTACGTGATCGTATACCATTTGTGCAGCAGGAACCGGGTTAGGAAGATTTTCGAAACCACCCATAGGGCCTTGAGCACCACCAGCGTAAACATTCACCTGGTTGTAGCCGGAGCTTGTACCTGTAACGTTGTCTTCTGTAATGATAACTCCCAAACGGTAGTTAGCAGCAGAGAATACTGTGTAGAAAGTAGCTGTTACATCTACAGTAACGCTGGAACCTGCAACTGTGAAGTCTGCATCGATCGCAGCAGGAACAGCGAGGTCTGTACGAGCATCGTAGAATGCTTCGAACTCAGCCTCAGATACACCTTGGTCGAGCAGTGCACGGTCAACGTTGCAACCTGGGTATCCACCAAGGTTCATTTCGCTGTCGTAAGCAGCCAGTGTCATTGGGTCACCGTTGTGAACAGCGATACCGATGAAGTCATCCGGATACGTAGTAACCATGTGCTCCATAGCTACAGCACCGCGTGGGCACCACTGGCACCATGTACCTGTACCTTCTTCGATCACTACCGCTTTTTCAGCCATCTGGCTAACTGTGTTGAACAGTTTGTTAGTAGCGTTGTTACCCATGTTCGGGTCAGCGTTACCGTTTACGTTAGTAATTGTTACGTCGATATCTCTTTCAACAGCTGTAGCGTAAGTAACAGCAGTCGGGTGGTTTACGTTTGCCGTAGCACCCGGTGCGATATTTACTGCGATCACGCTGCTGTGGTCTGTACCGTCGTTCCAGTTTACAGTCAGGGAAGTGATTGCGTTGGTACCGTCGTTTTTCACAGACATAGACAACGTGTTGTTCGTGTTTGTCAGGGAGTAACGTGCCAATGTAGCGTTAACGAGGATCGCGTCGTCCGGTGAAGGCTGACGAACCACTACGTTATCCACGAACAGAAGGAACTTATCTGTTGAGTTGTTCTGGATAGCGAAGTAGATGTTCTGACCTGCATAACCAGCGAGTGGAACGCTGTAGTTAGCGAAGCCTGATGAAGATGCAGCAGCAACTGTCAAAGCAGCCGTAGTACCGAAATCTGCAACCGAGTTACCAGTTGTAGAGATATATACCTTGAATCCGTCAGGATAAGATGGATCCTGTGCTTTTGCATCGAACTGCAGGAAGTACGTTCCAGTACCAGGAACAGCAACCTGTGGAGAGATCAACCAGTCGTTGGAAGTCCCCGGAGGATTGTACCAGGATGTAGAAATAGCGCATGTTGTTGTACCGGCAACTACCTCGTCAACGATCCAGGCGTTTGTTCCCATGAAGTTCATTGAAGCAGCTGGCACCAGAGCGTCAACGTTGGACTGCGTCCAGCCTGTAGGAAGGCCCGTTTCGCCTTCGAAATCTTCAGAGAAGATCGTCTGGGAGAAAGACACTCCCGTCATTAAGACTGTGGATAATAAAAGTAACTGTTTTTTCATGATTCTGAATTTGTGAATCTCAAATGTATTTTTCTTTAAGCTGAATTCATAATTAAATGTAGTACATAAAATGTAATACTATTGGAAGGCTACGACTGATTTTTCTGTAGCTTTAGCTTTATGAAAGGTCGTTTTGTCGTGTTATCCGGTGCAGGCATCAGTGCTGAAAGCGGAATCCGCACGTTCAGAGATTCGGATGGGTTGTGGGAGAATTATGCCATCGAGGAAGTCGCAACCCCCGAAGCATGGCGGAAAAATCCCGCACTGGTACAGCGTTTTTACAACGAGCGACGCAAACAGGTGCTGGAATCCCATCCCAATGACGCTCACCTGTTTTTCGCCAGATTAGAGGAATCATATGAAGTGACGATCGTTACCCAGAATATCGACGATCTGCACGAACGCGCAGGAAGCAGTAATGTGCTTCATCTGCACGGCAATATCCGCCAAAGCAAAAGCTCGGGCCCGCAACAGGAACACAACTACTACCCGATCGATGGCTGGGAGCTTACCATGGAAGACCGCTGCCCGAACGGGTATCAGCTGCGACCGCACGTGGTTTGGTTCGGCGAAACGGTTCCCAATCTCGAGCCCGCAGCGGCAATCGTTTCCGAGGCCGATATCCTGGTGGTGATCGGTACCTCGCTGAATGTTTACCCGGCCGCCGGACTGATTCATTACACCTCATCTTCCTGCCGCAAATTCGTGATCGATCCGCACGCCAACGAGCTGGTAGTCAATCGCTCGTTTACCCGCATTGCTTCAACAGCCGTTGCAGGAGTTCAGGAGCTGGCTTCGCTGTTACGCTGAACGGCAACAAAAAAAGGCGGCTCTGTTAAGAACCGCCCTTCGTTATATATTATAGTCTATCAGTGCTTCACGACTACCCGGCGTGTCTGGATCACTGCGCCTTTGTCAAGCACCGTTACCAGGTAAACACCGTTTTTGAATTCGGAAACATCAATGTTTTTCTTCGCACCAAAAGCTGTTTCGTTGTAAACTACTTTACCGAGCACGTCTGTAACACGGATTTCGTAGTTACCGTCCATACCTGTAGTTGCTACAGTCAGCTGACCGTTGGCAGGGTTCGGATAAGCAGTCATTCCTGCGATTTCTTCCTCCTCGTCTACACTCAATGTGGAGCAAACTTCGATATCAATGGAATCCACACGCGTGGTGCCTTCCATAATAATGTAACGGTAAGTCGCACAACCAGGTCCTTCTGTATGAACGTCTACTACGATATTACCGTACGTATCGATGTCCATAGTGTGTGGGTTAGTCCATGGATTGGTATTCATTGCAGCTGCAGGGTAGCACTGACCGTCCATACCCGGATCGGGACTAGGTCCCCAGCACAGTCCGTCAGTCCAGCCAGCCGGTGGAGTCGTTACGCGGTAGCGCATCATATTCCATTGTTTAGCGGAACCGGAAGTGTTTGTCACCTGGAAAGTCATCATATACAGAGCGTCTTCCGTAACGATCTTTTCGTAAGTTGTTCCGGAGATATCGTCTCCAACGCCTACAGGCGGCGTGCCTTCTGCAAGACGGATTTCAGCCTGGCTGAATCCCCATCCGGCGATTGCACAAAAAGAAATAAGTGTATACAGTTTTTTCATAGTCAATTGTCTTGTCCAACAAATATATAAAACAAATACCACGATTTCATGCCTCTTTAACAAGAGTTTAAAATAAGAACCCAAGAAGAACAGCGGTTTTATATCCTGTTCTACGGTCGATCTTTCAATTCACTTCCTCTGAACTGTCGATACAATCGTTTAAACGGTCAAAATCCGATTCCAATGATGGTTTGCTCAGTTTGTTAGGATTACAAGTATCAAGGGTATACTTAACATTTTTTAGGAATACAAGAGTTTAAGCAATATCCGCTGCCGGAAGCTCTTAAATCGTTCTATATTTGAATTCCCGGCACGGAAGTTGAAATGGTGCAGGAAAACCATTTAGAAACTATGAAAAAGATTGCATTTCTGTTTATTAGCCTCGCGTTGACCACCTTTGTTTCAGCACAGGAAGAAGGCAGCGTTAAACAATTACCTTCCGTTACCATTAAGGATATGGACGGTAAAACCGTGAATACCGCAGCACTTGGCTTCGATGGCCCGGTTATTATCTCTTTCTGGGCTACCTGGTGTTCTCCGTGCAAGCGTGAGCTCAATACGATCCATGAATCGTATGCCGAATGGCAGGAAGAAACAGGTGTTCACCTGGTAGCGGTATCCATCGACGATGCGAAAAATGCACCGCAGGTTCCGGTTTATGTGAACGGTAAAGGCTGGGAGTATCTCGTACTGATGGATATGAACGGTGATTTCAAACGTGCAATGGGCGTAAACAACGTACCGCACACGTTCCTGATCGACGCTAACGGCAATATCGTTTATTCACACAACAGCTACGCTCCGGGCGACGAAGAAAAGCTCTACCAGGAGCTTCTCAAGCTCACTCAAAAATAGATTTAGATCATATACGACTACATGAAAAACTGGATCATTGGTATCTGCGCATTGTCCGGGTCGCTCACAGCACTCGGACAATCTGCTTTAGGAAGTGTCACCGGGAACATGGAAGCTACTTTCCAGTACCTGAACCCCGATTCGCTTATCGGTGCAACACAGCCGGTTGAAAAAGGCCTGCTGAATTCTTACATGAACGTATTTTATACGATCGGGCATTTTAAAGCCGGTCTGCGCTTGGAATCCTATCTTCCGCGTATTCAGGGCTACCCAAGCCGTTTCGACGGAACAGGCATCGGGATGCGCTATGTAGGCTATACCAATGATTATGTCGATATTACGCTCGGTCATTACTACGAGCAGTTCGGTTCCGGAATGATTTTCCGCGCCTATGAAGACCGTAACCTCGGTTACGATAACGCTATGGATGGAGCACGCATCGTTCTGCGTCCATACAACGGTGTTCAGCTCAAAGGCGTATATGGCCAGCAGCGCTATTCATTCAGCGGCGGCCGCGTGGAAAGTGCACCGGGTATCGTTCGCGGTGGCGACATCGAGCTGCATCTCAACAGCCTGATCAAACGACTCGATTCTACAGGACTGGATATCGTAGTAGGCGGATCGTTGGTAAGTAAATACCAGGCCGACAACAACGACCAGCTTATTCTGCCCAAAAACGTAGGGTCGTATGGCGGTCGCATGGGACTCCGCTACAAAGGCTTTGCCCTTGACGGAGAATACATTCACAAGGAAAACGATCCTTCGGCCGATAACGGCTATATCTACAATAGCGGTCACGCAGCATTGTTCAACTTCAGCTATACGCGCAAAGGACTGGGAATTCTCGTCTCAGGAAAATCGGTAGACAACATGAGCTACCGTTCCGACCGTGAAGCCGCTTTGCAGGATGTGCTGATCAACTACCTGCCGGCCATGAACAAAACGCATTCCTACAACCTTGTGGCTACGCTTTATCCGTATGCAACGCAGCCGCTGGGTGAAATCGCGTTTATGACCGAAGTGCTGTACACAATTCCAAAGGAAAAGACCCGCCGCGGGAAATACAGCATTCCGATCAACTTCAACTTCTCGACCGCTTACCTGCCGATGCGTCACGAGTCTTCTGCTTTCGAGCGGGATTCCAATCGTGTGATGTACGTAGGAAAGCCGTTCGACCTGAGCGATAGCCTTCTGTGGCGCGACATCAACATCAACGTTACTTACAAGTTCAACAAATCGTGGAGTGTGATCGGTTCTTATTACAATATTTCGATCAACAACGACGTTGCAAAGATATCGGCTGAGGCGCACGGTATCATTATGTCGCACATCGGTGTGGCGGAAATCGGTTATAAGATCAATAAGAAACACAATCTCCGCACCGAGCTTCAGGCTTTGTTTATTGGCGACGACCACGACGGAGAGCCGAACGATAAAGGAAACTGGGCAACGGTCGTGCTCGAATACACGATCTCGCCGGGCTGGTTCTTCAGCGTAATGGACCAGTACAACTATGGAAACAAGCTTCCTGAACAGCGTCTGCACTACCTGATCGGTTCTGTGGGCTGGATCAAGGATGCTACGCGTCTGACACTCAGTTATGGTCGCCAGCGCGCCGGTCTGTTCTGCGTAGGAGGTGTGTGCCGTTTCGTGCCGGCTTCCAACGGTCTGACATTGTCCTTTACTCAAAGTTTCTAATCACTCAAAACACGGTATTATGAAAAGCTACTTGTTTGTACTTGCAGCGCTTACAGGAATCCTGTTCAGCTCCTGCGACAAGGTAACAAATC
>DJFN01000180.1:11080-45125 GCA_002432085.1 Flavobacteriales bacterium UBA5871
GGGTGCCGGTTCCACGCTCGACTGGTCTTTGTATCCCGGAGGCGACTCGACTACTTATGCGGCAAACGGATTGTGGCCATCTTTTTCGCCAAACACCAACACGCAACGCAACGTGCTGATCGAAGACTTTACCGGTCACCGTTGCTACAACTGTCCGCCAAGTACGCAAGGTATGCACAACGCCATGGATGCCAATCCGAACAACGTTTTCGGCGTAACGCTTCATTCCGGCGCTACCGGTGTGGGAACTTTTCAGCAGACTTACGCATCAGAAGGCTATGTCGAAGTGTTCTACAATGATATTGTGGTTGAGATTGGTACGTATTTCGGCAGCTTACCGGGAACGAGCTTTCTCGGAAACCCGGCACTGATGGTGAACCGCACGCTGAACGCCCCTAATACCAATCAGTTCACCACGAACGGTGGCTCGGCAATGGTGAATAAAGTCAACGCCTGCCTGGCAACNNGCAGCCAACTATTTCGATGAAACACGCGGCTTGTTCCTGCACGTGGAAGTGGATAAGATCGACGCGGGAGTTACCAACGATCTGGCTGTTGTAACGTACCTCGTACAGGATTCTCTGATTGCCATGCAGCTGATGAGCGACCTGAGCGACAATCCGGATTACCACCACCGCGATATTGTGCGTGACTGTCTCGACGGGCGTGCTTTCGGTCGAACGCTTACGGCAGCTGATATGGGCGACAACGGCAAGTATTACGTGAATTACAGCTATCATTTGCCTGCAGCTTACGAACCGGAAAATGCGCACGTGGTGATCTTCGTGATGGATAAAGTGACGCAGGAAATTTACCAGGTGATCAAGCAGGATTTCTAAGGGGATTTCAGGATGTTAAGAGCGTCCGCCACGGCGGACTTAAAGACGTCAGGACAGTCTTTGGTCTCCTGTCTCCAGTCAGTCCTGAGTCTTAATGTCCTGAAATCTTGTTGTCCTGATATCTTACTCTCCAGACGAAGTCTGTTCGCCGCAGATTGCGGAGGCCATTGTTTTTCTTACCGCTGACGTATCGCCGGGATGTTTTCCGAGCGCGTACATGAGCTTTGTTACGGCTGCTTCGGTTGTGAGGTCATAGCCCGAAAGCACGCCGCTTTTCTCGAAGAACGAGCTGGTTTCGTATTTCCCCTGTTCTACCGATCCCGAAGCACATTGCGTGATGTTCAGCACGATACCGCCGGATCGGATATAATCATTGAGTAATTGATGGAACACCGGATCGGAAGACGCATTTCCCGAACCGAATGTTTCCAGGACGATTCCTTTTGCTTTTGACGAATCGAATAACGGCGCGTAGCTGCTCCACGGCAATCCGGGAAACAGTTTGACGAGCGCCACCGAGGGCTCGAGTTCCGTGAATAATTCCAACCCTCCGGTTTTCGGGAGATCGGGAACCGTACTGTAATCGATGTGCACACCGGCCACGGCCAGCGGCGCAAGGTTTGGTGAACGAAACGCTTCGAACGCCGAAGCAGACACTTTGGAAGTGCGATTGCCGCGGTAAAGCGAATATTCAAAGTAAATAGCCACTTCGCGGATGCGCGGCTCGTTGTTCTCGTTGCGCGCGGCAGCAATTTCGATGGCCGTAATAAGGTTTTCCTTGCCGTCCGTACGAATGGTACCGATAGGCAGTTGCGAGCCCGTCAGGATCACAGGTTTTTCCAGTCCCTGCAGCATGAAGCTCAAGGCCGAAGCCGTGAACGCCATTGTATCGGAGCCGTGAAGGATCACAAATCCGTCGAAGCGATCGTATTCCTTAAACACGATGGAAGCGATCTCTGTCCAGAGCGCAGGCGTCATTTCCGAAGAATCGACCGGTTTTTCAAAGGCTTTGGTGGTGAGCGTAACATTCAGTCTTGCCAGCTNNGAATGTGGCGGTAAACGTCGCCGAAATCGAAAGCTGTCAAAGCGCCTGTCTGCGGGTCGTTCACCATGCCGATGGTACCACCGGTGTAGATAACCAATACTTCGGGTTGTGTCTTCATATCGCAAAGTTGCAGGAATTTATGGAACAGGCAAATTCCGTTTCAGAAGCAGCTGGAAATTCCGCCGCCGTGGCGACCGAACGGAAATTCGGGATATTGCGTAGAGCTTACGCTATTAAAGCGATTCAGATTCCGAACAGCTGCCTTGCGTTCTTCGTCGTCGCGTCGCGGACCTCACTCACCGGAACACCATAGATTTCCGCTACTTTTTCAGCGGTATGGAGCAAATACGCACTCTCATTGCGTTTCCCGCGATGTGGAACAGGTGGCAGATAAGGCGCATCGGTCTCCAGCACGATCTTGTCCATCGGAACGGCGCTCAGCACTTCCGGCAGCTCAGATTTTTTATAGGTCACCACGCCGCCGATTCCCAGCAGGAAACCGCCGTAGCTTTCGATCTTTGCCACATCTTCGGCCGTACCGGTAAAGCAGTGGAAAATTCCGCGAAGACGGTCGTCGTTTTCTTCATCGACCACCGAAAAGATCTCCGGAAAGGATTCCCGCGCGTGGATCACGATCGGCCAGCCTTTTTCCTTCGCCCAGCGGATCTGCGTTCGGAAAGCATCCAGTTGTTCCTGGCGAAAGGTTTTATCCCAGTACAAATCCACACCGATCTCACCGATGGCAATGTAATCGCGCTGATCGATGTATGTGCGCATATTTGCCAGCACCGCTTCCCAATCGACACCAACCGAGCATGGATGAAGCCCCATCATGGCGTAGCAATGACCCGGAAATTCGGTTTCAAGCGCGTGCATGCCGGCTATGCTGTCAAGATCGATGTTGGGCAGGCAGATCTTATCAACGCCTGCGGAAATAGCCCGCTGGATCATGTCTGTCCGGTCGTCGTTGAATTGCTCGGAATAGAGATGGGAATGTGTATCGATGAAATAAGACATCAGGATTTCAGGATATTAAGAGCGTCCGCAAGGCGGACTTAAAGACTTTAGGATCTGCCTGTCGGCAGACAGGTGTCATGACATCAAGACCGAACTGGATCAAATAAAAAACATCCGGATCAGGCTGCGTCCGGATGTCTTGAAATCTTAATGTCCTGACGTCTGTTTAGCAGAATTCGTCGTAAGCGGCTGCCAGGTTCTCGGCGATCAACGCAGCGCTAACGCCTTCGATGTTGTGTCGCTCAAGAAAATGGACCAGCTTACCATCTTTGAACAGCGCCACGGATGGCGAAGATGGCGGGAATGGCAGGAAGTAATTACGCGCCTGTTGTGTCGCTTCGAGGTCGACTCCGGCAAATACGGTATACAGGTTGTTCGGAAGCTTTTCGTTGTTGAGCGATTGCTTCACGCCCGGACGAAGATTACCGGCAGCACATCCGCAAACGGAATTCACTACCACAAGCGTTACTCCTTCGCTGTTCGGAATGGCCTGATCAACGGCGTCGGCTGTTTCCAGTTGCTGAAAGCCCACACGCGTAAGGTCTTCCTTCATCGGTTGTACAAGTTCTGGTGGGTACATATCTGTTTAAATTTTGTGGTGCAAAGATACGGAAAAGGATGGAAAGTAGTCACCATGGTAGCAGTTACGATTGAAATAAAATCGCTTCGACTGAAAAATGGCTTCCAGGCTATTTAATGAGATTCGGCTCGGTGAATTCGTTCTCGCTTTTGGAGATGACGATCGTTGCCACCGTATTGCCGATGATGTTCGTGATCGCGCGGGCTTCGCTCATGAATTTATCCACACCGAATAGGAAAACGAGTCCTTCGACGGGAATTTTATGCATCATCGTAAGCGTGGAGGCCAGCACAGCAAATCCACTTCCCGAAACGCCCGCAGCTCCTTTCGAAGTGATCATCAGAATGCCAATAATTGACGCCAGCTCGCCAAAGCTCAGATCGACACCGTAAAGCTGCGAAACGAAGATCACGGCCATGGAAAGGTAAATCGACGTTCCGTCGAGGTTGAAGGAATAACCCGTTGGAATGACCAGCCCGACAACCGATTTGCTGCAGCCCATGCGTTCCAGTTTTTGCATGATCGACGGCAGCGCCGATTCTGAAGAAGACGTTCCGAGCACAAGCAACAGTTCTTCTTTGATGTATTTGAGCAGGCTCCAGATGCCCATGCGATAGTACCAGAGAATACCGCCGAGGACCACGAACACGAAGAGGATCATCGTGAGGTAAACCGTCCCCATGAGCTTGCCGAGCGGAATCAGTGTTTCCAGACCGTATTTTCCTACAACGGCTGCCATACCGCCAAATGCGGCCAGCGGCGCGAGGTACATAACGTATTTCAAACCGAGAAACACGTATTTGGAACCGATGCCGAGTACGTGAACAGCTTTCTCCCGATGACGTGAAAAATTAAGTGCAATCCCTACGATGATTGCCAGCAGCAACACCTGCAGCGTGACATTATCCAGGAAGAATTGCAGCCAGCTGAATGTTTTTCCCGAAGCTTTCGCGATGGATTCGTTGGCGCCTTCGGCAATTTCGAGACTTCCACGATCGATGCTTCCCGGTTCCACAAGGTAAGCCATGGCCACGCCGATCACCAATGCGAAAGTCGTCACGATCTCAAAATAAACAAGTGCTTTGATACCGATACGACCGACTTTCTTCAGATCACCCATGCCGCTTATTCCCAAAACAATGGTCAGGAAAATAATAGGCGGAATAAACACCTTGATGACCTCGATGAACACTTTCCCGATGATTTCCAGCTCCATGGCAAAACTGCGCGCATAAACACCCGTCAGAACGCCGGCGATGATCGCAATCAGCACCCAGAATGTGAGGTTCGTAAGGATACGGTAACCGAGGCTACGTTTGGCTTTTGGTTCAGAAGAAGGGAAATCGTGCAGTGCCATACGGTTCTATAGTGGCGGAAAGGTAGCAAAATTCAGAAGCATTCACCACAAACCTGTCCGTCGGCAGACAGGGGAGCAAAGGAACAATCCGCACTGTGTTTGTTCAGAAAGCAAAGGACAACAGGAGTGTTTCCGATAATTGATCATTCATAAATTTCAGATTCTGCGGCCCCATTGTGCTTTCTGAATTATGCATTATAAATTCCGAAAGTCGTACCTTTGCACAAATTTCTTCCGTATGTCGAAAGTTACTACCCTGAATGAATTTATCATGGCACGTCAAGCTGATTTCCCGGGCGCTTCGGGCGAGCTGTCACGCATCCTGAACGACATTGCCGTTGCGTCTAAAATCGTGAGCCGCGATGTGCGTCGCGCCGGACTGGTAGACCACATTCTCGGTGCGCAGGGCGAAACGAACATCCAGGGAGAAGAGCAGCAAAAGCTCGACGTAGTAGCCGATCAGCAATTCATCCGCGTGTTTGAATCAGGCGGCGAAGTCTGCGGCATCGCTTCGGAAGAAAACGACGATTTCGTGGCATTTACCGACGAACATGCAAAACAAGGCAAGTACGTAGTGCTGTTCGATCCGCTCGACGGCTCTTCCAATATCGACGTGAACGTTTCCATCGGAACGATCTTTTCCATTTACAAGCGTAAATCGACCCGCGGATCGCTGGCGACACTCGAAGATATGTTGCAGCCGGGAACCGAGCAGATTGCTGCAGGTTACGTGCTTTACGGCTCTTCGACGATGCTCGTTTACACGACTGGAAAAGGCGTGAACGGCTTTACACTCGATCCTTCGATCGGTGAATTCTGCCTCTCGCATCCGAACATGCGTACGCCGGAAACCGGTCGCTTGTATGCGATGAACGAAGGCAATATCGACGAGTGCGACCAGGGCGTGAAGGATTACATCCGTTTCTGTCAGCAGGTTCATCCGGATACAAACAAGCCGTATTCAGGACGTTACATCGGTTCACTGGTAGCGGATTTCCACCGCAACCTCATCAAAGGCGGCATTTACATCTATCCGGCTACGAATCAGTCTCCGGAAGGAAAGCTGCGTCTGCTTTACGAATGCAACCCGCTGGCGATGATCGCAGAACAGGCGGGCGGACTTGCAACCACAGGTGCCAACCGCATTCTCGATATCCAACCCGAGCGTTTGCACCAGCGCGTGCCGTTCTTCGTAGGCTCCAAACAAATGGTCGAAAAAGCCATGGCTTGTGTGGAAGCAGCGAAAAGCGTTGTCTGAGTTCACTTCCCGCCATTCTCATAACTAGCGTAACAGGCTGACGTGTCCGTTCAGCTCATGTTTCGTATCTGTCAGGTCCCGGAAGCGAACGACCCACGTATACACACCATCTTGTGCGGGATGCGATTTATAAGTGCCATCCCAGCCGATTGAACGGTCGCTTGATTCAAAGATCACTTCGCCCCAGCGGTCGTAAATCACAAAGCTGAAATCCTTTTCCTGGATACCAAAACCTTCCACGAGAAAAACGCCGTTGTGATTGTCTCCATCCGGTGTGAACGCATTCGGAATGTAGACATTGAACGACGGCTTCACTTCGATAACAAGCTGTTCCTGATCCGGACAATTGTACTGGTTATTGGCGTTCAGCGTCACCGTAAACACGCCGTAGGTCTCGTAAGTATGCGTCGGGCTGAAGATCGCCGATCCGTTTCCGTCGCCGAAGGACCATTCGTAAGTAGTCGCATCGGTCGACAGGTTGGTAAACGTGAAGGTCGGATCGAGCGTGGTCTCTACCAATGAGCTGGAAATGAATTCGGCATTGGCCTGCGGGTGAACGGTCACATAACCCGCAGCGGCAGCGTCGCTCTCACAGCCGTATTCATTCACGATGGTAAGCGTAATCTCGTAATTGCCCGGCTCGGAGTAGGAATGAATCCCGTTCATATCGTGGGAAACGGTCCCGTCGCCAAAGTTCCAGGTGTAGAACCAGTCTTCGTTATTATCGCCGTTGTTGGAAACAGAGAAGTATTCATTCGGACAGTATTCACCCAGGTTTGGATCCAATTGAACAAGCGGCGGAAGCACGACCTGAACGGTCACACTGGCCATGATCTGCTGGTTGCACTGATTGGTCGCCACGAGGGTGAATGTGCTGTCTGAAAGTGGTGTTGCATCGGTAATTACCGGACAGGAAGCGCAGTGGTTCCACGCTAACGTAACGGTTGTATCCGGGCCGGTATAAGCTCCGCCCAGCTGAACGGTTTCTCCATAGCAAATGATAGAATCGGAAACAGTCGCGGTAATATCATCCGGATCCAGCGAGATCGTTGTGAGCGTAACCGAAGATTGCGACGTACAGCCGTTGTTGTCACTCACCGTACAGGTATAAAGCTGCGTTGATAATGGATTTACGTTCTGCTGTGCTGCATTCGGCCCTGCCGGTGACCAGTTATAGGTGTAATTTCCCGTACCACCCGTAGCATTTACGGTAAGTGTTACCGGACTTCCCGGACAAATGGTCGTGTCGTTAGTCATAGTCGATTCCAGCAATGGCGGCTGCGTTACCAATTCCTGTACGACCAGCACGCAGCCGTTATCGTCGGTGATCTGCAGCGTATAAGTTCCGGCCGCCACATCGTAAATATTGGTTGCGGAAGCACCCGTGCTCCAGCTCAGCAGATAAGGAGCCGTTCCGCCCGTTACATTGCTGGAAATAGCGCCATTTGACAAGCCGAAACAGCTCGGAGGAACGGTATTGAAGGTGTTGGCCAGCGGCGCCGGCTCGTTGATGTTTACATCGAGCGTGGCTGTACAGCCATTCGCATCCGTAACCGTAACCGTGTAAGTTCCGGTAGCGAGATTGCTCGCTGTTGGCTGTGTCTGAACGGGAGCTGTGTTCCACGAATAACTGTGCGTTCCGAAACCACCCGCTGAAGCAACGGTTGTAGATCCGGTCGATCCTCCGGCACATAATACGTCGGTATTGTTCACCTCTGCTACGGTCAAAAGAGGTGGCTCACCGATCGTAAAAGTGATCAGCGTATCGCAGCCCAAACCGCTCATTACGCTCACCGTATGTGTGCCTGGCGCCAGGTTGTTCTGCGAAAAGGTCGAGTTGTAAGCACCTCCGTCGAAGGAAACCGTATACGGACCGTTCATACCGACCACACCGACAAGTGCCGTTCCGTTCGTCATGCCGTTGCAGGAAACATCCTGTGTCTGTACAAAAACGGATTCGGCCACAGAGTTGTAATCGATCATGGCATTATCTGTAGCTTCAGGACAGCCGTTATTGTTAACCGTTTCAACACCGATGTTGATGCTTCCGGTCAGAATTTCGAACAAGCTGGGAATATAGCCTACGACCAGCGATGTATCATCGGGAAGGAAGATTCCTCCTCCACCTGTCCATTGGATGCCGGCCGTATTGGCAGCCGTAGCTGTAAGCGAAACAACGCCAATGTAATCGGCGCAAAGGTCCTGATCGCCACCCGCACTAACACTGGGCGGCAGCAACTGTGTTACCGTTACCGTGGCTTGCCTGACCACGCACGCATTGGCATCCGTAACGCTCACCGTATGTGTCCCCGGGCCCAGGTTTGTCGAAGCAGTTGTCGCTCCGTTCGACCATGAAAACGTATACGGAACCGTTCCGCCCGTTACGAGCGCTTGTGCCGGAACCGTCGTTTCATTCGGACAAAGAACTGTGTCGGGAGCATTGATCGTAACATTCATTTCGGGAACAAACTGCACGCTCATCGTGTCGCAGATCGGATCGGTCGTACAGCCGTTCGAAGCCATTCCGCAAACGAGGTATTCCACGATCGGTGGTGCCAGCGGGTTGTTCGTCGCCGTCACTGTGTCGCAGGCAGTGACGCACGAAAGCAATCCGTTCTGAGAGCCCGGAGCTCCCGGTGAAATACTGTTCCAGGTAATGGTTGATTCATCGTAGAACTGCACCCATAAGTCATCTGAGCAGCCATCGCCCAGTACCAGGTTCGGACCGAAGATCGGATTCGGAATCGTCTCGATCGAAAAGGTGTTGGTGTTGTTCCCCGGCTTGCAGAACGTCAGGTGAAAAGGTCCTGTTCCGTTCAGGCAGATCGGTGAGCCAACCGCTACCGGAGGACCGCAATCGATCTGGTAAAACAAGGCGCCGGGCGGAACAGCTCCTGAAGCGATATTGAACACAACAGCAGCGGAGTTAGGATGTAGCGTAATGATAAATTCCAGGCATTTATCGGGAGCCGTAGCTCCGCAGCAAAAGCCGTCACGGTCCGTGTCGGGGCTAACCCACGTCATGTAGGGTGCTGCCGACAGGTCAACAATAAAACTCGGTGTGATCGAGTCACAATATTGCGCAGAAACGATAAAGGGGGCGGTGGTGAAAACTGCGAGGACTAGTGCGCGCAGCTTTCGTGTAAGAGTGACCGTTTTCATTTCGCGTAGTTTTAGAACTATTAATCTACGAGAGGATTACGGAAATTCCCAAAAACGGTTAAAATCGCCCGGAAAACCTAAATCGACGTTTTTGTCTTTTTAATCTTTATAACGCATTGATTGATCGATCATATCACCTGAAAAGGGTAGCTTTTCCAAAAAATGTTAAATGAATATTGCTGTTGAAATTATGAACATTGACCGGTGGAAAATGAACAAATAAATCGATTAAAAAACACAAACCGGTCCTCTTAAAGTGTTTCTCGTCATTACCGAAGCATAAGGATTTCATTGATTTAAGCGCTAACTTTGCAACCGCATGGAACTCTCACAATTCAAACACCTTTTCAAGCGCCTTTCGGGCATCGATCAAACGGCAAACCTTCTCCAGCAGGCGGAAATGCGCATTCACTGGAAAGGATTGGTGGGCTCGTCACGTGCCCTGGCAGCTTCGGCTGTGGCGCAACAGGTTCCGGGACACCATGTATTTATCTTGCAGGATAAGGAAGCAGCCGCTTATTTCCTGAACGATCTCGAGCAGCTGTTCCCCGAGGAAAAACACATTCTCTTCTACCCTGCTTCGTACCGCACACCTTACCAGCTCGAAGAAACCGATAATGCCAATGTCGTAGCGCGTGCCGAAGTGCTGGAAAAGGTCAACAACGGCCGCAACTGCTGGATTGTCACGTATCCGCAGGCTTTGTTCGAGCGTGTTCCGACACAACGGAAGCTGAGCGAAAACACTATGCGCGTGGAAAAAGGAAAAACCTACTCCATCGATTTTTTCAATGAATTGCTGCTGGAATACGGTTTCGATCGCGTCGATTTTGTCTACGAGCCCGGGCAGTTTTCCATTCGCGGCGGTATCGTCGATATTTTCTCGTTTTCCAGCGATCACCCGTTCCGCGTCGAGTTTTTCGGCGATGAGGTGGATTCGATCCGGACGTTCGATCCTGTTTCACAGCTTTCGATCAATAATCACACGCATTTTTCTATCGTGCCGAATGTTCAGAAACAACTGATCATGAACGGCAGCGGTACGTTTCCGGAATTTATCGGGAAGCAGGCCACTTACTGGATAGGATCGGTGGACATGGTTGAAAAAGCGCTGGCGAAAGATTACGAAAAGGCCGTTTCGGTCTACGACACGCTGAACAACGACACGATCAAACACAGCAAACCGGCGGAATTGTACATGCATCCTTCCGACTGGAAAGCACAGCTGAAGCTCGTTTCGACCATCGAATTCGGACCGGATTATCATCTGAAGGCTAACGAAACCGTGAGCTTCCAGGTACAGCCGCAGCCGGCTTTCAACAAAGATTTCGAGCTGCTGAAGGAAGACCTCATTCAACGGAAAAACAACGGTTTTCAGAACCTCATTTTTTCGAACCAGCCGCGACAGATTGAACGACTTTACCAGATCTTCGAAGACATCGGAGCCGAGGTCGAGTTCACGCCCATGCACCTTTCGCTCCACGAAGGCTTCATTCTACCCGAGCTGAAACTGGTCTGCTTCACCGATCACCAGATCTTCGAGCGCTACCACCGTTTCAGGCTGAAAGAAGGTTTCCGCCAGGCGAAACAGGCGTTAACGCTGAAGGAGATTTACAACCTCCAGAAAGGCGATTATGTCACGCATATCGACCACGGTGTCGGACAATTTTCCGGGTTGCAGACCATCGATGTGAACGGCAAGCCGCAGGAAGCAATCCGCCTCGTTTACCGCGACGGCGATGTACTGTATGTGAGCATTCACTCGCTGCACCGCATTTCGAAATTCACCGGGAAAGACGGCACCGTTCCGAAGATGAATAAGCTCGGATCGCAGGCCTGGTCGACACTCAAGCAAAAAACGAAGAAGAAGATCAAGGAATTGGCCTACGATCTTATCCAATTGTACGCCAAGCGTCGCAGCCAGCCGGGATTTGCCTTCTCGCCCGATACGTATCTGCAAAACGAGCTCGAAGCGTCGTTCATGTACGAAGACACGCCGGATCAGCTGAAAGCTACACAGGCTGTCAAGGAAGACATGGAAAAACCGCTGCCAATGGACCGCCTGGTCTGCGGCGACGTTGGTTTCGGGAAAACCGAAGTGGCCATTCGCGCGGCATTCAAAGCCGTTGCCGACAGCAAACAGGTGGCCGTGCTCGTTCCGACGACTATTCTTTGTCACCAGCACGCTCGTTCCTTCCGGGAGCGTCTGAAGCAATTCCCGTGCACGGTCGAATACATCAACCGTTTCCGCACCGCGAAAGAAATTACCGAAATCCTCAAACGTGTCGAAAAAGGCCAGGTCGATATTCTCGTGGGAACGCACAAAATCGTGAGCGACCGCGTCAAATTCAAAGACCTCGGACTGATCATCATCGACGAAGAACAGAAATTCGGTGTGGCGGTTAAAGACAAGCTCAAAACGCTGAAAGCAACCGTCGATACGCTCACGCTTACCGCAACGCCAATCCCGAGAACGCTGCAGTTTTCATTGATGGGCGCGCGGGATCTAAGCATCATCAATACGCCGCCGCCGAACCGACAGCCGGTACTCACGGAAGTTATCCAGTTCAACGAAGAAACGATCCGTGATGCGATTGCTTACGAAGTAAGTCGCGGTGGACAGGTTTATTTCGTTCACAACCGCCTGGCGAATATTCGCGAGCTGGCCGGCATGATCAGCCGTTTGTGTCCGGGCGTTCGCGTGGCGATCGGTCACGGCCAGATGGACGGCAAGCACCTCGAAAAGATCATGATGGATTTCATCAACGGCGAATACGACGTGCTGCTTGCTACGACGATCATCGAATCGGGTATCGATATTTCCAATGCCAATACGATCCTGATCAACGACGCGCAAAATTTCGGTTTGAGCGATCTGCACCAGCTGCGCGGTCGTGTAGGTCGTTCCAATAAAAAAGGATTCTGCTACCTCATCGCTCCGGGCTTCAGTGTCCTCACTTCCGAAGCACGCAAGCGACTGGAAGCCTTGGTACAATTCTCCGATCTTGGCGCCGGTTTCAACATCGCGATGAAAGACCTCGACATCCGCGGGGCCGGAAACATTCTCGGCGGCGAGCAAAGCGGCTTTATTTCCGAGATCGGCTTCGAAATGTACCAGAAGATCCTCAACGAAGCGTTACAGGAGCTGCGCGAAGAAGAATTCAAGGAGCTGTTCGAAGAACGTACGACCGATCATCCAACGGCTTTCGTCAACGATTGCGTACTCGAAACCGACTTCGAGTTACGTATTCCGGAAGATTATGTCAACAATGTGGCCGAGCGTCTGAGCATCTACCAAGAGCTCGACGGCCTTTCCACTTCCGAAGAGCTGGAGCAGCACAAACAGCAGCTCATCGACCGTTTCGGACCGATGCCGCGCGTGGTGAAAGAGCTGTTCCATTCCTTCGAGCTGCGCTGGCTGGCCGAATCCATCGGTCTGGAGCGACTGGTGATCAAATCCGGCACGATGATCGGTTATTTTGTGGCCAACGCACAATCGAAATACTACGATTCGCCGCAATTTACCAGCGTATTGCAATACGTGCAGCGTCAGCCGAAAGACTGCAAGCTGAGCGAGAAAAACGATCGCCTACGGATCATTTACAGCAATATACTGACCATGGACCAGGCGTTTGATCGTCTGAAAGAAATCGAGGAAACGGTATAAAAAAACAGCCCTCTGTTCAGGAAGGCTGCTTTCTCTTATGAAGTTACAGTACGTCGTTCAGCGTCAAAGTGCTGTTGTAAAACGACATAATCTCTTTGCGGTTTCCGTCGAAATAGTTCGTTAGGATGTAATTGGCAAGATAATCCCTGTACTGATCCCGCGAAACCTTCGGCATGTAGACGTATCCACGTCCTACGGGTTTGTGCTTGATAAATTTTTTCCTCTCCAGGATACGCACGATCGTCGAGATCGTATTATAAGCTGGTTTTGGGTTAGAATACAGTTCAACTAACTCTTTTACCGTTGATTTCTCCAACTTCCACAACTTCAACATTACCTTCTCTTCGGCAGGTGTGAGTCTTTCCATAATCCATAAATAGGGGCTTCACGACGAAGGTAGAACTTTTTTCCAAATATCTACCACGAGCAAATTAAATTTTTAATTTAGAACGAACGTCTTTTGTGAGTGCATCCTTATGGATGTATATATTAATGGTTTTCAATCGAAAATAATGTTCAGACACGTACAGGTACCCTTGTGGAAGGTTGTCCGTTCCCCATGAATTTTTCACTAAGAAGTAACGCGTTCCGTTCTGATCCTTGTACAATCCAACGATGTGCATTCCGTGATCGTCGGTGGTCGTTTTACCGTCGTAGCCTTCCTGACGAAGCTCCTGCGTAATGGTCTTTTCTTTCACCGGCTCGAGGAACGCGTTGGATTTACGCTCGGCTCCTGCGTTGTTGAAGCTCTTGTTATCGGAACCTTTTACCTGGATCGTAGATGGATCTTCCGGCACGATCGCAATTCCCTGACGGAAGTTGAATCCTTTTTCGGAAACATCAGCCCCCCACGCGAGTGTGTAGCCGTTTTTCAGCGCGTTCTCAGCGATGGTTACCATGTCTTCGAGCGGCACGTTGTAGCTGTCGCCCCATGCCCAGTTGTCCGGAATAGCCAGCTCGCAGGAAGCATAGAACGGATCGTTGGAGAACGAAGTAATGGAAACGTAGTTGTCCATGTTCAGTCCCAGCGAGGCAGCATACGTTTGCGGTGTGTACTGCTTTCCTTTATAGGTAAAAGTCGATGGATCTGCTCCGAGGTAGTTGTCGAGAATCGCAGAGAATCCTTTTTTCCACGTCGTTTCGATGCCGTGGCCTTTCTGAACCTGCGCCAGGATCGTTTGCATGTAGCTGTTGAGGATGCTGAACAGCTCGTCGTGGTTGTATTCTTTCTGGCCGGCAGCAAGTCCGGAATAAACTTCCTTCGGAACGATACCGTAGCGCTTGATCACGTAAGGAATATCATGGAATGCGCCACCTTCACCGAAGTTGATCTTTCCGTCCATACGGATAAAACGGTCGGCCTTCGCTTCGTAAGCTTTACGCACGATGTACATTTCAGCAAGGATATCCGGCTGCTTAACGCCCTGACGGATCATTTCCGATTCGAAGAACGAAAGGGAGGAAAAGCTCCAGCACGTTCCGGTCATCCCCTGGCTTTCAACCGGGGTGGCATCGAGGTGATAAACTTTTTCAAATTGGTATTTGCTCTCAGGAGCGTTGGTGATGGTTTGCCCGAACGCATATACGAAGCTCAGGCAAGGTATGAGCAACAGCTTTTTCATTTTCTCAGCATTGGTTTACCTCACGAAAGTAACAAACAGTTTCGTGGAACAGTGCAAAAATGGGAGAAATGCCATATTTAACAAGTCAGACGGTTCAAATCAGGGAGTACCGATTACCGGGCATGGGACGAACAAGGCCTTTGAACTCTAATCCAAGCAGATGCACCGAGGCTTCGCTCAACGGAAGTGAGGCCAGAAAACAGATTGCATCGATCGCAAGGTCTTTCTGCGTTTTCAAAACTGCAACGATCCGTTCTTCGATAGCTGTCAGCTCGGTAAACAGGTTGCGCTGCACAATTGACTGAGCCTTTTCGGTTTTCCAGTCGAGCAAGGTCAGAAGATCTTCCGGACCGGTGATCAGGTGCGCTTTGTCTTCTTTAATGAGCTTCAGACAGCCGGCCGAAGCTGGTCGCGTTACATCACCGGGATACGCACAGACGTCGCGGTTGTAATCGTTGGCCAGGTTGGCTGTAATGAGCGATCCGCCTTTTTCGCCGCTTTCCACCACGACCGTTACATCGGCCATACCGGCTACGATGCGGTTCCGCATGGGAAAATACGCGGGCTCAGGTTTTAATCCGGGAGCGAATTCCGTTGCCAATCCGCCGGTATCAAGCATTTGTTTGGCTGTTTTTCGGTGCGCATGCGGATACAAAACGTGTAATCCGTGACCAAGCACACCGATAGTCGGTAATCCGGCCTGCAAAGCTGCGGTGTGCGCACAGATATCGATACCGTAGGCCATTCCGCTGACAATAGTTGAACCGCTCGCCTGTAAGCCTTCCACCAGCGTTGTGGTGAGCGTTTTCCCATAATCACTGGCGCGGCGTGTTCCCACTATGGAAACAACGCGTTCGGGATTCCAGTTGATATTGCCCTTACCATACAAAAGCAGCGGAGCATCTTCACATTGCTTCAATCGTTTCGGGTAGTCGGTATCCGTAAAAAAGACGCTGTGCGCTTCCAGTTTATCCAGGTGTTCCAGCACGCTGTCGGCAGCTTCCAATGCGGCAAGTCGTTGCTTGTAAGAAACGAAGCTGGCCGGAATTCCGGGAATACGGCTCAGATCGAGTTTCTGCTCGGTGAAGAACTGTTCGAGATCGTTGAAATGGGCGATCAACAGCCTTGCACGGCGGCTCCCGATACCGCTCAGAAAGGTCAAAGCGATTTGCTGGTGTTTGGAAGTGAAATTCAAAATTTATGGTACTTTGGTCTATTGAATATAAGCAAAATCACCTGTATGAAACAAGGGTTACTACTACTTTTTCTCCTCCCTTTTTCCCTTTTGGGCCAAGTGATTAACGGCCGGGTTGTCCAGTCTGCAACGGAAGCTGTTTCTTTCCCGACGGTGGTTTCGTCCGAAGGCCAGCGCGTGCTTGGCGATATCGACGGTCATTTCGCGATCCCTTTCGATAAGCTGCCGGTTACGCTCTATGTTTCAGCCGATGAATTTGAATCCGATTCGCTCCTCATCAAAAGCGAACCTGCGGTTATTTACCTCGTTACGCTCAGGCCTGTCGTAACCGAAGAGCTACAAACGATGGTCGTTGTTGCTTCACGCCGTCGCCAGCGAGCCGAAGACGTTCCGATTTCACTCGAAGTAATCAAACCCGATCTGATCAACAACAAAGGAATTACCGATCTCGAACAGGCGGTCGACCAGGTCCCGGGCGCGTATGCCATGGACGGTCAGGTCAGCATTCGCGGCGGAAGCGGATTTTCCTACGGAGCGGGCAGCCGCGTGTTGATTTTATGGAACGAAGTTCCTTTACTTTCAGGCGATGCCGGTGATACGAAATGGAACGCTATTCCGATTGAAAATGCTCAACAGGTCGAGGTGATGAAAGGCGCCTCTTCGGTGTTATATGGAAGCGGTGCGTTGAATGGAATCATTTCCCTCGTGGAGCGCGAGCCGGAGAAAAAGCCTTATTTATTCGCGAAAGTGCAATCGGGCATCTATGACGATCCACAGCGCGCTTCGTTGAAATGGTGGTCGAAAAATCCACTGTTTCATCAAGGTGATATCAGCTTCGGGCGCCAATGGAAGGATTTCGGGCTCACACTCGGCGGCTACGGCTACACTTCCGACGGCTATAGACAAGGCGAAACCGAAGACCGCGGACGCATCAACGGAACGCTTTATTACAAGCCGGAAAAATGGAAATCGTTTTCAGCGAGCCTGGGCTGGAACGCTCAGTTTTCCAAAGCCGGAAATTTCATCATCTGGGAAAGCGATACGTTTGCCTACCAGCCGTCGGGCGGCGCCGATACGAGCCTTGCGGAGTCGACACTGACATACAACCGCGGCATTCGTCTTACCATCGATCCGTCGGTGAGATACTTCGACAAATACGGCAACAAGCATCAGCTGAAATCGCGCTATTTCCTCACCGATAACAGCAACCTGAACAACGATGCGCAGAGCTCGAAAGCCGACGTCAAATACATCGATTACCAGTTCCAGCGCCGCTGGGGACGGCAATGGGTGTTAACGGCCGGAACGTCGGCCATTGCGAACAAAGTCAATTCCTATCTCTACGGCGATCACAGCTCGTTCAACGGCGCATTGTATGCTCAGGGCGAAAAACGCTGGGGACGACTCGACATTACGGCCGGTGTGCGTTTCGAATACTTTCAGCAGGATAACAAGCGCGGCGATTCCGATTTCTTCATTGGGAAAGATTCCCTGAAGCTGCCGGTCATTCCGATCTTCCGCATGGGCGTTCATTACGAAGTGATCGAACACACGCACCTGCGGGCCTCATTCGGACAAGGTGTTCGCTACCCGAGCGTGGCCGAGCGCTACACCATGACTTCGGTCGGAAGCCTGAACATTTTCCCGAATCCCGCCTTGCGTCCCGAACAAGGCTGGGCGGCTGAAATCGGCATCAAACAAGGCCTGAAAATCGGAAAATGGCGAGGGTTTGCGGATGCAGCGGCGTTCATCAATCATTACAGCAACATGATGGAATTCACCTTCGGTAATTACATCCCCGATTCGCTGTCGCCGAGCCTCAATCCAGACGATCCGGGCTACATCTTCAAATGGCTCGGTTTCCGGGCGGAAAACGCGGAAGAAGCAACCATCACCGGGCTGGATTTTTCACTCAGCGGCGAAGGCATGATCGGGCCGGTGAAAGTGCAGACGCTGATGGGCTATACGTATATGAACCCCGTTTCCGACAACACTGATTCGGCTTATCGCGCTACGTTTTCGGATACTTCTACCAATATGCTGAAGTACCGTTTCAATCACCTCGCGAAAGCCGATCTGCAGCTACTCTGGAAAGGAATCAGCCTCGGCGGATCGATGCGCTACAACAGCTTCATGCAAAACATCGACGTGATCTTCGAAGACGGCGTTTTCGGTCAGCAGATTCTGCCGGGATTGAAAAACTATCGCCGGGAACACAACGGTCCTTCATTGGTGTTCGATGCGCGCATTGGCTACGAATTCCTCGACCATTACAAGGTGGCTTTTATCGTGAACAACGTGGCCAATACCGAGTACATGGGACGACCGGGCGATATACAGGCACCGCGTACGTTCATTCTGCAGCTGCAGTATAGATTGTAGTCGACTTTTCCCGAAGACGCTTCTGATTTATCACAAACAATTGATTCACAACCCAAAAATGTAATATTACAATAATGCATTTTTGCATTTTCAGGTGTGAGTCCCGGTAATCGTGAGACGGAACCATTGCTTGCTTTCGTATCCGGTAAAAGCTGTCCATTCAAGGCCTTCCTTTTTTAAGGAACTTTATGCAGCAGCCGTGAAATAAAACCGGGTATTATTTGTTATCCACTGGACGAACCCGTAATTTTGTCGGTTAAAGCCAAAGGCAGATGCATCCTTACAAAGCCGGTCCCTTACTCGAACAGATTGTCGTTCCGCAGGATTTGCGGGACAAAATGACGATCGACGACCTCCCGCAAGTTTCCGATGAGCTGCGCCAGTACATTGTGGATGTGATCTCCGAGATCGGCAATTCACATTTCGGGGCTAGCCTCGGCGTGGTAGAGCTGACCGTTGCCTTGCATTACGTTTTCAATACGCCGTACGACCAGCTGGTGTGGGACGTCGGACACCAGGCTTACGGACACAAAATCCTCACCGGTCGCCGTGATGTATTCCATACGAATCGTACCAAGGGCGGTATTTCCGGTTTCCCTAAACGCAGTGAAAGTGAATTCGATACGTTTGGTGTCGGTCACTCGTCGACGTCGATTTCCGCAGCTTTGGGAATGGCCGTGGCGAACCGCTACAAAGGCGAAAAAGACCGTCAGCACATTGCCGTGATCGGTGATGGCGCGATGACTGCCGGACTTGCTTTCGAAGGTCTGAACCACGCCGGTTTCGAAAAGGATGCTAACCTCCTCGTGGTACTCAACGACAACTGCATGTCGATCGACCCGAATGTGGGCGCGTTGAAAGAATACCTCACCGACATCACAACTTCGCACACTTACAACAAAGTCAAGGACGAAGTCTGGAAACTGCTCGGAAAAGTCAGCAAATTCGGTCCGGATGCACAATCCATCGCTTCCAAGATCTCGAACGCGCTCAAAGGCAGCATTCTCAAGCAAAGCAACTTCTTCGAATCGCTCAATTTCCGTTACTTCGGTCCGATAGACGGACACGATGTGATCGGAGTAGCGAAAGTGCTCGAAGATCTCAAAGATATTCCCGGTCCGAAAATCCTGCATTGTGTCACGATGAAAGGAAAGGGTTACAAATTTTCCGAAGAAGGCAATCCGACGAAATGGCATGCTCCCGGCATCTTTAACAAAGAAACCGGCGAGATCATCAAAGTCGTTCCGAAATCGCCGCAGCCGCCGAAATACCAGGATGTATTCGGGCACACAATTGTGGAGCTCGCCGAGAACAACGACAAGATCATGGGTGTTACACCTGCGATGCCTACGGGCTGCTCGCTGACATTCATGATGGAAGCCATGCCCGATCGCGCTTTCGACGTGGGAATCGCCGAACAACACGCTGTGACTTTCTCCGCAGGATTGGCCACACAGGGCATGGTCCCGTTCTGTAACATTTACTCGTCGTTCATGCAGCGTGCCTACGACCAGGTCGTTCACGACGTTGCGCTCCAGAACCTGCAGGTCGTGTTCTGCCTCGACCGCGGCGGACTTGTTGGTGCCGATGGTGCTACGCATCACGGAGCTTACGATATTGCCTACATGCGCTCGATCCCGAACATGATCGTTTCCGCACCGATGGACGAAAGCGAGCTTCGTAACCTGATGTTCACCGCACAAGCCGATCATCACGGACCGTTTTCTATCCGCTATCCGCGTGGAAACGGCGTTATGACGGAATGGAAAACGCCGATGAAAGCTATCAAGATCGGTACAGGTCGCAAGCTGACCAACGGCGAAGATCTGGCCATTCTGACCTTCGGTCCTGTAGGAAATTTCGCCCAGGCCGCCATTCGTGAGCTGAAAGAAAAAGGCGCTTCCGTGGCCCATTACGACATGCGCTTCGCCAAGCCCGTCGATGAGACGATGCTTCACGAAGTGTTCTCCAAATTCGATCAGATCATTACCATCGAAGACGGCTGTGTTATAGGAGGATTTGGCTCGGCTGTCGTGGAATTCATGGCCGACAACCACTACCACGCAAAAGTCGTTCGACTCGGAATTCCGGATAAATATATCCACCACGGAACACCGGAAGAACTTTACGCAGAATGCGGTTTCGACACGGCTTCCATCGTTGCAAAAGTTTCGGAATTGCTGAGACTGGATGAGCAACAATCCGGTCAGCAGGCGGTTTCGTAAAAGATAAACACTCGCAGTTGACAGCGTAACTTTTCCTGGAAACTCCGTACGAGACGCTAACGTCATTTGTCAGGTTCCGCATTTCAGCTTCTTTCGGGTTTTCGGATGAATGCGTTTTCCGGAGTAGACGCTTTCGCAGTTCTTCGTGCCGCAATCGGTGGTGAAATTCCAGCTGAAAGTTCCGATGGTCTTTTCCAATACCAGAAGCTCATTCTCGTCCAGCTGCGTACATCCCATAAAGAGATTCAATCCCGTGAGTCGCTCGATGTCGTCGATAGAGCATTGTGCCAGCTGAGCGGCTTCTTTGGACAAGTAATCGTTGGCTACGATAAAACCGATGGCGCGCGATTTTTCAGGATGCAGTGTGTCTTCGATCAGGATCGCTTTGTAGAAATACGCCGGCACGTAGACTTTGAAACCGTTCGGATAACACAGCGAATCCTTGAAATTTCCCAATAAACAGCCGCTTACGACATGGGTAACGGTCGATCCGCTTTCCGAAGCCCAGTTCCGCGTCATGGATTCGAGGTAACACCAGCCGATCTCGTTCAGACAACCGTGCTGCGGTGCCATATTCGTCATGTAATTCGATTCTCGATGCAAGGTTGAGTTCCGTTTGAAATCGGCAGCCGGGGCCATGTGTCCGTGCTGGTAGCCTGAGCCGTCGTACATCGTGCTCTTCAGCGCCTGGTATTGCGCATCTTTCGGGTAACCGCCGCGACGTTTCGAATTCGTATCGACGGTTTTGAGCTGTTCTTTGGAAATCCGGTGGTAGGTCCAGGCCGGAATGTGATACACATTGTGCATCAGCGTGATATAGCCCGTGTGACGAATCACCGTTGTGTTTTCCGTTTTCGCAAAATGAAACGGCTTCACAGCAATCTTCAAAGCGACGGCTGTATCGTTTGTGGGATCGTCTGCCGCTGCAACCGGCATAAACGAAGGCTTCGGAAGGGAAGTCAAAACTGCTTCCTGTGCCCGGCCAACATGGACGACGAGCAGCACAAAAAACGCAAATAGGGTCGGTTTGTTCATTTTCATGGGAAAAAGGTACGTATTTCTTCGTTTCACGGTCCGTTCCAATACTACATTCATTCCCCAAACGTTAGTATTTTAGCGCATGCCAAGGTTGGTGAAAGGACTATGGATCTTCCTGCTGTTCATCAGTGTGAACAGTTTTTCGCAGTGGACTACCCTGCGAACGCATAAGGTCGCAGCCGATACTCCCGTCCTGAAGCTGGATTCCCTGTCCATTCAACCGCAAACCCTCGTTTGTTTTTGCGGAAACACCAAACTCTCCGAAAACGATTACACGATCGATTACGCCAGTGCCACACTCACGCTCAAGAACCGTTGCAGCGACACGCTACTGGTCAGCTACCGTGTTTTTCCGATCGACTTTTCGACCCGCGTTTTCCGGCGCGATACGAGCTTGATCTATAACGCTTCGAAAGGCGACCGCGACCGGTTTATGATCGATCCGACTTCCGAAGCCATGGACTTGCTTGGCGGTGGCGGCTTGCAGAAATCGGGAAGTATTTCACGCGGGATCACATTCGGGAACCGGCAGGACCTTTCCGTCAATTCGTCGCTTAACCTTGAGCTTTCGGGCTACATTACGCCGAATCTGCAGGTGCTGGCTTCCATCACCGACGATAACCTGCCGATCCAGCCGGAAGGCAATACGAACAAGCTGCAGGAATTCGACCAGGTGTTCATTCAGCTGTTCAACGACCGTTTCAAGCTCATCGCGGGGGATTTCTGGATTTATAAGCCGGAAGGCTACTTCCTCACCTACCGCAAGCGCGGGCAAGGTTTGACAGGCGAATATTACTGGAAAAAAGAGGAAGGGAAAACCATCAAAACGCAGGTCAGCGGCGCTTTGTCGAAGGGAAAATTCAACCGGCAGATCATCCAGGGAATCGAAGGAAACCAGGGACCGTATCGACTGCGCGGCAACGAGAACGAGCCGTTTATCATCGTTCTGTCGGGAACGGAACGCGTTTACATTGACGGACGTTTGCTCGCCCGCGGACAGGAATTCGATTACATCATCGATTACAACACCGCCGAAGTGACCTTCACAGCGCGGCAGCTGATCACCAAAGATTCGCGGATCGTGGTCGAATTTCAGTATTCCGACCAGAATTACGCCCGCTCGCTTTTCCAGTTTTCAACCTCGGCAACCGGCAAAAAGCTCGATTGGTGGGTGAACGCGTATTCCGAGCAGGATGCCAAGAACCAGCCGCTTCAGCAAAACCTTACGAACGCTCAGAAGCTGCTGCTTTCCCAGATCGGCGACGACTTGCTTTCGGCACGTTCCACGGTGATCGATTCGGTCGGTTTCAGCGAGAACCTGGTCATGTACAAGCTGATCGACTCGCTCGGCTTCGATTCCGTACTCGTCGTTTCGGTCGATCCGGAGCTGGCAAAATACAAGGTGATCTTTTCGTACGTCGGCCCCGGCAAAGGNNCGTGCTGTACCGCATGATCGATTCGCTCGGTTACGATTCCGTGCTCGTTTATTCCGTCGACCCGGCAGTGGCCGTTTACAAAGCCATTTTTTCCTACGTCGGGCCGGGCAAGGGCGATTACGTTTTCGATCAGTTCAACGCCCAGGGCCGTGTTTACAGATGGGTGGAACCTGTTGGCGGCGTTTCTGTGGGCGATTACGCACCGGTGAGCGTGCTTATCACGCCGAAACGCCAGCAATTGTTCACCGCCGGCGCGACTTACCGTTTTTCCGATCGGCTGAAAGTCACATCAGAGCTGGGCATGAGCGGCTACGATCTGAATACGTTTTCGCGGGTCGATTCGTATGACGACCGCGGCTATTCGATGCGAACGAAAGTCGAGCATTCGAAACCGTTTGGCCGCGATACCATTCCGAAATGGTCGTGGAACAACACCGCCGAAATCGAGACGCTGGACCCGCATTTCCGCCCGATCGAACAATACCGCGCCGTGGAATTCGACCGCGACTGGAACACGCGGGATCAGGGCTTTTCGGGAACGCAGCTCTTTTCGACCGTTTCCACGAGCCTGGCGCATCTGCAATACGGACAATTCACCCTCGACGGCCAGCAATACCGTGTGGGGAATGATTTCGAAGGCTACCGTGCACATACGACCGCAAACTGGAACCGCAAAGGCCTGCGCATCGTGATGGACGCCAGCGCGCTGCAATCCGAAGCTGTGAATGCGAACATCTTCCTGCGTCACCGCATCGATATTTCGCAGCAGCTCGGGAAAGTGCGCATCGGTTACAAAGCCGACCAGGAAGACAACCGTTTTCGCCAGGGCGACAGTCTGCTGACTTTCCGTTCCTATTCGTTCTTCGATTACCAGGGCTATGCTGCGATCGGCGATACTTCGGGGAACGAATTGCTCGTCAGCTACCGCGAGCGCCTCGACAAACGCTCCGACAGCACGAATCTCAAAGACGCTGCTATGGCCCGAACGATCAGCGCTTCGTGGAGTATGAACCAGTTCAAAAATCAGCGCCTGCTGGTGGTGGCGAACTACCGGACACTCGAGATCCTCGACACGACCATCATGACCGGTCAGCCGGAAAGCACCACCAACGGTCGTATCGACCACGAGATCAAGCTCTGGAAAAGCGCCGTTACGCTTTCGACCTTTTACGAAGTCGGCGCCGGACTGGAACAAAAACGGGAATTCATTTACCTGAAAGTCAATGACGGTCAAGGCGTTTACACCTGGAACGATTACAACGGCGACGGCATCAAGGACCTGAACGAATTCGAGATTGCCGCTTATGCCGATCAGGCCAGCTACATTCGTGTTTTTACGCCGAGCAACGAGTACATCCGCACGTACAGCAACGAATACAACCAAAGCCTGATGATTCGTCCGGAGCGGATCTGGAGCAATGTAACGGGCATCAAAAAACTGCTCGCGCGCTTCTCCACACAATCGCGTTTCCGGATTCAGCGAAAAACGAATGAATTCGACGGGTTCAACGCCTACAATCCATTTGTGGGCCGCATCGAGGACAATCGTTTGCTGAGCACGTCGAGCAATATGCGACATACGCTGTTCTTTAACCGCATCAGCACCGTTTTCGGGATGGATTACACCTTCGAGGATCTGCGCGCCAAAACCCTGCTCGCCACCGGTTTCGACGGTCGCAGCGATCAGTCGCATGAAGTATCGTTCCGTCTGAATATCAAAAAAGAATGGAGCATCCTCGGATCGTATGAGCGCGGATTGAAAACCTCGTTCGTGGATTACACCACGGGTCGCGACTATCGCCTGAATTACTGGATTGTGAAACCATCGTTCGTCTACCAGCCCACCACGTCGCTGCGTTTCAGCCTCGATACGCGTTTTTCACGCAAGCACAATGCGATTCAGTTCGGGGGTGAAGTTGCGACGATTCGCGACATTGGTTTTACGACCAAATACAACCAGTCACAAAAAGGCAGTTTGCAGGGACAATTTAATTACATTCTCATCGGCTACGACGGCGACAGCAACACACCGCTCGGCTTCGAATTGCTGGAAGCGCTGAAACCCGGCAAAAACCTTGTCTGGAGCATCGGTTACCAGCGAAATGTGTCAAAAAACCTGCAATTGTCGATTCAGTATAACGGTCGTCAGTCGGAAGGATCGAAAACCATTCATGCGGGCGGGATGGAAGTGAAGGCATTTTTCTGATGGGCCAGAAATGCCTGTTAATGCTGGTCATTCGCAATATTGCGAATTTGGAAATTTTAAAATTTACGGCTTAGCCTTCGCTTTTGAGCAATCCTTCCGCCAGCACCAGATCCGAAGGAACCGTGATCTTGATGTTTTCCTCATTGCCGTCCACCAGATGAATCGCGATTCCCGTCGCTTCAACCAAGCCTGCGTCGTCGGTAATGTTTTGGGAATACGGCAGCTCGTAGGCCTTGCGCAACACGCTTGCTTCAAATACCTGCGGCGTTTGCACGATCCGGAAATCGCTGCGTGCAACGGCGTGACTGTTCGTGCCTGAAACCTGGCGAATGGAATCTTTCAACGCAACGACTGGAATTACCGCTGAATGCGTTTCCACCGCTTCGAAGAGTCGCTGCAACGTCGCTTCCGAAACCAGCGGACGCACGCCATCGTGAACGGCGATCAACTCGCCTGTACATGCATCGAGCGCATTTTTGATAGAGTGATAACGCTCTTTTCCTCCTGAAATAACGGTGAGCGGAATGGTAAAACGGTGTTCTTCACACAAGGAGTGCCAGTCGGTGTGATGAGCTTCCGGCAAGGTAAGCAGAAGCTGACTTTCAGGTGAGAATTTATGAAGCCGTTCGATCGTATGCATCAGCACAGGCTTGCCGTTCAACAGCAGGAATTGCTTGGGCTGCGCGGTTCCCATGCGCTGTCCCGTTCCGCCGGCTGTGATGATGATCGAACGCGTTTTCATGCAACAAAAAAGGCCTTCGACAAGCGAAGACCTTCTAAATATACTTGAATTTAATTACTTCAATTGGTTCGGATCGTTCGCCGCCTGATCGTTCAGACGCTTCTGGATACGCATCCAGTAGAAAAAGCCGAAAAAGCCCAAAACGATGAACGACCAGTTAGCGATATCGCCAATGTTATCGTAGAACCAACCTCCGTTGAGGATATCTCCAATTGTATACCAGGTATCTGCGCTCATAATTTTGCTTTTTAACGCAACAAAGAAAACAATTTATTCGGACAGCGCAATGCCATCAGGGCATTTTTTGATATCGGGAAATCAGAAATTCCTCCCCTGTATTCCACCTGCCTGCTGCCGGCAAGGCAAGCCCCAAAGGTGGAAAGTTCTCAATTCGTCTTCACTTCCAACGGTTTCTTCACGTACTTCCGCTGAAACCAGATCATCACCGGCACGCCCAGAACGGTCGGCGCGAGCCACGGCACCCAGGGCAGCGCCGGATAGCTGATGTTCACCACCACAAAAGCCGTAAATGTAGCGATGTAAGCGCCCATCATCATCCCGATATGTCGCAGCAGCCAGGCATTTTTAGGCTGTTGTCTGCCGCGCAGCAATTGAATATGACTGATCGTATCGCCGATCGCCAGGAACGTACTGATACTACCGAACACCCACAAAACCACATTGCCTTCAACGAGCATCCGGACGCCGGCCACAAATCCGATGATCGTGATCACCCAGTCGATCCAGGTAGGTCGCAGCGATTTGTTCTTAATGGCGCGATAACCGTTCAGGTTCTGGTATAGCGCGAAGAAAGCGATCAATAACAGAAAGGTATTCGGACGGAAAACCGAGAGAGCGATAGCCGAGCCGCCGATCACCAGCATCGCATAAAAGAACAGGCGTCCGCTAAACAAATGAACGCGCTGACCTTTGCGCGAAAGCAGAGCCGCAAATCCGCACAACAAAGCCAGGGTTCCGGCAGCGATGTGAACGATCAGCAAAACGGTGACGAGTGTTTCCATGTGTTTTTTTCTGCAAACATCATCGGAAAAAAGGATCAGGGACGAATGGCGGGACGAATGACCGGTTTCAGGGGTGAAATGCATCCCGAAAGCCTTCGGGAGGGACGAATGGTAGGGATTGAGGGGTGAAGTGACAAGGGGAATATTAAATTAAAAACCACATGCACTTATCTCATCCTCTCGCTCAAGGAAAGGAGGTTTATGAATTCAGCGCTTCCCGCAACAGGTTATTCTGTCGGCGCGATACAGGAACGGGTTCTTCTACGCCGGCAATATGCAAACGATAGCCCTGAGCATTGCCTGAGATCCGTTCGATGTGGCGGCTGTTGACCACGTAGCTTTTGTGAACGCGCAAAAAGAGCGGCGAATCCGGCAATGTCTCTTCTACGGATTTAAGCGTGGCCCGCAGCAGGTGTTTTTTCACCGAGCCGTTCTCGCGGAACACCACTTCGACGTAATTATCGGCGCCCTCGACATACAAAATGGTATCCGGATGAATAGTCAGGTCTTCGTTGCGGTTGTCGGATTCCAGCACAACGGTTCCGGCTGTTTCCGATCGTTCGTTCGCCGTTGAAAGCTGTCCGCTGAGCTCCGCCGAAGCCATTCGGTATTTGCGGTTGAGCTGCATTTCCGTTACCAGGATGGACACCGTTACAGGGAAAATCCCGATGATGAAAGTGTACCAGAGGAAGATCAGGATAGCACCCAATGTAAAGCTGCACATCCCGACCGAGGCTGCGAAAAGTGCGTTAATCAACCCGATGAACACTACGTGGAACAGCGCCCATGCAACTTCCTTCCAAACCGTCCAGCGGCGCTCATCGAAAATGTCCGGAAAGAGCTCCACGACCACAAATCCCAGGAAAAGCATGGAAACGGTACAGATCAGTCCGAAGATCAGTGCCACGAATGCGATCTGCGCGTCGAGATAGGCCATTCCAAACGGACGAAAGCCGAACAGGAACAGGAAAACGAACAATCCGAAGAGCAGGCTGGCCATAACGCGGCGCTGTGCGGATCTCTCGAACGGGTAAGGATGAAGCAGGCGTGCGATCATAGAGCAAATATAGGAGGAATTCCGTGAGCGGTTTTTACATGAGCCTCAGCAAGATAGTGGTAAGTGCTCCCGGCGGCGCGGCATCCCTGTGTCAAAAAACCAGCGATTTTAAGAAAAATACCACCATTTGGTGCGAAAGTTTAAAAATAGCACTACTTTTGCCGGGTCTTTCAATCGAAAGTACGGGCCCAAGTGGCGAAATGGTAGACGCACCGTCTTCAGGTGGCGGCGCCGCAAGGTGTGCTGGTTCGAGTCCAGTCTTGGGCACCAAAATAAAAGAGCAGTGAAAATTCACTGCTCTTTTATTTTTCCCTCACACTCCAACTCACACTAAGAATTTTACTTCGTAACTGCTCTTTTATTTTCAGTTTGGGTATTGGGATTTTCGAAAGCGTTTTATAGCAAAGCAAGTGAAGTGCTTTTATCCACTGCACATCTTTCGCTCCGGATATTCATTCAGTCCTGGATAGCAAGAGTAAAAAATGATCATTTTTATCTATCGTCGTCAATTTTCTGTCGAAATCATTTAACTTCAAGACTATTGGAATCAGCCCATTCTACAAATAGTGATCAAAAACGTATTTTAAACATACTAAGATGAACAAGAACGGCGCAATTATTATCATTGAAGATGACATAGACGACCAGGAGATGTTTGATGAAGTGTTTCGGGAACTCGATTATAAAAATGAAATTATTTTTTTTAATGACGGACAGGAAGCTCTTGCCCATCTGACATCTAACAGCTCTGAGCCCTTTATTGTTTTTTCTGATATCAATATGCCGAAGCTAAATGGCATGGAGCTCCGGAGGAAAGTTCACGAAAACGAGGACATCCGCATTAAAACCATTCCCTACCTGTTTTTTACCACAAGTGCTGAACAGAAAGACGTTATCGACGCTTACTCCAAATCGATCCAGGGATTTTTTGTCAAACCTTCCAATTTCCAGGATTTGAAAAGAATTATCCGGATAATAGTCGAGTACTGGCAAAGCTGTGAATCTCCGCACTATGTCAAGTAACCTGGCTCGCGAACGAATACAAGAACGGGCAGACCAGGCCGATTTCTGGACATTTTGGTCTCGTGATCGAATACTCGAGGAACCATTTTACATTCTTCGGCAACGTGGAGAATTATGCGAACGGCAGACGCGCTATAAAAGTCTTGTTTCAGGCCATACAACACTAAACCGATATTATCCAATGAGTAAATAGCACTATATTGCTACGACCAAAGTTGAACCGAGAACATGAAATGTTTACTACTTCTATTGCTTACGATTACATTTTTTGGATGTTCCAACCACCCTTCTCATAAACCAACGAAGCGCTTCGAGGAATTCGCCGTTCATCTCGATTCGGCGGGCTATGTTTCGGATACCGACAGATCTGAACGCCTGGAGCCGGATCTGACAACCGCAGCAAGGTATCGCTACAAGGAAAATGTATTCTTTATCATCGATCCCGAAGATCACACGATTCTTCAGAATCGACAGCGGGATGTTTCAGCGCCGGTCGATTATGCCGCGCTTGAGCAGGTGCAATGCATTTCCGCTTATTACTATTACGACAAGAACGAAACGATTGTGCGGGAAGACGGTGTGATCGAAGAATGGCAGTTCGAGACGCCGGCAAAGGCTGAAAAAGCTTTGAAAGAGCTCGACAAGATACGCGAGAGCGTTTATTTCAATACCGATTCGTTTGCTTTTCAGTCGGACAGCTGTGTTTATCTTTTCCACACGCGAGCGGCGGCATTCGATGAAACACTGGAACGGTTTTACACCGATTTTAAGTCCGTCATTCTTCTTTGACCAGCTGCAGCGCTATCCAATCCGGATCGGTGAGCAGTCCTCTGGAGATCTTCAAACGATCGTCGGCCAGCAAAACGGAGAGCTCTCCGGGCGCGGACAAGTAACCGTAGATGTATTTCAAACTACCGCCACCATCACATTTCCCCATTTTCAGCTCGAAAATATTGTCTTTGACGATTTCCAGCTTGTAGGTGCATTGCATGGTGCCCATCGTCTCGATCCAGTTAATGTAAGCCAGTGCAACGGAATCTTTGCCGACGGTGAAAAACAGGTCTTCGTGATCTTCTTTCTGCTCGCCCGAAACGGCCATCCAGCTCTGATTCATGATCTGCTTCCTGAAAACCTCTTTGTCGAGGCGCTGCGCAGTTTGCGCATGAAGCTGAATGCTGCAAAAAAGGATTAAAGCGACGACGTATATTTTTTTCATGCGGTGATTTTACGATCGCATGTTTAGCAAAGACCTTGCCCAAATCCGTACTCCGCTTTTTCGGAAGTTTTGGCTGGCTTTCGATCTTCGCCAGTTCGACAAAAAACCGAGAAAGTGCGCGAATATCTATCGCGGAAAGGGAGTTTACCTGGATTGAATCGCTCACTCTCCGTTTTCACACCTGTTTGCTCTACCTGTCGGTAGACAGACGACAGGCAGGCTCACACTGCTTTTTCCATCTTCGCCACCGAAAACTGCCGGGTCACCGATTCACCGATTTTTGCCATTACGACTTCTTCGTGCTCCGTGATCGTTGTTTGCTGAAAATCGCTCTGACCAATCAGGGCCGTCATGTCTTCGTTGCTGAACAATCTGAAACCGTATTTCGTGAACGGCAGCTGTTCCATGAAGTGTTTCTGGGCGAACGTTAAGGCGAAAGCTCCGCCCGGCTTTAACACCCGGTAGATCTCGCTAAGCAGGTGCTGGTGGTTTTCCCAGAAATAAACGGTGTTGACCGTCAGAATGGCATCGAAGGAAAGGTCCGGAAACGGAATATCGTNNGTTGTAAAGCGTAAACCGCGCGCGGTTTTGAGAAACGGCCTCGGCGTTTTTCGCTTGTCCTTCGTGGTGCATGGCTTCCGAGATCTCGAGTCCGGTGTAAGTCACATCCGGTCCTTTGTCGAGAATAAGCGACACATGAGCCGCATTGCCGTGGCCCAGCTCCAGAACGGCATCTCCGTTGCCGATCGCGAGTGTTTCGATCGCCGCAGTGGTCATACCGATATTGCTGGCGTGCATCATGTCGGCGACTTCCAGTCCGTGTTCGCCATTAGGGCAACTCAGCTGACTCGCCAATGCCTGTAGCTGTTCTTCGGTCATTTCTTTCATGGTGTGTTTGAATAGTGTTTAAAGGTAAGCATCGTCGCTTTATTTTGTTTTCAATTGAACTTTTTAGCTTTTTGACGTTATCAGGCAAAAACCGGCATTCCAAATTATGCTAGATTTGTTTGCCAACTGAATAAACCTATGAAACAATTTCACCTTGTTTGCCTTACGCTTTTCCTTGCTTCATTTGCTCTTGCATCGAACGAAGACGATACGGAAGACATCACCGCTGTCTGTACCTACTTCTACAATGAAGTTTGCGGAACAAATCTCGAAAGTCCGGAACCTGTTGTGAACGAAAACGGCTATTACGTGCTTGACCTGGAATCGTATAAAACTGCACTTGGAAAAACAGGGCTATTCACTGCCGCTTTTATTGAATCAAGAGATATTATTTTCGCCGATTGCAAAGCGGGACTGGAACAGGAAAAGCTTACGCCCGAACAAGTCTGGGAAGGCGGTATTGAAATGAACGCTCCGTCAGGCTGTCCTTTTGATTATTCCTATTACTTCAACGCCCAGGAAGATCCCGACGGGTTCCGGCTGGAAAATACGACTATCGACGGAACTACGGCGACTACGGAGCTGCGCTACTATTCCGGCAACTGGACATGGAGTGTATATCTAGCCATCGAGCTGAAAAAGATAGATGGCAAATGGTATATCAATAAGGCAGATCGGTTAGAGAAAGAAGACGAGTGAATAAGCTCTCTTTATCGTAATTTCGGTTTATACATACTATTAACACAACACGATGAATCTAAAACCGACCGATTTGTTTTTCGGATTGATAGAATTCCTGGCTTTTATCATTCCGGGCTTTATTTTGTGCGCCACGCTGCCCTATTACCTGGATTATTATCTGTACTGGGGTATCCCGCATTGGCTCGATATTACCGATGAAAACGCGAGCGCATTTGTATGGATTGCCTTTGTGATGGTGTCGTATATCGCCGGACATTTCCTGCACGGGATTTGTGCTTTCCTGTTTAACCCGCTGTACGAGCGAACGCAAAAGAAATATAAGCTTCGGAAATACAAGGGTTTTATCGATCAGGCCATACAGACTGTCGAGGATAAGCTGCCGTTGCATTCCAATCATCTGAAAGCAGCAGAAGCCTATCTCCGTGTCCATCAGCCCTCGGTTATTGCCGACGTGGAAAAGCACGAAGCGAATTCGAAGCTGTTCCGGTCGTTAACCTTTCTGAGTCTGTATCTGTGCTGTTATCCCCGCATCGAATGGATTACAGGGCTCGCACTTATTGCCATTGCGGCGCTGTCGTTTATGCGATTTGCCAACCAGCGCTGGACTTACCACTTCCTGGTCTACGAGTATTTCTGTATCGTGAGCAAAAAGGACTAAAGCAAGCGGTCCCGAATTATTCGAGTACCACGCGAACTGCTGTCCAGCCACGGGTTCCTTTTTCCTTTTCGAAACGCACGCGCTTGCCTTCAACCGGCTCGCCTGAAACGTTGTTACGGTGCATAAAGAAGCTTTCGTCGCCTGATTTGATGAAGCCGTAGCCTTTCGAGCTGTCGTAGTAGCTGATGGTCCCGGTCATCGTCGGATCGATGTCTTCCTTTTCTTTCTTTGGAATGCTGACCTCGATTTCGCTGAGGTTGATCTTCGCTTTTTTAGCATTCGGATCCGGTGGCGTGTCGGTGAGCATACCGTTTTCGTCCACGTAAGCCATCATCTGATCCAGGCCGCCACGTGTCGGATTCTCTTTCCGCGCTTCTTTTTTCGATAATTTATCTTTTCTGCGTTTTTCTTTTTTCTTTTCCCGTTCTTTCTTATTGAAGGTCTCTGCCATGTAAGCGTATTTATTTTTTATTTAGTTACTGAATATACAATTAAGTCGTCAGGTAGCGAAACGCCTGTTCCTTTTCCCGGAATCGGACATTCATCCACAAACGCATTTATGATATAAATAGAGAAAAGAAAAACGCTGAAAGCGCTTGACGAGCCTAAATCACAACATCTGCTATCTGACAGATCTACAGCCTGGTGATGCAAAGGTAGGCTTTTTCGCCGGGAGTCGCTATACCGAACAGGAATGAAGAAGATCAAATAATCGTTAAAAAACCCGAACCTTTAAAAGATCCGGGTTTTATCAGTTGTTTACACTGTTTTATCCTTGCGTGTAAACGGCTTTGAATTCCTCCGCAAAATCTTCCAGCTTCACCTTTCCGAAAGCCGGTTTGTGCTGCACATAATGCTCGGTCGCTTTTCCTTCACGGAATGCACGTCCCATTTCCACGTAACGGTTCGACAGGTCTTCGCTGAGTCCGGCCTGGAGCATACCGTTGAGCGCATCTTCGTCGCTGAAGAGAATCCATGGCGTTTCCGGCTTGCCGACAGCTGTTCCGAGCACGCGTGCAATCTCTGCCGATGTCCGTTCGTCGCTCACAATGTATTCGATCGTCTGACCTTCGAAGTCCGCTGCCTGCAGATGGCGCGCTGCTACATCGGCGATGTCGTTCGTATGCGTTAAGGCGATCTTGTCTTCCGTTCCGCCGAAATTCGAGCCCATAATGCCCGCGTGACGCAGCATGTCGCCCATCGAATGCAGGTTGTAGAAGAAATACGACGGTCGCAGGATCTTTACGTTCAAATCGGTCTTCGCCAGCTGTTCTTCGAAGTAGCCGAGTCCGTCGATCGGTCCGGCGCCGTGACGCAAATGTGCTCCTATACTGCTCAAAAGAACCGCGCGATTTACGCCCGCTGCTTTCAAGGCTGCGATGTAGCTATCGGCAACGTTGTGCTGGTGTGCGTGAATACTTGGCGCCGACAGATCGTTGGGCACCATGAGGTAAACCGCGTCGGCTCCTTTGAAGGNNTTACCGACCCGATGGCCGCTTTGGCACCGATAGCTTCAATGGCTGTTTGCTTGTTCGGATCGCTCGTGATCACTGTTACGTCGTGTCCGGCCTGTGTGAGCTGTTGCGTGAGCGGCTTGCTGATATTGCCCAGCGATCCTGTGATAATGTACTTCATTGTCTGTGTTTTTAAAAGTGATGAAACAAAAGTATATTTGTACTTACTTTTTTACCAGTACTTACCAAAAAGTAGG
>DJFN01000180.1:45130-45376 GCA_002432085.1 Flavobacteriales bacterium UBA5871
AAAACCGGAAAATCATCATGGATTTCTGCCCGGTGAATTTCACGCTCGATCGTATCGGCGGGCGATGGAAACCGCTTATTTTATGGAATCTGCGCAACGGCAGCCGACGCTATAACGAGCTGAAGAAAGGCATTTCTTCCATCACGGAAAAAATGCTGATCCAGCACCTCAAGCAACTGGAAGCCGACGGATTGGTGAACCGCGAAGTCGTTATGGTGATGCCTCCGCACGTGGCCTACGATCTCA
>DJFN01000123.1 GCA_002432085.1 Flavobacteriales bacterium UBA5871
GTATTGTGTTCCGAGCTGGAGATTGTAAACGATTTCTTTCGAAAGCTGTTCGTTGCCGCGTTCGATAGCCGCCGCGCCGTGGTGCAGACCGTTGCTGTAGAGCTCGTTTACCGATGGTGGTCGCCAGGCTGTCCCGAAATTCAGTTTTACCAGCCAGTGGTGGCCGATAATGCGGGAAGCGCCGGCAGCTGCGCTCAGATGACCGAACGTCCGTTCCGGTGAAACCAGTGTGTTCCCCTTGTAGTAGTAAGCAGTCAGCATGGAAACATCGTACCGCAGGCCGCCTTCGAGCTGCCAGAGCAGCGTTTCGACTAGTCCTGTATAATAAGCTCCGCCCTGGAACTTCCGGAAGTTGGGAATGAAGAAGCGCCCGTCGTAGGCGTTTTCCTGTTTCAAACCCGAAAGTCCGGCAGTGGAACGAAAGCGTTTGCTGTGTACGATGGATGTTTTCAGCTCGGCATTGGTGGTCCACAAGTTCAGCTCGAAATCTGGCAGGCCGAGTGCTTCTATGCTGTCGTTGTAAGATGCGTGGTTGTCGAATTCCTGACGAAGATTGTGCTGATAACCGGCCAGAAGCGTGGTTTTCACCCGTTCGTTCCAGTTCCAGCGCAGGAATAATCTTCCCACCTGGTGTTGCACAAATTGCCGTGGATTTTCGATCTCATACGTAAATACGCCCTTATCCTTCGGTTCTTTGGCCTGGAAAGCTTCGTTCAGATCGGTCAGGTTACCGATATGCGAACCGGTGAATATGCCGAGCTTCGTTGCATACAAGCTGTAGAACGCATCTGCTTCGAAACGCGTGGATTTATAGCCGGTAGCGCCGCTGAAGCTGTATTCCTGCATCGCCGTATTTTTCACCAGGTAATCCGGCGTATGCTGCGTGCCGTTGATGCGAGCGGTTCCATGAACACGATATGCCCATTTTCCCGAAGGGAGCAGACTTCCGTTCACCAGTCCGGAAAGCATGCCGCCTCTTCCGTTGGAATGCGCTTCGGATTTCACCCAGCCCGATAGCGATTTTCCGTAAGACAAAGCAGAAGGATGAACGAGGATCACACCACCGATCGCGTCCGGGCCGTATTGCAAACCGGCTGCTCCCTGAACGACTACGAGCTCGGTTGCCAGGTTCGGATCGATTTCCGGAGCGTGCTCACTCCCCCATTGCTGGCCTTCCTGACGAATGCCGTTGTTGACCACTACGATCCGGTTGCTGTGCATGCCGTTGATCACCGGCTTCACAATGCTGGAACCTGTGTTGAAGGTCGTCATTCCCGGAACGCGTGCCAGTTGTTCGCCCAGCGTATTACCGCTTACAGCCGACAGATCGAGCGCGTGAATACGGGAAACTGTCTGGGTTTCTTTCCGGAAACGTACGGCCGATACGACCAGCTCGTCGAGATCGGTGACGTGTGTTTCCACCAGGAGATCGAACTGTCCGGACGTTGGAATGGTGGCAATAACGTCGACCGGCTCACATCCGAAATGCGGAATGCAGCGCAATACCACCGTTCCCGGACATAATCCCGGAAAGGAAAAATAGCCTGTACTATCGGCTGTTTGCTGAAGGTCCAGTTCCGGGATCAGCAAACGGGCAAATGGCACAGGTTGAAGTGTATGATGATCGCGTACGACTCCATGGAGCTGTTCTTTGCAGTTTTGTTGTGCAAACGAACAGGCAGCCACAAGCAGTGACGCACTGAAAACAATAAATTTCATGCCTGTTTTTTAGTGAAGATGTAGGGATGAATCCCTGTAAGCCAACTTTACACTAAAGCGGGAGGTCCGCGGAGAAAATGCTGAAGCGGTACGAAACAAACCGGCGCGACGGAGAGCTGACCGATCGTTTTTTGAACGCTTTTCTGAAGAGAAATACCGGTAGTATTGACCGGATTGCTTAATAACGGGATGTGAAGGTCGCAGACGGCACATTTTTCATAGCCCTGCTGAATAACATGATTACCGGAATGCTGGTGTTTGTCAACCTGTGTGAGCTGAGCATGGTCATGACAGTCGTGCCAAACCGATTTCGGGACCAGCAACGCAACGAAGCTGACCAGAACAACAAAGGAGAGGTATGTGCGCCACTTCCGGGACATGCAACAAAAGTAAAACAAAATTAACCGGGACGCCTACCGTTCGTCATTATTCTAAGTAAAATGCAATACCAAATGATAAAACTTTGCAACAAACCATCTGCGAGAGTCCGCGAAATCTGCGGAGCCAATCCGATAGCGGTACGATATTAGAAAATGCAAGCAATTACAGATACATCACCTGCAAACAAATCAACCCAACAAAAATCTGCACATATCCGTGGAAGCTGCGGGGAGCCAATCCGCTAACGATACGATAGTAGAAACTACTTTTTTAGCCCATTTTGCTTCAGGCACTTCATCACCCGTTTCTCATGCCGATCGCGCTCTTCAGGTGTCGTATTAGGTGTCGTAGTCAGTTCCTTGCATTTGGAATCCACATACTCCCAACGGGCCATCAGTGCTTCTTCCTGCTTGGTAGTAAGCTTCTTCTCGAATGCGTCTGTAATAGAATCGTTCGCAACGATGCATTTGCAGAAATCCCACTGCTCACCGTATTTCTTGACAATCTTTTCGTGATTTTCCTTCGCCTCTTTGGACGGAGCCGTTACCGTATCGCGTGCCAGTGCGGCAGCCATATCATCAGCTGGTGTTTCAATAGAGTCTTTATCTGAAACGGCACAATCGGTGCATTCCTGCTTGTTTCCGCTGCAGGAAGAAATAATTGAACCGACGACCAGTAGTGACAGAAGGCGTTGGAGTGTCATGTGTGTAGTTTTACTCTACACAAAAATAGAACTGTTTTACTTTTTTTGACGAAATGTTGAAAATTCATAACAAATGAATTTGCATCAGCACATGGCAATTGTACATTGGTCAGCGCTCAGGGAACGGAATCAGTACCATTGTGTACTTGAACGAGCCGCGTTTGGGCTTCAGAACGATCTTTGTCCGTGAAATGGAAACGATTTCGAACAGCCATTCTTTGTTGTTGGTAAACTGGAAACCGAATTCGTTTTTCGAACGGTCCATCCAGTAAGCGGCTTTGTGTCCCGGCTTATGCATTTCATTGATCCGGTAGATATAAGCATTCCGGCTTTCGTGAAAAGCAATGACCTGGCGGAATTCAAACCGCATCGGTGTGTGATCGTTTTTCCCGATGAGCAGCTTATCGATCATCCAGACTTTCGAAGAGTTGTCGTGGAGGAAAATATAGTGATCGATCATTTTCATCGACTGCTCGCCTCTGCAGGATAACAGAAGTAAGAGTAGCAGTATGGATGAAAAGCGAAGGTGCATCAGAACAGATACTGTTTTTCGTCGAGGGTTTTCTTGATTTCGACAGCCATGGAATCCATAAGCTCGGCTTTGATACGCGAATCGTTGATGGCTTCACACAGTTGGTAATCGTATTTGCCGTCTTTCCAGGTGAATACACAGTTGTAGAAGTACAGATAACCGTCGATCCGTTCGCCGAAGCGCACAACGATATCGTCGTAGCCGCTCGCTGTCGGACGGCGTTCGATCAAATAGCCGTTAAAACCGTTCACTTTTACCAGTTTTCCCTGTTCGCGCTCGAAAATCAGCAAACGACGGGTCGGCCAGCCATTCACGCCGGCTTTGATCATCACCATGAAACCGTCTTTCAGCGGCGTTTTGTTCGTAAGCTGGAAAAAGCGGAAGAACTTCGGACTGCACGCCGGATGTTTTTCTTCGGTATCGTTCGGAGCGTTTGGATCGCAGAGCATGAGCTCTTTAAGCAAGTCGGCTTCTACGTTTGACTTAAAGCTGTTGGCATTAAAATCCGTGCTGATGGTGTTGTCGTTTACCGGTTCCGGGACTTTGTGCTCTTTCACAGGCACATTTTCCGGATCTTCGGAATCACAGGCCGGTAAAACGAAAGCCAGTGCCATTGGGAACAACAATAAAAATGCTTTTTTCATAGCTTTAAAACTACTCATTTCGTAAAGGTTACATCAGTGAAAAACTGCCGAGCTGGCCAGCATCGCTTGTGAAAAAGCCGTTTCGTTCACGCCGGTTTCGATTCCTGCCGAACGGAAATAATCGAGCATCAATTCGGTTGGCATATTGCCTGTCAGATCGTTTTTTGCCATCGGACAGCCGCCGTAGCCTTTGATCGCACCATCGAAATGACGACAGCCGGCTTCATAGGCAGCTTGTGTCAATGCCATCG
>DJFN01000086.1 GCA_002432085.1 Flavobacteriales bacterium UBA5871
TTTTCGATTGCTGCATCTTCGCAAAAACCGGCTGCAGGTTTTCGGTAAACCAGATCGTATCGCGCGAACGGCAGGCTTCGAACAGCGAGTCGTTCTGAGCTTGCGCCAGTGAAGTGATGAAGAGGAATAAGAACAGCCATCGTTTCATACATCAAATATACAACAGGATGACTTCAGGAGTTCAGGACATCCGGATTTTAAGACGTTGTTTGATTTCGGATACCCTTTTTGACCAGATCGGTTGTCAATTGTCCATTGTCAACTGTCAATTGCCCATTGCAAACCGTCAATTGAAACGGCAAAAACACTACATTTGTAGCCTAATTTTTTCAGTTTTGAAAACAGTATACATTGCCCGTCGCGAACACTTCAACGCAGCCCATAAACTCTGGCGCGAGGAATGGTCGGACGAAAAAAACTTCGAAACTTTCGGCAAGTGCAGTAACAAGAACTGGCACGGCCACAACTATACGATCTTTGTTACCGTGAAAGGCGTTCCAAGCCTCGAAACCGGTTTTGTGATCGACCTCAAGGACCTGAGCACCATCATCAAGAAAGAAGTGATCGATCCGCTCGACCATAAAAACCTGAACCTCGACGTTCCGTGGCTTTCCGGATTGCTGGCTTCAACGGAAAACATCGTGATCAAAATCTGGGAACAGATCGAGGAGCCGATCCGCAAAGCCGGCGGCGAGCTCGCACACATCCGCCTGGAAGAAACGGAGAACAATTACGTGGACTACTACGGCGGAAAACAACCTTTCTAACGAAAACCAATTAGCGTGAACGATCAATTTTACGACGACGAAATCACCAGACGGCTCTCCGACGTTTACGGAAACGTACTGAAAGACATTGGCGAAGACCCCCACCGCGAAGGTCTGGTAAAAACGCCGGAACGCGTGGCCAAGGCTTTGCAATACCTCACGCACGGTTACGGAATCGACCCGAAAGCGATCCTCGAAAGCGCGATGTTCCAGGAAGAATATTCCGAAATGGTGATTGTGAAAGACATCGAGGTCTATTCCATGTGTGAACACCACATGTTGCCGTTCTTCGGCAAAGCCCACGTGGCCTACATTCCCGACGGAACGATCGTGGGCCTGAGTAAAATTCCGCGCGTGGTGGACGCATTCGCTCGTCGCCTGCAGGTACAGGAACGTCTCACGATCGAGATCCGAGACTGCATCCAGGAAACGCTCAAGCCGAAAGGAGTTGCCGTCGTATTGGAATGCGCCCATATGTGCATGCAGATGCGCGGCGTACAAAAACAGAATTCCGTGACCACTTCGAGTGCGTTTACCGGGCTGTTCCTGAGCAACGATTCGACCCGCAAGGAATTCATCAATCTTGTGCAGGCGAAGCTGCATTGACCAATTGACAGTTACATCCTGAACGACTGCCAATTTGAGCTGTGGAAAATGAAAATCTGTCAGAAAAACCAATCTGGCATATTTATCGCTAACTTTCACTCGAATAATTTTATTGAATAATCATGAATCAAATCATCGACGATTCCGCTTTTGAATCGCTCCAGGCCAAAACCGCTGCAAGACAGTTCTTCGCGAAAGTGTATGCTTTCATGTTTGCCGCACTGCTTGTTTCAGGCGCCATTGCTTACCAGTATGGAACGCCTGAATTCGTACTCGAATACTTTGTTACCGAAAAAGGCATCGCTCCGTTGTTCTATGTAGTGATCTTCGCTCCTGTGGGCGTAGCGCTGCTGATGCAATCGATGGCAAATCGCCTTTCATTTTCCGTAATGGTGCTGCTGTTTGCCACCTATAGTTTGTTGATGGGCTTCGGCTTGACGACGATTTTCCTCGTTTATTCCATTGGCTCGATCGTTTCGACGTTCTTTATCACAGCAGGCGCATTCGGTGCGATGGCCATCCTCGGCTACACGACCAAGATCGATCTGACACGCTTCGGCAGCCTCTTGTACATGGCATTCATCGGTATTTTCATTGCCGGAATTGTGAACTTCTTCATGCACAGTGACACGCTCGGCTATATCATTTCGATTATCGGCGTATTCGTATTTACTGGCTTGACGGCTTATCACATGCAGCAATTGAAACAGTTTGCGCTCAACGCGAACGCTTCTGAAACAGACAAAAACAAAATGGCACTGCTTGGCGGGTTCACACTGTACGTATTGTTCATCAACCTGTTTATGTCATTGCTTCGTCTGACAGGCTCACGCGAGTAAGACACTAACATTTTTTAACTGAAAGTCCCGTATCGCCTGTTGATGCGGGATTTTTTTGTATCTAACTTTAAGTCTCATTTTAAAGAACAGACGCTATGTTTTCATTTGGACCTGCCATGGTCATTGCCCTCGTTTTCATGGGCCTCGGTATGCTGGTCAGCTGGCGATTGCGCAGCCGGTTTGCCGAATTCAGCCGCATTCCGTCTCAAAGCGGGCTCAGCGGACGGGAGATTGCCGAACGCATGCTGCGCGATAACGGCATTTACGACGTCACGGTGATGAGTGTCGAAGGCGAGCTCACCGATCATTACAATCCCGCCAACAAGACCGTCAACTTATCCGAAGGCGTTTACAACGGACGAAACGCTGCCGCTGCTGCCGTAGCTGCTCACGAATGCGGTCACGCCGTTCAGCACGCACAGGCTTATAAACCGCTCGAATTCCGTTCGGCGCTGGTTCCGATCCAGAACCTTTCCGGCATGGTAATCAACGTGATCATGATGCTGACCATTTTCGGAGGCGCTTTCCTCTACGAAGTCTTTCCGATGAAAATGGTCTTGCTGGTGATCGTGATCGCATACGGCGCCATCGCGTTGTTCAGCTTTATTACGCTTCCCGTCGAATTCGATGCCTCGAAACGGGCGCTGGCCTGGATAGAACAATCCGGAACAGCCACGCACGAAGAGCACGATCGCTCGAAAAAGGCACTCAACCTGGCCGCGATGACTTACGTAATTGCTGCGCTCGGTGCGCTTGTAACGCTGGTTTATTACCTGCTTTCCTTTTTGGGAATGAGCAACGACGAGTAGTGAACAGTTGGAAGTTAGAAGTTGACACAAAGTAGTCAGCCAGCTGACACTTCGTGTTACTAGTTGGAAGTTGTGAGTTAGAAACTACTAAAGACTGGTGACTGGAGACTGGCCGACCGGAGACTGGAGACTTCGAAGTTAACAAGCGTTATTTTTCGTCATTTCGAACAAAGAATCAGCTATATTTGATACCGCATTAAAAACCAACAATCATGGCATTCGAATTACCAAAATTAGCATATGCTTACGACGCCCTGGAACCACACATTGATGCCCGTACGATGGAGATCCACCATACGAAGCACCACCAGGCTTATGTCACCAATCTGAACAACGCCATTGCCGGAACGGACCTCGAAGGCAAAAGCCTCGAAGAAATCCTGAAGGTCTGCAAAGACAAGCCAGCAGTTCGCAACAATGGTGGCGGACACTGGAACCACACCCTTTTCTGGGAAGTTCTTGCTCCGAACGCCGGCGGTACACCAACAGGCGAGCTCGCTCAAGCTATCAACGACAGCTTCGGTACGTTTGAAGCGTTCAAAGACGAATTCAGCAAAGCAGCAACTACGCGCTTCGGCTCAGGCTGGGCTTGGCTGTGTGTAGACGGCAGCAAGCTGTCCATCTGCTCTACGCCGAACCAGGATAACCCGCTGATGGGTATCGAAGGCTGCAATGGGACACCGATCCTCGGACTCGACGTTTGGGAGCACGCATACTACCTGCACTATCAGAACCGTCGCCCGGATTACATCAACGCGTTTTTTAACGTGGTAAACTGGTCTGCAGTAGCAAAGAAATACGCTGACGCTAAGAAATAATAAGCTGCGCTTTCAGCTAAAAGCCTCGTCATTCCGGCGGGGCTTTTTCATTTTTAAAAAGACAGATTAGCCAAGGAAACGCTTCACTTCGGCGGAGCGTTTTTTTAGTTCAGAACGAGCTTGTTAAAGTACTTCTGCGGCCGGTCGGAATGCATGAATTTGTTCCCACCGTAACAGATCAGGATGTAGGTCAGATCGCCTTTGATGATGACACGCCTCCATTGCGGGCCTTTCCATTCGTCGAGGTACATGCCTTCAACAGCTTCCAGGCCGTTTTCAAGCGTTATCGTTCGCGGACGCTGGCGCTGGTTATCGATAAAGCCGGCTTTGCTTTCACCGAGCGTTTCTTCCGTCTTGCGGACGATCAGCTCATAGGTATTGCCCTGGCCCAGCTCCTGGTAAATGAAGCGGTAGTTGTCTTCCGATGAAAAAACAAGCGGTTTGCCGGAAAGTGCAATGGAAAAATTGAACGTATCGCTGACCACTTCGTACTTCCGCCAGCTGTTCACCAGCGCTTCGTCGGTAGTTGTCTCAGGAGCGTAGCTCGCAATTACCGGTCGCAGCGTATAGCCTTTGGAGCGCAGCAGCTGGATCACGCCCTCGTTGCCGTGTAAATGTCCGGAGCCGATCGCGCAGAACACCGAGCGTTTGCGCATCAACGTATCGAGTCCGTTAGCCATGACCACATTCCGTTTGGTGATGAGCGCATCGTAAGCGCCCGGAATGCCATCCAGCTGGGATTTCAGCATTTTGCTCAACGTGGCGATATCGCCCTGCAGATAAGTTTGTACGAAGGTTTCTTTCGAAAAGAAAAAGCTGGAAATGGCTTCTTTGGTCGAAATGCCCTGGATCTTCTCACTGGCCGTCAGCTGGTCTTCGAGCGCTTCGAGTGCAAAGAACTGCTTGCCGGCACAGTAGCCCGTTTGCTGGAAATACGCATCAAGGAACTGCGGACGTCCGTCTTCACTACCGTAAACCGTGCGGGTTGCCTCGCGGGAATTGGTGTAAGGCTTGTTCCGCGACAGAATCTCGAGATCGAACAGGTCAAGCCGAACATCGTATTCATCGAAAAGCGCTGCAACATCCGTTTCGAGCACCACCGCATCTGCTTTGGCAAAAGCCGTGTAGAGACTGTCGGGAAACTGGAACAGGCGTGCATCGTTGGAGTGCATGCTTCCGAACAGGTAGCTCGGTTTTTTGAGCTTTTTGCCCGTAACTTCCCATAGCAGCTGGTAGGTTGGCGCTTCCGTTTCGCTTTGCGCAAAACCGTGCAGCACGTAGCCCAGGAACGCTATGAGGAGCAACTGTTTCATTTTCCTGTGATCAACCGATCGATGTGATTATCGCCAAACGCATAGGGAATATATGCTAAAGACGGAATTTTCTTCGTAAGGATGACCGGCGTGGTTTTCCCCAGCGTGATCGATCCGTGCGTATCCGACAATCCCATAGCGTATGCGGCATTAATGGTCATTGCGTTCAAAGCTTCTTCCGGCGTTAATTTCATCTTGACACAAGCCAAAGAAAAAATCATGCCCGGATTGCTGTTCGGTGTCGAACCGGGATTGAAATCGGTCGCCAGTGCAACCGGCAGGCCTGCATCGATGAACCCGCGGGCGTTGCCATACGGAATGCTCAGGAAGTGCGAGCAGCCCGGCAAAAAGGTCGGCATACAACCGGAACCCCTGAGTGCTTCGATGTCGTTCTGGTCGTATTCTTCCAAATGATCGACCGATAAAGCGCCCATTTCCACAGCAGCTTTCACACCTCCCATAACGGAGAACTGGTTTACGTGCACTTTCGGAACAAGGCCGTAGCGTTTTCCGGCTTCGAGAATGCGCGTCATTTCCTCTACGGAGAAGTAATTGCGCTCGCAGAAAACGTCAATGTAATCCGCCAGTCCGTTTGATTCGATTTGCGGCAGCATTTCGTCGATGATCTGTGANNCTTCGGCTTTCAGGCGCTTGATCACGCGGAGCATTTTCAGCTCGGCTTCGACCGTCAATCCATAACCGGATTTGATCTCGACGGCGCCGGTACCGTAGCTTTTCATCAGCTTGATGCGCTCCATGGCCGCTTCGAACAGCTCATCTTCGGAAAGCTCGTTCAATCGTCGGGCCGAGTTCAGAATACCACCACCTTTGAGCGCGATTTCTTCATAAGTCAGGCCTTTGATGCGGTCCACGAATTCTTCCTCGCGGCTNNGCCGGCAGTACGAAACAGCCTTCCGCGTCAATGATCTCGAGATCGCGCCAGTCGGTAATTCCGCCCCATTCGCTCATCGGTCCGTAGGCTACGATCACTCCGTCTTCGATCGCCAGGAAAGCGTCGTCGATGGAAGGAAGTGTCTGCATCTCGCTACCGGAACGGAAAGCAGGAACGCCTTCACCGACCTGTAGCAGGGAACGAATGTTCTTAATGAGGATCTTTGCCATAGTGCAATGTTACGGATAATGCGGCAATTAAGCGGCTCAGAGCAACAGGCTCAGATGATAAAACATGCTAAATGAGTTGAAGAGTTTTTGAGTTGNNAGTTGGCACGAAGCATATCCGCCTTTGCGGAATCGCTTCGTGCTTAAAGTTGGAAGTTACTAGTTGCGGGTTAAGAATTCAATACACTGTAGGCACCTGAATCACGGAATTGAAAATTGAAAAGCTTTGGGACTTGTCTTAGAGCGAATAACGATTCTGCTCTTTTCAATTTTCAATTCCTAAAACCTAGTACGTCCCTTCATAATTGATAACTGCTAATTGATAATTCTTAACACACCCAGTACGTCCCTTGCTAATTGAGCATTGCTAATTGCTATAATTCCCCTACTGCGTCAACTTGATAATTACGATATATCCTTCCTGCGTAACCAGGCTTTTCTGAATTCCTCCGATAAACGCGTTTCCTTCCGGACTGAACGACGCCAGACCTGTCCAGACGGCTTTCCCGATGTACTGCGGATTGTCGGGCTTGTTGAAGAACGTGATGCGATGTTGGTCGGAGCCGTCGCTGTTCATCAGCCACCAGTCGGTTCCTTTGTTGGCGTTGCCGGCGTTCGACATCCAGACGATGTGTTTACCGTCGGGCGAATAGCAGCCGTGCTCGTTGTAATGCTTGCCGGTGGTTAACTGGGTAATTCCAGTGCCGTCGACGTTCATCGTGAACAATTGCGCTTTCCAGGCCGAATTCGTTGTCATGCTGCTGCACAGAATGATCTTCTGACCATCGGGCGAGAAACCGTAGCTTTCGTTGAAGCATTTCTTTCCAGGAAGCAGGTCGCGGATGTTCGAAAGTCGCGGAATGCCCTCTGCTCCGAAAGCAAAATCGGCCAGTTTCACTGTCCAGAAGCCGAAATGACGCTGCGCGTTCCACAATGCCGGACGCTTGAAACGATCTGTCCACACGATCTTCGTTCCATCGGGAGAAAAACGCGGCGCAATGATGCCGTGATCGAAATCGTTCGGTGTTTCGTAGAGCAGAAACGTCTGTTTGCCATCGGCGGAAATGAGGTAGAGATCGCAGTAAGCTCCGAAACCCGGCAGCGCATTGGCAGACCCGCGCGGGTGTTCTTTTTTCTCCACGACCAGCAGCAGCCATTTTCCCGAAGGATGCCACGCTGCGTTCGAAATATGACGATTCGGCAGATCGGGATGGTCACACGTCAGGCAGGTATCGTACGATCGATCGGGTGAAGCAATGTGAATGTCGTAATACGTATCGCTTCCCTTGATCGAATAGCAGACACGGTCGGCATCGGCCGGATTCCAGTGACAATCGAGCGCGCCGTCAAGGAAAGGAACGACCGTTGTTTGCTGGGCATGCACATGAAAAGCGCAAAGCACGGGCAGCAGAAGCAGGATTCGGTTCATGGATTAAAAATAAGAGAATTCTCATCGCAGTGTCCATTCCGCTGTAATTGCTACCTTGCATTTCGGAATTGTTAATCCAGCATGAAAAAACTATTAACCCTGGCGACTTTGATCGCTGCAACTTCTGTTGCTTATTCCCAGACGTTTACCGGCGGAGGTGGCGCCATCCTCGATAACCAGACGCTGGATATTCCGATCAACGTGAGCGGTTTATCGCCGGCCACCATCGATACCACGACTTTTGGGCTCGAGCAGGTTTGCATCAATCTCACCCATTCCTGGGATTCCGATCTGACCATCAGTATCGAAGCACCCGACGGTACTACGGCAATCCTCGCAGCAGCAGTTGGCGGCGACGGTGACAATTTCACCAACACCTGTTCCCGTTACGACGCTACGACTTCTATC
>DJFN01000038.1 GCA_002432085.1 Flavobacteriales bacterium UBA5871
CTCCGTCTCGCTACAAAAGGAAGCCCAAAAGGCTTCCTTTTTTGCATTATTATAGCGCAGGATGCATATCCGCCCAAGGCGGACCGGAGTTCAGCTCACGGCTCGCCATAAGGAACTCTGAATGTTTTTTTTTTACCACTGTTATATACCATTATGTCAGAATTCGTCGTTTATGTCCTACATTCCCGTTCAGCTGAAGGCAAGCGCTACATCGGTTTTACGTCCGACCTGATCAATCGCATGGCTTCGCACAACCATTTCGGCACAAAAGGCCATATGCTGCGTTACCGACCATGGGAAGTTGCTTACGTTTTCTTCTTTGAAACGAAGAGTGAGGCAATGGCTCACGAGAAATTCCTGAAATCAGGCGTAGGTCGGGATTTTCTTCAAAAACATTCTTGAATCCTTACTATTCAGAGATGCTTCTCAACGAATTGTCTTGAAAAAGCTTTGATTTCATTGCGAACATTTCGAAACGCTTCGCTAATCTGTTTGTGGCTTCCCGTTGCTTTGGCCNNCCTCACCATTTCAAATTGCTGCATTATTTCCGAATCAGTGCCTGTTGCCTTTGCCGGATCGGGAAAATTGTGGTGAAAACGTGCTGCTTTGGAAGGAAAGTAAGGGCAATTTTCACTTGCATGGTCGCAAACGGTGAGGATCAGATCAAAATCAAGATTCCGGTATTCGTCGATATGATTGGAAGTATGAGCCGAAATATCGACTCCATCTTCTTTCATAGTAGCAATCGCCTGTGGATTCACGCCATGCGTTTCTATTCCGGCGCTGTAAACAGAAGCTCTGTCGCCGGCGAAGTGCCGCAAATAACCTTCGGCAATCTGACTGCGACAACTATTACCGGTGCACAACACCAATATGTTTTTCTTCATATCAAACAAGTAGCCAAACGACGTTGATGATGCAAAATTTAGGGTCGAATCCGAACAAAAGCTGTAAGACCACAACGGATGTAGTGATGATAAGCGGTTTACGGTATTTAATGAGTCGTTCTTTTCGTAAAAGTTGTTTCATAGTTTTTTGTTAGTTGCCTGTCTACAGCACACAGCCGCAGGAGCTTTTAGTTCCGACAGGTTGATTTTTTGTTTCGCTGATTCGTTACCACATGCATCGCTGGCCAGACAAGCGGTTTGTTTGATTTGCAGAACGAACGCTGTGCCATTGAATGTCAACGCATATTTACCAATCGTTTGATCCTGGTACTCGACCTCGATTTCCTCATCGGTAAGGCCCAGTTTCTCTTCTGACAGCTGTATAATGTGGAGCAGTCTGGATGGCTTGAGGCGATGATCATAATCGTTGGCATTCCAAAGTTGAAAATTGACCGCTTTTTCGTCACGGATTGTGCCACCGCAATCGATAAACTGTTTGTGTATCATACCAACCTCGGTAACATGAAAATGCTCGGGAACGATTGTTCCGTCTTCCAGTTGGAAAGCCACGTTTTCCAACGTCGGCAGAATGGTTTTGATTTCTGATAGCTTCATAATAATTGTATTAACAGCAGCTGCTTTTCTTTTCATTCAATCTGACCGTCATTTCCCCAAAATAGCTTTTTAGCTGCTCGATAGCTGTTTCGTTGATGCAATAACAGATAGCCGTGCCTTCAATGTTTCCTTTGATCAATCCAGCGTTTTTCAATTCTTTCAAATGCTGTGAAACGGTAGGTTGGGCAAGTGGGAGCTCGTTCACAATGTCGCCACAGATGCACGTATCCACTTGTAGCAGGTATTCGATAATGGCAACCCTAGCCGGATGACCCAATGCTTTCGCTATTGTAGCGATTGTGTTTTGCTGAACGGTAAAATGCTCGGTTTTCGTGGCGCCCATCTGCTTTATCTTAATATCGCAATATTACGATAAATAATTTTAATGAAACAATCTGATGAAAACAAAAAAGGAAGCCTTTTAGCTTCCTTTCCACAATACATTTCAACGATCAGTCATTCGGAGCGAGAGCTCTATAAATCAATCCTGCAAATATCGCACCGGCTACCGGAGCGAGCCAGAACAGCCACAATTGCTCCAATGCCCAGCTGCCGGCAAAGATCGCCTGGCTTGTACTTCTGGCCGGGTTGACAGAGGTATTGGTAACCGGAATGGAAATCAAATGAATGAGTGTTAATCCCAAGCCAATGGCAATACCTGCAAAACCCGAAGCGGCGTTTTTATGCGTTGCGCCGAGTATGATAATCAGGAAGAGGAACGTCATGACGACTTCGGTAATGAGTGCCGAAACCATGCTGTAGCCGCCCGGCGAATGCGTGTCGTAGCCGTTCGCAGCAAATCCTCCGAGTTCAAAACCCGGCTTGCCGCTGGCGATGAGGTACAGAATCCCCGCTCCGGCCATTGCGCCCAGCACCTGGGAAATAATGTAGGGAACAACGTCTTTCGTTTCAAAACGTCCGCCTATCCAGAGTCCGATAGTAACAGCAGGATTCAGATGACATCCCGAAATGTGTCCGATAGCATAAGCCATGGTCAGAACGGTCAGACCGAATGCAATAGAAACACCGACAAAACCGATTCCCAATTCAGGAAATCCTGCGGCGAGAACGGCACTTCCACAACCACCCAGCACCAGCCAGAAAGTCCCGATAAATTCAGCAACTAACTTCTTCATAATCAATAGCAATTAAGGTTAATAATTTAACTTTTGTAGTGTAAAGTAATGAAAAATAATACGTGTCCTCCAATTGGAATACAAAATGATGTAAAACTAAAGGCCACCGCCGACAAAAAATAAAGCAGCTATTGGATCGTGCTTGAGAAAAAACGAAATTTGGTAAAAACGATCCACAATGAGCATTGGACAAGCATACCTTTCAACAGCAATTGCCCGCATGAAATACTACAAAAGCCTGGGCGACAAAACAATCGAACAGTTGAGCGATCAGGAGCTGCATTTCCAGCCGAACGAAGCTTCGAACAGTATTGCCGTTATTATGCAGCACATCGCCGGGAATATGCTCAGCCGCTGGACGAACTTCCTGACAGAAGACGGCGAAAAGGAATGGCGCAACAGAGATGGCGAGTTCGAACCGCAACAATCCGATAAGGCAAGCCTGGTGGCTTACTGGGATAAAGGCTGGAATTGTTTCCTCGGAGCCTTGGAAAGCCTTTCCGAAGACGATCTGCTGAAAACCATCCTGATCCGGAACGAGCCAATGACAGCGATCGACGCGATCAACCGTCAGATGGCGCATTATCCTTACCACATCGGGCAAATGATCTATGCTGCTAAAATCCTGAAAAACAATGACTGGCAGAACCTTTCCATTCCAAAAGGACAATCGGCTGCGTTCAACGCCGGAAGCCAGGTGAAAGACCCGGCGAAAGAGTTCGGACAGAAATAAAAGCGCGTTTACAGTTGCCGGAAAAGTGCAACGGCTCGAAAATGTGTTGCGAAAAGCCGTACACATCGTAAAGACCTGTTGTCCTACTTTAGCCGGAGATGACACGCAAGCTTCTACATAAAATTGACATTCTCTGGAACTGGCGCTACTGGCCGATGGAGGTGTTATACCTGCCGCTCACGCTGTATATTTTCTTCATCGGCTCGCTGCGCACCGGACGATTGTTTTATTTCTCCGCCGCCAATCCGAAGGTTTCGCTGGGCGGTTTTGCCGGAGATTCCAAAATGGCCATCATCGACCGGATCCCGGACTATTTAAAACCTGAAACCATCTTCATTTCCAAAGACGATACCGATACGGAAGGATTGCTGCGCCTGATCGGCAAGCTCGGATTTCCCGTAATCGCCAAACCCGATATCGGTGAAGGCGGCTTCCTGGTGAAAAAACTGAACAATGCCGACGATTGGCGTCAGTACCACGCTTCTTATACGATGGATTACGTAGTGCAAACCTTCGTTCACGATCCGATCGAGCTCAGTATTCACATTCATTGCCTGGACGGAAAGCTCCGCATCTCGGGAATCACCGAAAAAGAGCTCGTGACGTTACAGGGCGACGGCGTTTCGACCATCGATCAATTATTGCTTCAGCAGAAACACACGCGCTATTGCCGGAAAAAGCTCCGAAAATTTTTGCAGGATCGTTTATCGGAAGTTTTGCCAGCTGGCGAAATCCTGAAACCCGGCTACATGGGCAACTGGAACTACGGAACGCGGTTTTACGCTCGTTCGGAATGGAATACCGAAGAGCTGCGCGCGGCCATGGAACGCATCAACGACAGCATCGGCTTGTTCGAATATGCCCGCTACGACGTCAAATGCCGAAGTGTCGAAGCGCTTTTGCAGGGACAAATGACGATCCTCGAGATCAACGGCGTAAAAGGCGAGCCGATCCATATTTACGATCCGAAATCCACACTTTGGAGCGCTTACCGGGAAATTTTCCGGCATTGGGAATGGATCCTGAAGATCAGCAGTAAAAACATTCGTTCCGGAACCCGCTGTCCGGGAATGCGCGGCGGTTTTTCCATCCTGATCCGGCATTGCCACCAGCAACAGGCTTCACTTAAACCCAAAATACCTTTATGAAATCCATCCAATTCNNACCCAGGACGAAGGCACGGCCTTTTATGCCGAGCTTCAGCAGCGTATCGAAGAGCATTTCCGGAAGACAGGTCAGTCGAAAAACGGAAATTCCATGATGTACTTTAAAATAGTGCTGTATTTCGGACTCGATCTCCTGTTTTACCTGCTGATGATCAACAGCGAATCGCCCGCTGCGTTTTACACATTTTACCTGCTCATGGGACTTTCCGTCCTGCTCACGGCTTTCAATATTTCCCACGATGCTGCTCATGGAGTGGCAGTGAAAAGCCGGAAATGGAACCGTTTTCTGTTCCAGCTGAGCTTCAATTTGCAGGGCAACAACGCGTATGTGTGGGGGAAAAACCACAACGAATCGCACCATTTGTACACGAACATCGAAGAGAGCGATATCGACGTGCTGCACAATCCGCTGTTCCGTATGACCAGCACGCAGCAGCTGAAGCGTTTTCACAGGTTTCAATACCTCTACGCGCCGTTTTTGTACCTGTTCTACTCGCTGAACTGGTTCTTTTTCCGCGAAACGCTGATGCTGTTCAATCTCACCAGCCGCACGATCAAAATCAGGATTCCCAAAATCGAAGTCGTAAAGCTCATCCTGTTCAAGCTGCTTTACATCGGCTACATGATCGTTCTGCCGGCTTTGCTGCTGCCGTTCGGATGGGGAACCGTTCTGCTGGCTTTCCTGCTGAATCACTTCATGGTTTCACTGATCTTCGTCGGCGTGCTGGGCGTTTCTCATTTGTCGGATTATGTCGAACATCCGTTGCCGGACGCGAACGGACAATTGAACATGAGCTGGCCGAAGCTGCAATTGTGTACATCCGTGGATTACAATCCCGACAGCGTATTCTTCAACATGACACTCGGCGGTTTCAACGCTCATGCGCTCCATCATTTGCTGCCGCAGGTCTGCCACGTGCATTACCTGGAAATCTTGCCGATTTTCCGCGAGCTGATAGAGGAGTACGAGCTGACTTACATGGAAATGTCGTACGGCGAATCGCTGAAAGCGCATTTCCGTTTTCTGAAAGGAATGGGACAACAGCAGGAATTTCAACCGTTGCCGTATGAAAGATAAACACCTCGAAATTGCCGAAGACAGCGCTTTGCTGGCGGCCATTCACGCAACGGTTCGTCGTGAGCTGGTGATCGATCGCAAGACCTTTCGCCAACAGCTCTGGACCAAATTCGCGGTTTACTTTCTCTTGTTGTCAGCTGCTTATACCGGATTGTTCCTAATTTCGAACACCTTTGGATTTATCGCCTGCTATGTCGCTTACGGAATCCTTTCACTGCTCTTTGCTTTCAATTTTTCGCACGATTGCTCGCACAATGCCGTTTTCCAAAGCCGAAAAGCCAATAATCTCGCGTTCACAATCATTTACACGATGGTTGGCGCACATGCCGAAGCGTGGAAACAGCGACATATTCATTCGCACCATTTTGCGCCGAATGTGGAAGATTACGATTCCGATCTGAAAATTTCGAATCTCATCCGCGTGATTCCCGGCAGTGAGCTGCGCTGGTGGCACCGTTTTCAACATTGGTACGCGCCGCTGGCTTATATGAGCTATTCGCTTTTCTGGGTGTTCGTCAAAGACGTGGTGATCCTGTTTTCGAAAGAATCTTTTACACCGAAGAAAGGCGTGCGTTACCATTTTTCGTTCTGGATGCAAAAGAGCAGTTACGTTACTTACCTTTTGGTCGTTCCGCTGCTGTTTTCCAGACAATCGTGGAGCGTCGTTCTAACCGGTTTTGTGCTGATGCATCTGCTGCAGTCGCTTTTCCTGCTGTTCACGTTTTTCATGACGCATCACGTGGAATCGACGGCTTATCAGGAAACGGACGATCACGGCACGATCAATACGTCGTGGCTGATGAACCAGGTTCGCAGCTCGAACGACATGCATCCGTTCAGCAAAACGGCTAATTTCCTGCTCGGAGGATTCAACAATCACATTGCGCACCATTTGTTCCCGAATGTGCACCACATTTACTATCCAAAGCTGAATGTGATCCTTTACAGCATGTTGCAGGAACACCAGATCGTTCCGAATCAGACAAGCTATCTGGGCGGAATCGTTTCACACCTGCGTTTGCTCCGGAAAATGAGCAGGGCAGAGGCGGCTTGATTAATTGCGCAACAACGCCAGCTCGTCCTCGATGAGTTGGGCCAGTTCCTGCATATTCGCACGCGAGAAGTCGAAACGCAGTCCGGCAGCGGCATAAATCTCCGGAATGGATTTCGTATAACCCAGCGCCAGCGCTTTCTTGTAGTTTGAAAGCGCGGCAGCTTTATCCTTGCGGTAGTTGCGCCAAACGCCGAGAGCGCCCAGCTGTGCGATACCGTATTCGATGTAATAGAACGGCACTTCGAACAAATGCAATTGGCGCTGCCAGTTGGATTCTTTCACGTGCTCGTAGCCTTCATAATCGACCATTCCGGTCCCGAAACGCTTGCTCAGTGCCAGCCAGGCAGAAGTGCGCTCTGCAACCGTGTGCTCAGGATTCGTATAAATCCAGTGCTGAAACGCGTCGATCGTAGCGATCCACGGCAACACTTTCAAAATGGATTCCAGCTGTTCCTTTTTCGCGCGGTTCAGCTCGTCTTCGTTGTCGTAAAAACGCGACCATTCCTGCATCGTGATGAGCTCCATCGACATGGAAGCCAGCTCGGCCACTTCGGAAGGAAGCGATTTGAAGCCGGTGAGCTCGAGATCGCGGCTCAGGAAGGAATGAACGGCATGTCCGCCTTCGTGGACCATCGTTACGAGGTCGCGCTGTGCACCGGCCGCATTCATAAAAATGAACGGAATGCCGCTTTCGTAGAGTGGATAATTGTAGCCGCCCGGCGCTTTTCCATGTTTGGAATCGAGGTCGAGGTAACCGCCTTTATCCATCGTTTCGAGGCATTCGCCAAAGAACGGATCGAGCTTGCGGAACATATCGATCGAGCCGGCGAGCAATTCGTTGCCCGTTTCAAACGGTTTCAGCGGTGCTTTTCCAAGCGGATCGACTTCCGTATCCCACGGTTTCAACAAAGGCTTTTTCAGCAAACGCGCCTGCTCGCGGTTCATTTCCTTTACCATCGGTACGATCAGCGTTTCGATGGATTCATGAAAATCGAGGCAATCTTCGACCGTGTAATCGAAACGGCCGAGTGCTTTGAATTTGTACTCGCGGTAATCTTTGCAGCCGGCGTTGACCGCAACCTGGTGGCGCAGCTTAACGAGCTGGGAAAACAATTCATCCAGTTGGGCACGATCCTGTTCGCGGCGCTGAGTGATGAGGTCGTAAACCGCTTTTCGAACCGTTTCATCCGGATTTTTCAGATAAACCGAAGCCTGCGGCATGGTAAGCGTCTTGCCGTCGTAATCGATGGTTTGCTTTCCTGAAATCGCACCGTATTCCTGACTCAGTGTATTGATTTCCGTTTCAAGCGGAATGTTTTCTTCGCGGAACAGGTCCAGTGATGTCTGTACCGAGCGGAAGTAGATCGCATAAGCTTCTTCCTTGCTCAGCTCGGCAATCCACGGAGCAGCCATCATTTTCTTGTTCAAACGATCTTCGTAAGGCGCCAGGTTGGGTTGAATTTCCGTTACGAAAAAGCGGTAAGCTTCACTTTTTTCCGCATCAGTCGTATCGATCGTCATGCGGATGTAACGCCACGCCATATCTTCTTCCAGCACGGCTTCCAGCTCGCTTTTATCGCGCAGCCACTGCATGAAAGCTGCTTTGTCGCCCCAGTCGCGTGCAGTCAGGTCTTTGAGGTAATGTTCGACATTTTCCCAGCTGTCGCAACGAAAATCGGGTGCTACGTATGTTCTCATAAAATGAATTCTAAAAAAAACGCCTTGCCGCAGGTTAGCAGACAAGGCGATTCGTGTATTATACAATCAATTATTTTCCGCGGCTGGTGCCTCCGGTTTTTGACGGTGCTTTTTTCGCCCCGCTTGCTGCTTTTCCAGCGCTCTTAGGACCGGCAGATTTCGCTCCCGGTGCGGCTGGTTTCTTAGCAGCTGCCGGTTTTTTGGCTGCAGCCGTCGTTTTCTTCTCTTTGGTTTCTTTTGCCGGCTTTTCAGCTTCACCTTCTGCAGCTTTCTCTGCTTTAGCAGGTTTTTCCTTCTTAGCCGGCTCTTCCGGTTTCAGCTCACCTGCTTTCTGAAGCAGATTGTACCATTGGAACAATTTCTTGATATCGGAACCGTAAACGCGCTCCTGATCGTAGTCAGGAAGCACTTCCTGCATGTAAGCCTGCAATTTTTTTGCGTCTTCCTTGTGAGAGATCGCCTGTCCGCCTTTCTCCTTGTCGAAGATCGTCTGGAAGATCTCTTTCAGCGGCTTGTCTTCATCGTATGTATAAATGCTGATGTCGTCCAGCGCAGAAATACGGTCCGAAGCATAAGCAGGGAAACGTTTCTTGTCCTCGAGGGATTCCACGATAATGTTGTTCTTGCCCTGGGCAACCACTTTAAAAAGGCCCGGTTTCCCGGAAATAGCAATAATACCTGTCAGATTCATCCGATTCTATTAATTTGAGCTTCAAAAATAGAAGTTCTTTTCTGTTTCTCACTCATTCTTCACAATTTTCATCCATCCGGCCTGTTCTCCAGCACGAATAAGCAGGAAATACGTGCCCGGAGCAAAGCCGCTCAGGTCGATTTCCGTATGATTTCCGCTCAGATGCTGAAGCTGTTTTCCCTGAAGGTCGAGCAACACCAGCTCTTCGATCGGAACCGCAGTCTGAATGGTCAGCAAGCCGTTTGTCGGGTTCGGATAAACGGTCGCCACCAGCGTATTTTCACCCAGGCCAGCAGCTGGATTGTAAGCTTCGGAAGTTGCGACGCAGCCCGTAACGCTGATCGCAGCTACCGTAAAACTGGATGAAGTTGGCAACGTAATGATCAGCGTATCGTTGGTCGCACCAGGAATCAGAACGCCGTTTTCATACCATTGCAGGTTCAGGTAAGGATCGGTCGACAGGATGGTTCCGTTAGCCGTGATCTCCGGCACCGGTGGAATATCGCCCGGAATCAGCTCGATCGTATCGGAATAGGCGACGCAGCCGAATTCGTTGTAAGAAATGTAATAATACGGCCCGGTGGTATCGGTTGTCAGTGTAAACGACTCGTTCGTAATACCGGTACTCCATAACATGCTGTCTGCCGGAACGCCCGTTACGGCAAAGATCGTATCCTGTTCTCCGCAATACTGTACCGGCGGATTGATCTGTGCCAGGTAATTGCTTTCCAGCAAGAGATTCAAAGCATGGATTTTACCGTAACCGTAACCGTTGTTCGGAACACTGCCGGTGAAGCCGTCCGAGAAGGCCGTGGCGATCATATCGTTTTTGAAAGATTGATACGTTCCGTTGTTGCATTTTTCGAGGTAAAGCGCTGCAATTCCCGCCACAACCGGTGAAGCCATCGATGTGCCGCCATTCCGTGCGTGAAAACCGCCCGAATCGATCAATGAATTGTTGCCCGGATTGTTGAGTAGCCAGAATGGCGCTGCACTTAACGCAACGTCGCCGGAAGCGCTCACATCGGGTTTGATCACACCATGACGGTTCGGTCCTTTGGCTGAATTCAGACTGAGCTGATGCACGGCAGCAACAGGTGGCGCCGTCTGGTAATAATTGCCGTTGTTGTCGATATGGCCCTGACGGTTGCGCACGTTCCCGACGGAAATAACCTTTTCAGAGCAGTTCCAGGAAGAAACGATGGTTTGCAGCGTATCCGGGAAAACGTAATGAACAATAGGAGGATAGGTCCCCGCACTCGGAACGTTGTTCACGATGGTGTTAAGTCCCAGTGTAGCGCTGCTCCACAGATCGTAGGTTCCCGAGCCGGTTGTTTTGAACGAATAATTGTAGCTCGTGGAATCGACATGCGAGAAGAACACCTGCAGGTTCAATGTCGGTGGCGATCCGACGATTTCCGGGTACAGCTCGATCGTTGCAAGCCTGTCGCCGTTGCTGTTGTAAAGCGTATCGTAGATAATGCTTCCGGCATTGAATGCTGCCGTACGGAATTCCGTCGTGGCGCGCTCTTCGTATGTTCCGCTGTTCAGGTTCGCTCCGAAAGCGTAGCTCCAGTCGGCCGTTCCGGTATCTGACCACAAGTCGAAGTAAATCGTGTTCGGCCCCAGCGCTCCAGAAGGATTGTTCCGGAACCAGCTGAAAGATGTGTCGCCGTCAGGCTCGCCATGTACGTGGAATTTCCCCCAGGCACCAGAGTTTCCGGCTGCGCAAACGATGATGCGTCCCGGTTTTTCGTCGAGCAGCTGTTCCATCAGTATGGAAGCCGGATCGTTTCCATCATGGCTTCCAAGGTAATCGCCCACAGAAAGGTTCACAACCGCCGGCATTCCGAGCTCATCGGCTTTCTTGAAGATGAAGTCGCAGGCGTCAGCTACAGTCAATGTCCAGTTCGGAAGGTTGAAGTTCGTTTCAACTACAATGATCTTGGAATCCGGAGCCATACCTTTGTTCGACCCGTTGGCGAGGCCATTTCCTGATCCCGCACCGGCTACAGTCGTTCCGTGAGCATCGTTTCCTTGAGTGCGCTCGCAGGTTCCCGCCTGAATTTCGCTGCCGTACCACAACTGGCCATAACCGTAAGGCATCGGCGTACGATCAGGAGAAACCGGCATATCGTGGTCCCAATAATAGAGCACGCGCGTTTGTCCGTTCTCGTCGATGAAGTCGGGATGTTCGTAATCCAGTCCGCTGTCGACATAACCGATAATGACGCCTTTACCTGTGAACGGCGTTTGCAGTCCGAATTCGCCGTTGTGCACTTCGTTCACGTAATGCGTTGCACGCGTCGTATCGTTCAGTGCCTGTGGAAACGAAACTTCGTAGTGAAATTGTTCCACCAGTCCTTTGGTTTGGGCTTCGTCCATCCAGCGTGCCGTAGCCTGAATATAAATCCATTCCGGCGTAATGGATTTAACCAGAACGGTTTTATCAGCCAGGAGATTTTCCAGCAGTCCGCGGGTGTTCTTCACCGCAAAGGGAATGGAAACATCCGGTTGCTGCTCCAGCTGCTGCCGGAAGCGGAAATGATGTTGCTGTGCAAACAGCGAAGAGGCACACAGAAAAAAGAGTATGCCGAGAAGGTAGCGTTTTGTCATAACCATTGATGTAGTAAGTTTTCCGTAAAGACGTCAAATTCGACCATTAAGTTAAAAAAAGACAATCACTAATAGAATCAAATTGCGATATTTGTTTCGAACGACAACAAATTCAAAAGCTAACATTTGTCCATGAAAAAACGATTTATTGCCCTTTCACTGGCCTTGTTCTCCTTCGGAGTGATGAACTACTTCTACGGACAGGTTCCGGGAACCCTCAACTGGTACAACGGTAAGAGTGCCGGAATGAACACTGAGAAAGCCTACAGCACACTCAAAAAACGCACATCCACAACTGTAATCGTTGCGGTGATCGATTCAGGGATCGACATCGAGCACGAAGACCTGAAAGGAAAGATCTGGACTAACACAGATGAAATTCCGAACAACGGTATCGACGACGATAACAACGGTTACATCGATGATATTCACGGCTGGAACTTCCTTGGAAGTCCTGAAGGCAACCAGAACCAGGCCCGTCTGGAAAAAACACGTATGTATGCGAAGCTCAACCAGCGTTTTGCGGATGCCGATCCGGCGAAGCTGACTGCTGAAGAGCGTGCAGATTACGATCTGTTCAAAAAGCTCGAGAAAGAGATCATGAGCGAGCGCAAGGATGCTGAAGCAAACATCCCGCAGTATGAGCAGATCAAGGCTGCGCTTCCAATGATCCGTGAGAAAATCGCTGCCGACATGGGCAAAGAGAATTTTACGGTAGCGGACGTGGAGAAATGGAAGCCGAAAGATCCGCAATTGTCCGGTATGAAAGACCTCGCTATGCTGATCGCTTCAGGAGAGCTGACCGAAGAAACAATGCAGGAAGCAATCGATCATTACAAATCGACGCTGGAATACCACCTGAACCCGGATTTCAACGATCGCAAGATGATCGGCGACAACCCGGATGATTTCAACGATGTAAAATACGGTAACAACGACGTAGAAGGTCCGGATGCATTGCACGGAACTCACGTAGGCGGTATCATCGGTGCGATCCGTGGAAACGGCCTTGGCGGCGACGGTGTTGCTGACAACGTATTGCTCATGTCACTCAGAGCCGTTCCGGACGGTGACGAGCAGGATAAAGACATCGCGCTGGCGATCCGCTACGCAGTTGATAACGGTGCTTCCGTGATCAATATGTCATTCGGTAAAGGCTACTCGCCGCACCAGAAAGAAGTATACGAAGCGCTGGCTTACGCTGATTCAAAAGGCGTATTGCTCATACACGCTGCAGGAAACGACGCTGAGAACGTGGATGAAAAAGACAACTTCCCGTCTTCCAGCTACTCGTTCCAGAAGCAAAAGCTCGGTCACTACATCACGATCGGTGCTTCTACCCGCGATCCGAAAGAGCACCTTGCAGCAGGTTTCTCCAACTACGGACAAACGAAAGTAGACGTGTTCGCTCCAGGATACGAGATATACAACACCGTTCCGCAAAGCGAGTACAAAAACCTGCAGGGAACTTCCATGGCGGCACCAATGGTTGCCGGTGTGGCAGCGATGCTGAAGTCTTACTTCCCTAAGCTGAGCATGCTCGAGATCAAGGAAGCGATTCTTTCTTCTGCGAAAAGCTACAAAGGCACAAAACAATCATTGCCGGGTTCTGAGGACCTCGTTGACTTCGGTACGCTGTCTGTTACAGGTGGTGTGGTTGATGTAAGCGCAGCGGTTAAAAAATGCCTCGAAATGGAAAAAGCAAAAGGGTAATTCTCTTTTGAATAACAATACGGATACCGCCTGTGATTGCATGGGCGGTATTTTTTTTCACCTTCATTCAAATCAGACTTATGAAAACAATCCTGTTATTCCTCTCCGGCTGGCTGTTGTTCAGCGCATTTGCCGTAAAAGAAACGGCTGTCGATACGAAAGCGCTCGACGAAGTGCTCGATAAATGGCACGCAGCTGCCGCCAAAGCCGATATGGAAGCCTATTTCGCTGATGTAACCGACGATTTCATTTTCCTCGGGACTGATCCGACGGAACGCTGGAGCAAAGAACAATTCCAGGCATTCTGCAAACCGTATTTCGACAAAGGAACCGGCTGGGATTTCAAATCTTCGGAGCGCAACTGGATTTTCTCGGACAATGGAAAAATTGCCTGGTTTGATGAAAAACTGGCAACCTGGATGCAGGAATGCCGGGGTAGTGGCGTGATGGTGAAAAAAGGCAAAAAGTGGAAGCTGGCCTATTACAACCTCACGGTGCTGATTGAAAACGACAAGATTCAGCAGTTCATCGACCTGAGAAAGCAGTAAAACGCGGTTCTACTGTTAAAAAACCTTTATTAACGGGACTTTCCGCTCAACCCGGTTCGATGTTTGTGCTTCGATTGAGGTAACTTACATTAAAACCGAAGTCATGAAACGGATCGTTTTTTTACTTGTGCTGGCGGGCTGCTCCTTGTTCGCAACACGAGCGCTGGCGGAGGAAGCGGACAGTACCGGCTTGCCTGGGGATCATTTTGACCTTCAGGGAGCGATGGAGCTGTTCAAAAACGCCAAAAATCTGCAGGAGTTTGAGAAAGCCCTGAATACTGAAGCCAACGCGGTCAATAACCTCGACCTCAACGGCGACAACAAGATCGATTACATCACCGTAAAAGATAAAGTCGAAGGAAACAGCCACGCGATCATATTGCAGGTTCCTGTGAACAAAACGGAAACACAGGACGTTGCGGTGATCGTGATCGAGAAAACCGGTGAAAAGACGGCACAGCTGCAGATCATCGGTGACGAAGAGCTCTACGGAGAAGAAAAAGTCATGGAGCCGTATGCAGAACAAACGGAGAAAACCAATGGTCCTTCGGAATTCAGCACAGCGCTTTCACCGGCCGTTGTCTTTGTGAACGTCTGGAGCTGGCCCTGCGTAACGTATATCTATTACCCGTCCTACATAGTCTATGTTTCGCCGTGGTACTGGGATTACTATCCATATTGGTGGGATCCGTGGGCTCCTTATCCGTGGTATGTTTACCATCCGCGCGTGGTGAGATACCATTACATGTATTACCATTCGGCGCCGTCCTGTTATCTGAATCACGCACACGGCGTTTACCGACAACACCGAACGACATCTGCGACCGTAAGAACGCGCTATGCCCGTGCACACCAGGATTACCGGGAAGCACAAACGGCTAAGCCAAAAACCGGTCGTGCGAACCAGCCGATAGCCAGACCGATCGATAACAACGCAACACCCGGAAGAGATAAAACACCTCAGCCGTCTAAACCCGTTACACGGGAACAACCAACCGAGCGTCCGGTAGCGCAACCAGCGGAAAGACCCGTTGCCAAACCGGAAGCACGTCCTGTTCCAGCCCAGAGAACACCGGGCGCGACAGAACGTAAACCTGCAACGCCACCTGCTCAAAGACCAGCTACGCGACCTGACGCGGAACGAAAGACACCGGCCAGGGCCACACCGGCTCCGGCACAACGACAGATCAATCGTCAGCCGTCAGCACCGCGCAGCGCACCGAGACCTGCACCATCGCGCGGAGGATCCAGACCAACCCGCGGAGGCAGGTAATACCTTTCTGATGTACACAAAGACCGCTCGGGAAACCGGGCGGTTTTATTGCTCAAAACTCAAAAACTATTATCACAATATTAGTTTTCTATTTTAGTTTGAGTGTACATAATGATAGTTCTGATTGTGTTTTCTTGTGATGATTAGTAAATCCGCCAGAGCGGGTTCGCCTTAATCTAAACAGCTTGCCAGCAGAAAGCTTCGCGTTAATTCGCGGGAAAACCTACACAGTACGTCGCAAGATCCGATCTTGACTTCAATTTTTCTACACCGATACTTATGAACGAATCACAAAGCACATCGTCTTTTCAAATAGAGGTTTCCCCAGCCTGAACCCACTTTTTAATCAGCACGATCTGCCCCAGATGATAATGCATGTGCTCCACAATCCCCAGCAGGTTCCGCGCATAATTGCCATACTTTTCATCCGTAAAAGTCTCCAGCAACATGCTGTCCGGCAATTGTTCGATCTGCGCCGCAAAATGTTCTGCTTTCGCCCATGTACTTTCCAGTAACTGCCGCCAATCTTCTTCTGATTCCACTGGTGGATGCTGAAAGCTGTATTCATCCTTCGCGTTCAGCGGCTCTCCATCCAATACTTTGGAAACCGCATCGATGTAATAATTCGTGTGGTAAACGAGCGTCACGATCGTATTGAAAGTCAGTACCTGTGTTGTGGCCTGTTTCCAGTCTACATCCTTCAATTGATCTTTCAGGTTGGAAGCCGTCCAGTTCGGACCGAAATAAACACCTCTGAATTGCCTGGCGAGCTGTGCGGTTAAACTCATGTTTCGCAGATTGTTGTTTAGCGAATGTACGGGAAAAGTTGCCAAAGAAAAAGCCCTGACTATCCCGGTAGTTATCCGGAGTCAGGGCTTTTGTATAATCAATAACCGGTGTTATTTTTTCTTTTTCGCTTGCTGTTGTTGCTGCTGCATTTGTTCAACACGCTCCATGAACTTGGATTTTTTCTTCGGCGCATTGGCTTTGCTCACACGCATCGCGGCCATTTTAGCTTTCAGCTTCTCTTCATCCACGAAGAATTGCTTGATGAGGAGCATCAGAACGATCGTCATCAACGTAGAGATGAAGTAATAATAGCTCAGACCGGCTGCGAAGTTGTTGAAGAAGAAGATCATCATCACAGGGAAGATGTACATGATCACTTTCATGTTCGGCATGCCCGGCTGTTGCTGCTGCGAAACGTTCTGGCTGTTCAGGTAGGTGTAGACCAGCGTCGTGATCGACATCAGGAGCGTGAACAGCGACATGTGGTCACCATACATCGGGATGTAGGTACCGAAATCCCAGATCGAATCGTACGACGACATATCCTCCGCCCAGAGGAATCCTTCCTGGCGCAGCTCAAATGCCGCAGGGAAGAAACGGAAAACGGCAAGAAGGATCGGCATCTGGATCAGCATCGGCAGACAGCCCGCCAGCGGTGACGCACCGGATTCGCGGTACAGCGCCATCA
>DJFN01000140.1:0-17306 GCA_002432085.1 Flavobacteriales bacterium UBA5871
GGAAAAGCTGCAGGCCGATCTGTTCTTCAAGACCGGCTGGAACGAATCTGACATCAAACAAGTGGAACAGGAGCTCAAATCGTGGGACTGCTTCCGCGAAGTGTATTTCGTTTCGCCCGAGCGCGCCATCGAGGAATTCCAGGGAAAGGACCAGAATTCCGAAGAGATCTTAGCCATTTTCGATGGTGAAAATCCCCTTCCGCCAACCATTACTTTCCGACCGAAAGAATCCTTTGCGTCCAAATCCGGCATGCGCACCATTCGCGACCGGCTGCTGAAAGCGTATCCGGACATGATCGACGAAGTAAACTACGACGAAGCCAGCGTGGATGAAGTCAACCTCGGCTTCCGTCAATTCGTTTTCCTCTTCCTCGCCGTGGCTGGCTTATTAATTATCGTAGCTGTAGCGATGATCAACAACACGATTCGACTGGCCTTGTATTCGCGTCGATTTACGATCAAGACCATGCAATTGGTCGGCGCCACCGGTGGATTTATCCGCAAGCCATTCCTGCGGCAAGCCGTTTACCAGGGATTATTCGCCGCCGTGATCGGCATGGCACTCCTGATGACCTTGTTCTTCGCGCTGAACAACGTGCTCGACATCATTCAGATCGATCTCACGTGGACAGAATTGCTGCTGCTCTTCGGAGCCATAGCGGTGGTCGGAATAATGCTCACGCTCATTTCCACCTGGTTTGCGCTGAGCCGTTATTTGCGAACAAAACTGGACGACCTTTATTAATTATCAATTGGATAATTAGCAATTATCAAGGGTTTTCAGGTAAATGACCTCTTGATAATTGTCGCATTGATAATTGATAATTTTCCATAACTTAGCCGTTCGTAATAAAGACTATGAGCAATACCGGCTTCCCCATCAGAAAAGACAATCTCCGTATCATCCTCATCGGACTGGCGATCAACGTCCTTGGTTATATCGCTATGATCGGCGGTGCTTCGGATGATCCCAACAAGTTTGATGCAGATGCCATGTTCTCCACTATGCGTATCACGATCGCTCCTATGCTCATCGTAGCTGGCTTCGTGATCATTGGCTACGGTATCATGAAAAAACCAGCCAAGAACAACAAGACCGAAGAATAATCCATGAATTGGTTAGAAGCATTCATCCTCGCTCTCATTGAAGGGCTGACGGAGTTTTTGCCCGTTTCTTCCACCGGGCACATGATCATCGGCTCGTCGCTGATGGGTATCGAAAGCAACGAATTCACCAAACTGTTTACCGTCGCGATCCAGTTCGGCGCGATCCTTTCAGTGGTCGTGATCTATTTCCGTTCCTTCCTTAAATCCTGGAGCTTTTACGCGAAATTGTTCGTGGCGTTCATTCCAACGGCGATCGTTGGACTTTTAGCCAAGAAATACATCGATTCGCTGCTGGAAAACGTTTGGGTGGTGGCCATTTCGCTTGTAGTGGGCGGAATAGTGCTGCTGTTCATCGACAAGCTGTTTGCCCGCAACGAACAGCAAGCCAAAGCAACCGAAGACGAAGATCAATTCGTTGAAGACCAGAATTCCGACGAGCACGTGAGCTATAAAAACGGCTTTATCATCGGTCTGTTCCAATGCATCGCGATGGTTCCGGGCGTTTCCCGCTCGGCTGCAACGATCATCGGCGGACTCACACAAGGACTGACACGCAAAGCTGCGGCTGAGTTTTCCTTCTTCCTGGCCGTTCCGACCATGTTTGCCGCTACGGCGAAAAGCATCTACGACGTCTGGAAGGAAAATCCGAAAGTCATCACCGATAATGTTCCCGTACTCGTATTCGGAAACGTGATTGCGTTTATCGTGGCGATTCTCGCCATCAAGCTTTTCATCGGCATGCTCACCAAACACGGCTTTAAAGTGTTCGGTTACTACCGCATCGTGCTTGGCATAGCCATTCTGGCGCTGCTGATGGCCGGCGTGAACCTGAATATCGTCGACTGATGCTGACAGAATTCGCCCAGGGAAGCACAATTCTCGTCGACAAGCCGCTGCACTGGACTTCCTTCGACGCCGTGAACAAACTGCGCTGGCATTTGCGCAAGCGACTCGGAGTGAAAAAGCTCAAGGTTGGTCATGCCGGAACGCTCGATCCGCTGGCAACCGGTTTGCTCATCATCTGCGTAGGCAAGCACACCAAGAACATCGAAGGCTTAATGGCCGATCAGAAAACCTATACGGGAACCATTCTGCTGGGAAAAACCACGCCGTCTTACGACCTGGAAACGGAATACAACGCTGAGTTTCCGACTGAACATATCACGCCTGAATTGATCGAAAGCGTTCGCCAATCGTTCATCGGAACACAGCAGCAGGTACCGCCGATTTTTTCCGCCAAGCAAGTCGACGGCAAGCGCGCTTACGATCTGGCCCGCGCCGGAAAAGAAATCGAGCTGAAAGCCAATACCATTGAAATTTCCGACCTGAAAATCGACGCCAGCCGTTTCCCGGAGCTCGATTTCGAGATCAGCTGCAGCAAAGGAACTTACATCCGCTCGGTAGCTCACGACTTCGGTCAGCGACTGCAAAGCGGCGGCACATTGATCGCGCTGCGACGCACCGCTTCAGGCGAAAATCATGTAGACAATGCCAAAACCGTAGACGAATGGGTCGCTTTCTTCGAGTCGAGTCCTTTGTAAAGTCCTTGAAATGACCTTGTTCTTTCCATTGGGAGACAACATCTTTTAACGACTGATTTTCTTCCTTCCCGCAGGGAAAATAACCCCATTTTTTTATAATTTTGCCCTCTGTTTTTTATTTTGGGACAACAGTCCTTTTAACGACGCTTAAAACACGCGATGATGAATAAAATGAAACTCTCTGAATTCAGTTTCGACCTGCCGGATGAGCTGATAGCTGAATACCCGAGTGAAAACCGTGATGAAGCCCGCCTGATGGTGATTCACCGCGAAACGGGGAAGATCGAGCACCGCTTGTTCAAAGACATCATCGAGTATTTCACCGACGGCGATGTAATGATCACCAACAACACCCGCGTTTTTCCAGCCCGTATGTACGGAAACAAGGAAAAAACCGGTGCCAAGATCGAAGTATTCCTGCTCCGCGAATTGAACCGCGAAAGCCTTCTCTGGGACGTATTGGTTGATCCTGCCCGCAAGATCCGTATCGGGAACAAGCTGTACTTCGGTGACGACGATTCTTTGGTGGCGGAAGTGATCGACAACACGACTTCGCGCGGTCGTACGCTGCGTTTCCTGTTCGACGGTCCTTATGAAGAATTCAAAGCGAAGATCACCGAGCTCGGTGAAACGCCGCTTCCGAAATACATCAAGCGCGATGTCGAAGAATCCGACGAAGACCGCTACCAGACCATTTACGCGAAAGAAGAAGGTGCCGTGGCTGCTCCGACTGCCGGTCTGCACTTCTCCCGCGAGCTGTTGAAGCGTCTCGAGCTGAAAGGCGTGAACTTCGCTGAAGTTACGCTGCACATCGGATTGGGAACCTTCCGTCCGGTTGAAGTGGAAGACCTTACGAAGCACAAAATGGATTCCGAGCAGGTGATCATCACCGAGAAATGCGCAAACATCGTAAACGAAGCGAAAAAGAACAAAAAGCGCGTTTGTGCGATCGGAACGACTTCCATGCGTGCGATCGAAACATCGGTTTCAACGGATAACATGCTGAAGCCTTTCAACGGCTGGACGAACAAATTCATCTTTCCGCCATACGATTTCAGCATCGCGGACTGCATGGTAACCAACTTCCACACACCGCTTTCGACTTTGCTGATGATGATCTCCGCCTTCACCGGCCACGAGCTGATGATGGAAGCTTACCACGAAGCGATCAAAGAGAAATACAAGTTCTACTCTTACGGGGACGCGATGCTGATCCTCTAAGGAACAACTTTATAGAAAAGCAAAAACCCGGACCTGATCCGGGTTTTTTGTTGTTATGGAGTTGTTGAGTTTCCTTTTTACTGTCCGATGATCTGGAACAAATCCTGCAGGTTCGGCGAAATGATGATCTCGATACGACGGTTCTTCGCTTTGTCTTTCGGATCAACCGGGTGGAATTCCGAACGGCCCGCTGCCATCAGCTGTGCCGGACTTACTTTACTGGTGCTAAGCATCAGCTCCACGATCGCCGTAGCACGCAATACGCTCAGCTCCCAGTTGCTTTTCGGGTGACTGGCGCTTGCCAGTTTGTCGGTGTCGGTGTGACCTTCGACAACAATCTCGAGGTCTTTTTCCGTTTCGAGTACTTTCGCCAGGTCGGTGATCGCTCGTTTTCCTTCCGTTTCCACGGCCGTACTTCCTGATGCGAATAACAGCTTGGCTTCGAGGCTCACATAGATCTTTCCGTTTTTCTCGACAACCGTCAAGCCTTTGTTCTCAAAGCCTTTCAAAGCTCCGGAGATACGGGTTTTCAGCTGAGTGATCGCTTCGTCCTTGCGCTGCATGGCTTCTTCGAGCTCGTTCACACGTTTCTCACGGTCTTCCAGCAATTTCTGCTTGGCAACGATTTCAGATTCCAGTGCTTTCAGAGCATCTTCCTTGCGCTGCAGCTCGAGGTTTTTCGCTTCGATATCGGCTTGATAACCGGCTGTTTCCTTCGCACCGGAAAGACGCATCTGGTCGATCTTACGCTCCGCAGCTTCGTTTTGTGCCACCATCAAATCGTATTGCGCCTGCAGGAAACGGTAATCCGATCCCAGCTTCAGCGTGTCTTTTTTCAGATCGGCGACATCCTTTTTCAGCTGATCGTACTTCGCTTCCAGATCTTTGGCTTTCCCTTCGTTGGTAATCGCCTGTTCTTTATAATTGGCCAGCTCTTCACTGCAAAGACGCTCGCGTTCTACTAATTCGTTGTATTTCTTGGCCGGCACACAGGCTGAAAAAGCAGCCAGCAGTACACCGAAAACGATCAGTTTATTCATCGATTCTACATTTTATTCCTTCAAAATTCGAAAGAAAACAAGCCCCTGCGGGCCAACCTGCGCTTACTTATAAACAAAACCGATGTGAACTAATTCGTACGGCAGCAACACAAGCAACTTGTGCTCTTCTTTCTGTTACCGTTTGCAAACTTCGCGTTGCACTAATGAGGCCGGCCTCTACAAGTTGTGGAATTACTCCCCATTTTCTAAGTGCGGGCAGTTCGAAAAGCGAGAATAAAAACCAATTCAAAATATTGATTTACAATTAATTATTATCAATCAATTTAAAACCAGTCAACATGGTACAGTTTTCCTAATACATCTAACGAAACAGTAAAATCTGAAGCTATGAAAAGTTTGATCCTTACAGCATTACTCCTGACAGCAGGTACGACTTATGCCTCTACTGATTTTCCTGTGACTGGTATCGAAACCGATGCAACAGTAGAGCGATCCGAAATGCAACTGGATGAATTGCCTGAGGGCGTTATCCGAACATTGGACGGAGCACGTTTCACCGGCTGGAAACCATTGGCAGCTTACAAAGTCAAAACTGAAAACGCAAGTTATTACGAAATAACCTTCGTACGCGGCGAAGAGATCGAATACCTCAAGCTGAACGAAGAAGGTGGAAAAATAGGGTAGTTGGTTTATTAGGTTAAATTAACAAGTGCAAAAGGGCCGGACGCAGTTCGGCCTTTTGTATTTTTGTTTGTGTACAAGAACAGTGTTTGGTGGTAAAGATCCTGCTGATAGAAGACGATAAAACGTTCGCGAAAATTCTCCAATCCTTCCTGATCAGAAAGGGATTTGAAGTCGATGCCTGCCACGATCTGAAATCGGGTGCGGAGCTGCTGAAATCGGGCGAATACCAGCTTTTATTGCTGGATTATCGACTCCCGGACGGAATCGGGCTCGACCTTATCACGGTGAACGGCGAGATCGTTCCGCCTATGCCAACGATCGTCATCACGAGCTTCAACGATGTGCGTACGGCCGTCAAGCTGATGCAATCCGGCATTTTCGAATACATCATCAAGCCGGTCAATCCGGAAGAGCTCATTCTTGTCATCGACCAGGCGCTCAGCGACAACGGAAAACCCGACCCAGGCAAAAAACGGCCACATCATTTCCCCGAAGAATTCATCCAGGGAATCAGCTCCGGCTCTACCCGACTCTACGAACACGTGGCGCTTGTCGCCCCGACGGATATGTCGGTGATGATCGTAGGTGAAAGCGGAACAGGGAAAGAACACATTGCGCGGTCCATTCACGACCTGAGCAAACGTTCCGAAAAACCGTTCGTAGCCATCGACTGCGGCGTTCTTTCCCGCGAGCTGGCTGCCAGTGAATTATTCGGTCATGTGAAAGGAGCTTTTACCGGCGCTACGCACGACAAAAAAGGCTTGCTGGAAAGCGCCGACGGCGGAACGGTTTTCCTCGACGAGATCGGGAACCTTGGCTACGACGTCCAGGTGAAGCTCTTGCGGATGTTGCAGGAACGCACCATTCAGCCGGTTGGCAGCAACAAAACGATTCATGTAAATATTCGTCTAATCACGGCAACGAACGAAGACCTGATGAACGCCATTTCCCGCGGAACCTTCCGGGAAGATATTTACCACCGCATCAACGAGTTCAAGATCCAGACGCCACCGCTGCGCGACCGTTCGGAAGACCTCGAGCTGTTTGTGAAGCATTTCATCGGGCTGGCCAACGCCGAGCTGGACCGCAATGTAAAATCCGTGACACCGGAAGTAATGACCATTTTTCATGCTTACGACTGGCCGGGTAACCTGCGCGAGCTGAAAAACGTGATCAAGCGAATGGTATTGCTCACTCCGGGAAGTACCGCCGATGCAGCCTCGCTTCCGACAGAAATGAGCCTTGCCTCCCGCCCATTGCGATTGGTTCCGTCGAGCGAAGATTTAAAGCTTAATCAGGAGCACACGGAAAAAGAGCTGATCACACAGGCTTTGGAAAAAACGCGGTACAATAAATCGAAGGCGGCATTGCTGCTCAACATCGACCGCAAAACGCTCTATTCCAAAATGGAGCGCTACGGCATTCGTTAGCAGATCATTTCCAGCCGTTTCAGAAAACCGGAAAGCGATTGTTGCAAAGCTGCCAGCTCTTCGTGATGCGTATCAATACGGTCGGTTTCGAGCAGCGAATGCTCCATATCCCGGAAACGGTTGCTGAGCTGTTCCTGGCTGAATTGTGCCAATCGTCCGGCAAGACGATGCACGAGCAGAATGAGCGTATCCCGGTTATCTTCCTGAATGGACGCGGCAATAGTTTCCAGATCACGCAACGTTTCCAGGCGAAAATGCTGCAGGATTTCCATGCGCTCGGTTTCAGTTTCGATCATCGCATCGATGTAAGGAAACGATAAATCGACTTTTTCCATTGCCAGCAACGACAGCAATCCCGGTTCCGTAAACGGTTTGAAGAAGACATTATCGAAGCCATTGGAAAGGAAAACCGCCTCTTCTTCCTGCTGAACAGGCGTCGTAACGGCAATGATCTGAAGCTTGTCGGCGAGTCTGCCCCGGAGTATAGAACACAATTCGTCGCCGTTTTTGCCCGGCAGGTGAATATCCGTCAGAATATGGGTCACCGAATCGTCCCAGGTTGTTTCGAGCAGGCTTTCGGCATCGAGAAAACAGCGATAGGGAATCGCATTTTTTTCCAGGATAAACCCGAAAATCTTCAGCATGTATGCGTCGTCGTCTACAACCCAAACGAGCGCATTATGGTTCGGAACAGTCATTCTGGTGCGTTTTGCGGACGTCAATATACGAAGAAAGCCCTGAATACGCGGCAGCTAACCGGTTTATTCGGAAAAACTGACGTATCTTTGCGGCAAAGCAAGCCGGCTGTCGCTCTGAAATTTTCAGGGAGGAAAGTCCGGGCAGTACAGAGCAACCGTACTTCCTAACGGGAAGGCTCTGAAGTATCAGCTTCGGTTGACTACTTCAGGGACAGAAAGTGCCACAGAAAGGAAAACTACCGCCGCAGTGATGCGAGTATCTACTGCGGTGGAAAAGGTGAAAAGGTGAGGTAAGAGCTCACCGTCTCTTCAGTGATGAAGAGTGCAAGGTAAACCTTACGGACTGAAAGACCATGTATACCGGGGCCTGAGGGCTGCTCGCCCGATCCCGGAGGGTAGGTCGATGGACCCTGATAGTGATGTCAGGGCTAGATAAATGACAGCAGTTTCTATCCCGCTTCGGCGGAAAGGACATACAGAACCCGGCTTATGGCTTGCTTNNACTTCCTGAGTTCTCTTTTTCCCACGAATACACAAATAAATTAGCTTGATAGAATAGAGGCGAATCTTCACTGGTTGTCAGTTAGCTGACAACCTACTATTCCTAACTACAAAAATTCGTGTCAATTCGTTAATCCGTGGGGAAGCAACCTGCAGGCAAAATTGGGCCGACAGTCGTCTGAACAGAAGCAGCTTCTCAGGCTACTCTGCGGCTCGACTCGATGATCTGACGCGGATCGTGCGTGTAATACGGCAATCCGAAGATCAGAATGCGGTGATGGCTGCCGTCCAAGCGGAATTTCAGCATGCTGAAGCGTATTCCGAGAACGCGAACCGACCGCGTTGCCTGAATGGCGCGCAGCTCCGTAATGCGCAGCTGACCTGAAAGGTAGCGTACAATGAGCATTTCTCCTTTGATGTAAGCCGTCGCGATCGATTTCCAGATCATGCGGGTGATGAGACCCAGGCCGATCAGGAAGAAAGCCAGGGTGGTGACAAATGTCAGTCCGAGACCATTCCACTCAAACACAAAGTATGTGGCAACAGTGCCTGAACAGGCAAAAATCACTAGAAACAATAAGGCGACCTTGGTGCTGGCTTGACTGGCAAGCTCGATTTTTCCGCGTTTAGGATGATCATTCAAAGTAGTAATCGTATTCATAGTAGCGGGTTTAGTGTAGTAGCGCACAAATAAAACCTCCCGTGAAATGGTCTTAGGGTAATGGGTTTTACTTGTTAACTCTAGCAATGTATGGTGTTTTTTTCGATAAAACCAAAACTAGCTTAAATTTTAACTTATTAGTCGGAATTCGACCAGCATTAATGAATCTCCAGTGAGCGTATGTACCAGCTGGGTTGAATGCTCGTATTTGCCGGCAATTGATTCCTTCCGCTAGCCACTAGGTAGGATTTTCCGGCGTAAATCCGGATAAATTTTTCAGCAATAGCGCGGTTTCGCCCATGAACATACAGGCTTATGGTGTATGCCCGGGTGATGTAACGCTGGTTATCGACGATGTAATTGCGACAAGCGTTCAACCGTTTATTATAAGTGCTGTCTATAGTATTTTCGAGCGCTACAAGATCGGAAAGCCGATAAATCCGTTCATCCGAAGGTCGTTTCGCCGGCGCAGACAGATTGAGCCAGGTCAGCTGACGGCTGTTGGCCAGCAAAGCCGCATAATCATTGAATGGCGGGCGCACTTTTACAATCGGCATAAGGCTGTCGACCTGGTGCCAGCTTCGGAAATCGATCGTTGTGCAGCTGCCGGCAGTATCAAGCGGAGCAGCAACTACCAGCGGATCGTGTGACAAAGTGAGCCAGAAATGATGCTTGTTATTGAACTGCCGGTTGATCTTGCTGAATAATTGCTGATCGCGAATGGTACGGAAAGCGCCAAGTGTATATAGCTCTTCGCGCAGCTCCTGGTTGTCTGTCAGGATGAGGTCCATATCGGCATTGTAGCGCTTGGCCTTGATCGCAGCAATGATCTCTTTCGGCGAAAGAATGCGGATCGACACTTTGACACGGTGATCGAACGAAAACTGGTTGATGATCGCGCTGTCTTCAGCCGTCAGGTGATCGGCGACCAATGTCAATGCCCGTGTGGTTTCCTTCGGCGCTTCCTGGATCCAGCAGCCCGGCAAGAGGAATGCGAGTACGAGCCATGTGCATATACGCTTATACTTCATGGAGCAAATATACTTGTTGATTAGGTTCACCACAAAGGAGCAAGGGTTTTCTTTGATGTACTTATCCAAAAGAGAGCAAAGGGTTCCGTTATTTGACTTTTGAAAGAAGCTTTATGCTTAAAATCCTCCCGCGAATTCTGGTTACACGTTGCATAGAGCTAGGCTCTATGCTATTCGAGGAAAAATCATTCATCCAGCATTATCACCTTTGCTGTCTAACAGACATGGGCTGCACTGATTCTTTGCTCTTTGTGATGATATTCATCCAAACGGGAACCACAAACTAAACGTCGAGCCTTTGCCCGGTGAGCTTTTAAGCTGGATCTTGCCGCCGTGCTCTTCGACGATGAGCTTCACGTAATACAAGCCGAGGCCGAAGCCTTTTACATTGTGCAGGTTCCCCGTCGGCACACGATAGAATTTATCGAAGATCATGCGCTGGTCTTCCCTGCGAATGCCGATTCCATTGTCTTCGATGGTCAATTGCAGGCCTTCGGACGTGTTGGATGTATGAATACGGATTTCCGGCGTTTGTTCGCAGTATTTCACGGCGTTATCGAGCAGGTTGTAGATCACATTGGTTACGTGAACCGGGTCTACATTCAGCTGATCGCGATTTGCTTCGAGCTCGAGGATGATCTTTCCGCCGCTGTCCATCTGGTTGATGTCGAAGCTTTCCTTGGCGTTGAGAATGAGATCGTGAAGCGACAGCTTTTCGCGTTTGAGCACGAGCTTTTCCTTATCGAGCTTGGCAACGTTCAATACGCGCTCGACCTGGTTTTCCAAACGCTTGTTTTCCTTGTAAATGATCTCGGCATACCGTTTCAACCGGTCCGGATCGTCACTGAAATCGCCCCGCAGGAGCACTTCGCTCGAAAGCCCGATAGTGGAAATCGGCGTTTTCAGCTCGTGGGTCATGTTGTTAATGAAGTCGGTTTTGACTTCCGAAAGGCGTTTCTGACGCAAAATAACGTTGATCGCGTAACCGAAAAACACCAATACCAGCGCGATGATGGCGACGAGATAGAGATACGGATATGTGATCTCCGAAGTCGTTGCGATCGACTGGCGACGAACGTTCGGGAACAAAACGGTAAAGTAGTGCCCGTCGTTTTTCCACTTGAGCTTTTCGGAAGTGATTCCCGGCATGGAGTCGGTCACGGGTTCGTACTCGGAATCCTTGTTATAGCGGATCAGATTCCCAAAAACAATGGAATCGGAATAGCAGTCGTAAATCCCGTACTGGAAATCCTGACGAAGACTTTGCGCATCGAATTCGCGCTTGAGCAGCGTCTCTAAGTAATAAGGATGCAGCTCTTCGACAATATCGACGGAGAAATAATTGCTGCGCACCTGGTGAACGGCGCCGTAAAGGTCCATATCCGTGCCGCTGTGGCGCGTGATCTCTTCCAGCACGTTTCGCAGCGCGATGTGTGCGTGTTCAGAAAATTGCTTCAGGTTCAGACTGTCTTCCTTTTCCTGGATTTCCACCGCAACCTGCTGCGCGTTAATGGTTTTCCGGATCCAGAAGATCTGAATAAAGAGAATCGTGGTGAGTGAGATCACTCCCAGGACAATTACCGCGTTGACCGTTCTCCGGTTCATAGATCAATAGCTTTCCATTGACGGATCGACCTCAGCTATCCAGGCGAGGATGCCGCCATTCAGGTTGTACAGGTTCGTAAAGCCGTAATTCTGTTCGAGGAAATCGATGATGGAAGCGCTGCGCTTGCCCGAGCGGCAATGTACAACCACTTGTTTCGTGCGGTCGATTTTTTCCACATTGGCCGGCACTTCGCCCATCGGGATGAGCTCGCCGTTGAGCGTACAAATATCATTTTCGTAAGGCTCGCGAACGTCGATCAACTGGAAATCGTTGCCGTTGTCCATCAGCTCTTTCAATTCGGTAACAGAGATGCTTTTCATATCGGTTTGTCGTTGGTGGCAAAATGCCGGATAATTCATTTCAAAAATAAAGTTTTCGCTCGCATCGTTCAGCGGATTTGCCGGATCTTTTTGAAAGCGAAGCGTTTCCTGCTTATTGGTCAGCGCGTCGTAGCGGATGAACTTTCCCGAAGCAGGCTCACCGATGCCGGTAATGACTTTGATCGCTTCCATCGCCTGCAGCGAGCCGATGATGGAAGGCAGCACACCGATCACGCCGGCTTCGGCACAGGAAGGTGCTTCTTCCGGTCGTGGCGGAACGGGAAACAGATCGCGGTAATTCGGTCCGAAATCGCCGCTGGTATCGCGGTAATTGAAAACGGAAACCGTTCCGGCGTAACGCACCACCGAACCGTGAACGTTGGTCTTTCCCGTCAGCACACAAACGTCGTTGATGAGGTAGCGCGTCGGGAAATTGTCTGTGCCGTCGATGATCACATCGTAATTGCGGATCAAATCAAAGGCATTTTCCGGAGCAAAGATCTCGTTGTACGGCGCGACCGTAATTTCGGGATTCATCCGCTGCAAGCGCGAAGCTGCGGCCATAACTTTCGGCCGACCGATATCATCGACCGTGTACAAAACCTGGCGATGCAGGTTCGACAATTCCACTGTGTCGCTGTCGACTATGCCGATCGTTCCCACGCCTGCCGCTGCAAGATAGGTCACAACAGGACAGCCCAGTGCGCCCGCACCAATAACGAGCACTTTGGCCTGTTTGAGCTTCTGCTGATTGTGCTCACCGAAATTATCGAGGGAGAATTGCCGCTTGTAGCGCTCCTTTTCCGCTTGCGAAAACATAGGTTAAAGGTAGGGAAAAGTCGGATTTAGAAGCGTTACCGGTTTGTTAATGGTTCGGTCTCCAATTGGTCGGTGGCCGGTCACCGATCAACAATCGGGCTTCGATCGGAAATCAGAGGATTTGAACAATTCTTCTGGCTTGTTGTATGAAACAACATGAAATCGTTGTTCGCCATTCTGCTATCCGTTTTTTCGCTTTGCAGCTTCGCACAAAATATTGAAGAAGCCGCTCGGCATCATTACCTGGACGAACATTTCGTTTACAATCCGGCGCTGATCCGGAAAGAGAAGATCAAGGCCATTGAAAAAGTGGTTTACAGTTATGAAAAGGATTCCATCACGCATCAGGTAACAACCGAACGACACACATTCAAAGAAAACGGTTTGCCGTTGCGCATCGAGTCGATGAAAACCTGGGCTTCCGATACGGCTATTGTCGACTTTCAGTATGATTCACTTAACAACCTGGTTCGAAAAACCGTCTGGAGGTATGCGAACAGCTATCCTTATAAGATGCGGGAATGGCAGATTTTTTACTGGAAATACCAGGAGAAGAAGCTGATCGGATCCTATTCTTACAATACGGTGAATGATTATCCGGAGCGGCTTGTCCAATATGCCAGCGATTCCATTGCTTACGATCATGCTGCCGGATGCGTACGATTATTTTCAAATTACTCGTGGCATACGAAGAACAACGCTATTCGAACGAACCCGGACGTTTCCCTGGTTTTTTATCCCAACTACAAGCTGGAAACCCGGATCGGACACACTTATACCGAAGTGAGAGAATTCGATTCCTGTGGCTACTATAATGCAAAGCTTCCGAACCTGCTTGCCGGTCTGATCGGTTACAACGAATGCTTTTCACCCGGGCTGAAATGGCTGAATTCGCGGGTTGACAGCATTATCAAAGGAGACACGTTAACGATTATTCACCTCGAAGGACTTCATAAGCCCGGCAAAGATCTTTCCAAAACAGAATTAACACGTTCTTTCAAGACGCAGTCCTGGTTTTTTGCTGATCTGGACAATACCAGCTGGGTTCGCATTTATACCGAAAAACAGCAGATCGTTGTTCAGACTGTTGGTGAAGGTATGTCGATCAAACAAGCCGGGAACGAGCACCATCACACACGCGAGGTGAAGTATTACGATTACCGGATGCGTTTGCTGAAAGTCGAGCGTTTTACCTCGGACTACTGGCAGGGAATTGATAGTTATGATATGCCTCAAAGTGAACGCCGGCACAGTCCCGAACGACTCGAAACGGAGGTCTATGACTATTACGACAATGGCCTGCTGAAAAGCATTGTTTGGGAATCTGAAAGGTTGTGGCAATCTTCTTATAAAAGGGTCGATCTTTTCCGACTCAGCTATTTTTAATTCGTTGAATGTCGTGTCTTTTTTCTGGTTAGCTTCGTGAAAACACCGACATGAAAACACTTGTCATCTTCCTGCTAACCTGTTTCAGCTTCACACCGGCTTTCGGCGATGGTCCGCGCTATTTTATAGACGAAGCTGCCAAGACCATCATCACCTGGGATCCGTATGAAGCAACTACCAGCGGCGACGGCGATCTTTCCTGTGGCGACGCCATTTACATCCAGACAACGAATACCGGCGGCTTGATCGTTTCCTCGCTGCACGGCGACATTAAGAAAGAGCTGCTTTCTCTGCCCGGGGAGCTNNGAGCGATGTCGAGCTGGGCGTCTACGAATACGATTTCGACAAAGACGGCGTTCAGGAGCTGATCATCGTTTACGCAACCGATTTCTACGATTGCCAGGTACGCGTTTTCCGTTACAGCGGCGGTGTTTCGGAACTTGTCGGCAGCTTATCCGGCCAGCAGTTCGTAAACCTCGACGGGAGCGTTATCAATCTGCCTTATGGCTCACAAGGCTTGCGCAGCGAATACCTGTATCGCCAGGGCTCGTTTTTCGAGCTGGTGTATCACGATCCGAAGAACCAATAAGTCATGAAAAACAGTTATTGGGCCCTGTTGCTCTTGACCGCCTGCTCTACACCTAATGAGCAAACTGTTCCAAACAAAGTTCCAGCAACTACAGGGTCTCCTTCCTGCGGCATCGACGATCTCCGTATGTATTCATCGGTAAACAGCCGTGGAACTTCGCATGCTTACGATCTCCTTTCCGGCACCGAACCGGTTGTACCTGAGATCAGCCTATTCAAACACCAATCGACTTTTGATAAGGATTTAACCCCACAGCAGCTTCTGTACAAGTTTATTCCGGGAAAACAATATAAAGGCGTAAGCGCGTATGACACGATGGCTTTAAATCTTTGGATCTGCAAAGGCTGTGAAAAGGAGCCGATCCGTTACGACGGAGAGCCTTCCGAAAAACTCTTTCCTTATAAGGACATCAATAATACGCTTATAGATACGGTTATACGAAAAGAACTAAACGGAATTCAACATCTGTTTATCAGCTTTTATACGGTAAATGAAATCTCGCCCTCGGGCACCGGACGTTTCAGCGGGACAGCGATGGGAATGGCTATCGTGAAACAAAATCGGGACAATCAGCAGGTCATTGCATTTGACCCTTATCTTGGCTGCTACGGTTCCTTCCAGAATCCTATCATTCCGCAAATCGAATACGTCGAAGATCAGCTGTTTATTTCCTATGTTTTTGCTAATGGCGGACCGGGCGAGCCATACACGGCCTACAAGGAAACTTTCCAATTATCCGACGGACAGTTCAGGCAGATCGGGAATAACCGCTTCCTGGAATTATTCAACACGAATGTGGGGGCATGGTATACACACTCGAAATTCAAATCACCTTCGGAAAATGAGCTTATTATTACAGGTTTCATCAACCCGAAAAAACTGATGGAAACAAATTCCTGGATCATTGATCCTGCCTATTCAGTACTGAAAGATTGGGTGAACAAACACCGCTCTGAAGACCGTTGTTACCGATTTTCACTTACCGTAACAGAAAAAATGGTCAGCGGATCATTGACAGACACGGGCAAATATGTTTTTACTGTCGAACCGGTTTAATTTAAGCAAAAACAAAAACGGCCCCTCTCGAAGCCGTCTATCTTTTTTACCAGAAGAACTTACTAATTGCCTCCGAAGACTTTCCTGAGCAGATCGGTGACCTGTGCCGCCGGATCTTTCCGGATATTCGCTTCCTGCTGACTGATCAGTAACATCAATCCGTTGATGGCACGTGCCGTTACATAAGCTTCCAGATCGGGATTTTGTTTTGTTACACCCGGGATTCGGTTGTAGGCCGTTGCCAGTGGTGTCCAGTAAGCCGTTACCTGTACTTTTTCCATCGCCGCTTTTACGATAGGCGCGAATTTGGCTGTCAAAGGCGCTGTTGTCGTTTCACGCAGGTAATGCGTTGCCGCCGTATCGCTACCGTTCAGGATTCCGAATGCATCGGCAACGGTCATATCCGTGATCGCATTGGCGAAAATGTCGAAGGCGTCTTTAGCTGCTTCTTCCGCCGCGCGGTTCATGGACTGCTCGAATTCGAGCACTTTTTTCTCCATACCAAGCTTCACGAGCTTTTCACGCATGCTCTGCGCTTCGGGCGGCCACGGAATGAAGATGAGCTGGTTTTTATAAAAGCCATCCACGATGGAAGCCGATTCAGCCGATGTTTTCGCTCCACGGGTGAGCGCTTCTTTCAGACCGGCAACTACTTCTTCTTTGGTAAGCGATTGTTTCGTGGCCGGCTNNATCCTTGCCCAGCTGCGCCTGTGATGAGAAAGCAATTCCCGCAACGGCAACCAGGGTAAACAGAATACGATGCATAGTTATTGAGTTTGATGTTTTACAACGTTCGGTCGGACGAAATAGTGTCCGAATGCGCGCAAACAGGCAATTTTCATGCCATTACAAACTATAAGCTTAAGCTTCGGAAATCAGAAGCCCTGTACGCCGTTGACCGTGGTGTATTTCAGGATGTTTTTCTTATCCGGGTAAATGCGCGCAAATGCCGACTGAACCGCGAGCGTTCCTTCGTGGAAACCACACAGGATGAGCTTCAGCTTGTTTTCGTACGTGTTCACGTCACCGATGGCGTAAATTCCAGGAATGTTGGTCGAATAATCCAGCGTGTTGACCTTGATCGCGTTTTTCTCGATCTCGAGTCCCCAGTTGGCGATCGGGCCAAGTGACGGCTTCAATCCGAAAAGCGGAATGAAGTGGTCCGTATCGCGCAGTATTTCGCCCTGGGAATTGTGCTGGATTTTCACTTGCTTCAGCACACCGTTTCCTTCGAGTCCAACGACTTCCGCTTCGGTGATCAGGCTGATCTCTCCTGCTTCGGCCATGTTGATGACTTTCTGAACGGAATCCAGATGTCCGCGGAAGGAAGCGCTTCGGTGAACGAGCACCACTTCTTTCGCGATCTTCTTTTCAGCGAGGAAGATCGACCAGTCGAGTGCAGAGTCGCCACCACCGGCGATCACGCAGCGTTTGCCACGGTAAAACTCAGGGTCTTTGATGATGTACTCAACGCCTTTGTCCTCGAAATCCACAATGTTATCGATAGGCGGCTTGCGCGGCTCGAAAACGCCCAGTCCGCCGGCGATCATAACGATCGGGGCTTCGTGTTTCGTTCCTTTGACAGTTGTTACGATGAATTTATCGTCGGCTGTTTTCTCGATCGTTTCAGCTGCCTCACCGAGGGTAAATCCCGG
>DJFN01000140.1:17378-28322 GCA_002432085.1 Flavobacteriales bacterium UBA5871
CCGGAATATCGTAAATCGGTTTTTTCGGATAAATTTCCGCACATTGTCCGCCCGGAATCGGAAGGGAATCAATCAGGTGGCAGCGCAGCTTCAGCAAACCGGCTTCGAATATGGTAAATAATCCCACCGGCCCAGCGCCGATGATGATAATGTCTGTTTGAATCATGTTGTACTAAAAGTCCCCGCAAAGATAACGAATCCTCAAGGAACGTGAAATCGCTTTTTTAGGGTAATCAGTTAACGAGTGAGAGTTTTTGAGTTGATGAGTTTTCGAGTTGGGGAGTTCCTGGGGCAATGGTTGATTCTAATTTACTAATTCAAACTCGACAACTAAATAACTCACCAACTAAGCAACTATAAAACTCCCCAACTATCCCCTATCTTTGCACCATGGAAGAGCTCATCGAACGGATCTTTGCCATTGACAGCGAAGCGGCTTTTGAGGCCTGCGCATTGGATGTTTTCCGCTACCAGGTGGAGCATGTCCCGGTTTATCGCCAGTTTGCCACGCTTTTGGGAAGGATCGAAGTGAGTCACAGCAGCGAAATTCCGTTTCTTCCGATCTCGTTTTTCAAGACCCATCGCGTGATCTCTTCGGAATGCGTTCCGCAGGTCATTTTCAAAAGCAGCGGCACGACAGGCATGGAACGCAGCAAGCATTTCATTGCCGACACCGATATTTACGAGCGCTCTTTTACGAAAACTTACAAGCGTTTTATCGGCGATCCGCGCGAGCAGGTCATTCTGGCTTTGCTTCCGAATTACGTTGAACAGGGCGAATCGAGCCTCGTTTATATNNGCCATCCGCTTTCGGGATTTTACCTCGATGAAAGCGATAATTTGCTCGAAACGATTGCCAAAGTTCGCGCTTCAGGCCGAAAAATCGTACTGTTCGGAGTGAGCTATGCCTTGCTCGATCTCGCAGAGCGCCGTCCGGATCTGTCGGACGTATTGGTAATCGAAACCGGCGGTATGAAAGGCCGGCGAAAAGAGCTGACGAAAGACGAGCTGCACCGCACACTGAACGAAGGCTTCGGCACACCATTTATCGCTTCCGAATACGGCATGTGCGAGCTACTTTCCCAGGCTTATAGCGACAAAAACGGCTTGTTTACCCTTCCGGCGTGGATGCAGTTCCGCCTGCGACAGATCAACGATCCGTTTTCCCCGGCCAATACGAACAAAACCGGCGGCGTCGACATCATCGACCTGGCGAATGTTTTTTCCTGCTCGTTCATTTCAACACAAGATCTCGGCCGTTCGGTCGAAGGACAGCTTCAGCTGATGGGACGTTTCGACCATGCGGACATCCGCGGCTGTAATTTGTTAGTGAACAGTGAATAGCAAACAGTGAGCAGACGTTTTTCAAACTATTCGCAGTCAACGACCAACTGTTCACCATTCACTGTTTACTGTTCACCGTATAATATGTAACTTGGCACATCCGATTACAACAGATGGGATTTAAGAAAATGACAACCGGATTGGTAATTACCCTCGTGCTGATCGGCCTCTTTGCGGGCATACTCAGTGGTTTTATCGGCGTTGGCGGCGGCGTGGTGATCGTTCCGGCGCTGGTTTACATTCTTGGTTTGACCCAGCACCAGGCGCAAGGCACTTCTTTGCTGATCATGCTGCCCCCGGTGGGCATTCTCGCTGTTATGAATTACTACAAAGCCGGACAAATCAACTGGATGTACGGGATCATTATCGCCGCCGCATTCATTGTCGGCGGTTATTTCGGATCCAAACTTTCCCTGAAGCTTTCACCCGGACTCGTTAAGCTGAGCTTCGGCGTCCTGATGGCGTATGTTTCCATCATGATGATCTGGTCGGGCTACAATCTTTACCGCAATGAATAAGCAACTGCATACACGTATCGCCGAACGGGCGGAACAGCTGTTCGAAAAAGTAAAAGCTTACCGCGAGCACATGCACCGCTTTCCGGAGCTTTCGTACCAGGAATACGATACGTCTGCTTTCGTAAAGGAACAACTGCAAAAGCTCGGCATTCCGTTCGAAGCAAAAGCGGATACGGGCATTACGGCAGTTATTTACGGAAATCAGCACGCTAGCGACCAGGCTTGCTTCGGTTTGCGGTCAGAGCTTGATGCTTTACCGATCCATGAACAAAACGAAGCTCCTTATAAATCGCAGCGCGACGGCATTATGCACGCCTGCGGACACGACGTTCACACAGCCATTTTGCTGGGAACAGCGGAAATCCTGAATGAAATTCGCGATGAGCTGCCGCAGCCTGTAAAGCTCTTTTTCCAGCCGGGCGAAGAGAAAAATCCGGGTGGTGCGTCCATTATGATTGCCGACGGCGCACTGACATCGCCACGCGTTGAGAAAATCGCCGCACTGCACGTGTTCCCGGAAATGCCGACCGGAAAGCTGGGCTTCAAAACCGGTTTGTACATGGCTTCCTGCGATGAGATCTACATCACCATCAACGGCAAAGGCGGACACGGCGCCACACCTCATCAGACGATCGATCCGATTATTATCGGTGCGGAATTGCTGCTGAGTCTGCAACAGATCGTGAGCCGCAACTGCGATCCGAAAATTCCGTGCGTGTTGTCGTTCGGACACTTCGAAGCGCTCGGCGCCACCAACGTCATTCCTTCGAAAGCACACCTGAAAGGCACTTTCCGCACTATGGACGAACCGTGGCGTGAAAAAGCGCTCAGTCTGATCGAACAGCACGTTCATCATATTACAAGCATGCACGGCGCTACAGCCGAGCTGGAAATTTCCCGCGGCTATCCGTTTTTGGAGAACGATCCGGAATTGACGACCGCAGTTCGCACATTGGCCGAAGAACATTTCGGTTTGGAAAACGTCGAAACGCTTCCGATTCGCCTGACTTCGGAAGATTTTTCCTACTACGCACAGGAAATTCCGGTGTGTTTTTTCCGACTCGGAGTGCGCAACGAAGCGCGTGGAATCGTCAACGGCGTACACCATCCGCTCTTCGATATCGATGAAAAAGCATTGATCGTGGGCATGCGTGCGATGGCTTTGGCACCGTTTTCGTAACTTCAGGCGTATGAAACTGCAATACCTGTTTTTCTTTTGCGCATTGCTGCTGACCGCCTGCGGTGACGATCCTGTCATCAGGGAACGGGAAGTCTACGATATCCGTACGATCGGCGTTCTGTCTACAAGCGAATACACGGTTGGGAAAGTCGTGAAGCTTTCCGACGAAGGCGAATGGTACAAATGGGGCGACCGCCGCATCCTGATGAGCTGTAAGGCCCGCATCAAAGCTGGCATCGACCTGAATAAGATCAAGGACGGAGACATTAAAACCAATGGTTCGCGGATCGAGATCACGCTTCCGGCGCCGGAGATCGTTTCCTTTGAAATGGACCCGAACCTGACCAAAACCGAAATGACCGACGTGAGCGGTATGCGCTGGAATTTCACGCAGGTAGAAAAGAACCATATTATGCAGCTGGGCGAAAAAGCGATCCGCGAAGACCTCGATCAGCTCAATATTCTCCAGGATGCCGAAAACAATGCGAAAGCATTCCTGAACGACTTTTATACTCAACTCGGATTCGAAGAAATCATTATCCATGGTACGAACAAAACTGCAGGAAATCCTCACGCTGATTAAACGCCTTGCCATCCTCGGCGGCCTGGTAGTCGCTGTGATCCTGATCTGGAGATGGTGTTCCGGCCCCAAAGAATCCGACGATTTCGTGATCGACGATACACCGCTGCGCGTGGAACAGATCCGGAAGATCATCGAGCTCAACACAGTCAAATTTCGCGACGAAGTAGTGGTCGACACGGTCGAATACTACAAATCTTCGGGCGAAAAGATGGCCGGGATTTACGAGAAATTGTCGGACCCGAATCAGATCGAGCACGGGCTTTCGGGCAGCAATGTCAAGCGACGCCTGACGCTTATCATGAAAGGCGAGCTGCTGTATGGCGTAGACCTGAAAAAGAAAAAATTCTCCATCACCTCCGATGATAAACAGGTCCTGGTAAAATTGCCGAAACCAAGCTTGCTGACAGTAAGCCTCACCCCTGAAAAAACCGAAGTATTCGTAGAAAACGGCACCTGGCAGGATTACGAGCGTCAGGCACTTCAGCGAAAGGCCAAAGCGAAAATGATCGCTTCGGGCGAACGACTACGTTTGGCAGAAAAAGCGAAAGAACCACTCGAACGCGTTCTGCGACAACTCTNNGAGTAGAAGCTCGTCGCATGTCACTTTTCACGAATCCCGCCTGCCGGTGGACAGGTTAGCGACTTTGCACGAACTGCTGCTGGCGAATGGACGCGAATGTTCTCGGGGAAACAGTTGCTATCAATATAAAAACAGGGGCAAAAAGGTTAAATAAGGTTAAGAGAAACGGTTAGGTAACCGATTTATCCGGTTTTTTGCAGCACACACAAATGCCCGGCTTATGAAAAAGATCTTCCTTTTTTTAGCCTTGCCATCCACCCTACTGTTCGCCTGTTCCAAAGAAATCCGGAACACCAATAAAATCCACGGAACATGGAACGTTACCTCGCTGCAGCAATTCGACGCTGACGGCAACCAGACTTTGTCTACCCAACCCGAAGGCACTATTCAATTCAACAAATGCGATGTGATCGACAAAGATTACCGTGCATTCAGACGGCAGTATTCCTATGCCGGTGAAAACGGAACCGTCACTCACAACGAAACAGGTTCTTACCGCTTTGAGCAGGATGGCTCGCTGCTGGTAGTCCGCATTCCGAACGACAACGGTCACGAGCACCTGCATTACAGGGTAACGGCGCTCGAGCGCAAGAAAGCAGTCCTGGAACAGCTCCACGACGATGAAAGCAAAACCGTTCTTACGTTACAAGAGCGATAACCGATCCATCCAAAACGTGCGAGACGTCCAGACAATCGCGATTAGTCTTGTCCGCATTCGTTTCCTGATAAGCTGCAGCTCTGCTGTGGCTTTTTTCTTATTTCCCCCTTTGGAGGGGGACTAAGGAGGAGGATTAACGAAGTAAGCTTGTCACTCTCCTATTCCGGACCAACCCTTGTCCCCAAAAGCTTGCTTTCTCTTCTCAAGGAAGGAATCTCCAGTAAAAATCCCCTACCTTTGCACGAAATTCAACAAACGTGTCCGTAGAAAACGCCAACAGCAAGCAGCATAAGCTGAAAGTAGCCCAGTTACTCACCGATCTTCGCAGCAAGGACGAAATCAAGATTGCTTCGGCGATCAAATCGTTTCATGCTCATGGCGACGCCAGCGTGATCGAGCCCCTGATCAGCGTTTGGCAGGATGGTCTGAGTGCGGCCAACGAAGCACTGCTGATGGATCTGTTCGAAGGATTGAAAGACACCGACACGGTTGAACCGCTCATGGAAGCTTTCCGCACTGTTTCCAATGGCGCGTTACGTCGCAAGCTCGTTTCGGCGTTCTGGAACAGCAAGCTGGATTTCAGCCCTTATCTGGCCGACTTCATCCTGTTCGCGATCGAAGGCGATTTCCTCGATGCGTTCGAAGCCATCACACTGATCGAACAATTCGAAAGCACCATTCCGGAATCAGCCATTCTCGAATCGCAATTGTTGCTGAAGGAATATTTCGGAGGAACGGAAGCCCGCGACGAGCAAAAAGACACCATCATCGGCGACCTTGCGTTGCTGGTTAAAGAATTTGATCAGCAAACAGACGAGGACGATCTTTATTTGGAAGGCTAAACTGTAGCTTAATCAGATACGCTCTTAAATTTCATCTCACCACAAAGGAGCAAAGATTTTGTATACCCACGCTGCTTAAAGGAAGCAAAGGGCCTCGTGTCATTCTATTGTGCTACTTCCTTTCCTGGAATCGTTTTGGGACGAATTGCAAAGCATTTCACGAGAATTAATCTAGAACCACTATTGTTTCTTACAAAAAGGAGGTGGAGTAATACCACAGCCTCTTTGCTCCCTCCCGATAACAATCGGGAAACACAATACTTCAAAAGAGCCTTTGCTCCTTTGTGGTGAAAGAATCCTACGTGATTTTGACTAAAACAACCCGTGAATCTCCGCGTTGATCGCGTTGATGATCTTCCCTAGATCTTCCTGGTTTTCCGGGAAACGGTTGTTGTCGATGTCTACGATCAGGAGCTTTCCGTTGTCGTAGGTGGAAATCCACGCTTCGTAGCGCTCGTTGAGGCGCTTGAGGTAATCGAGACGAATGCTTTCTTCGTATTCGCGGCCGCGCTGCTGGATCTGGTTTACCAGTGTCGGTACGCTGGCACGCAGGTAAATGAGCAGATCGGGAGCCGATACAAAAGAATCCATGAGGTTGAAGAGCGAGAAGTAATTCTCGAAATCGCGGGTCGTCATCAGTCCCATGGAATGAAGATTCGGCGCAAAAATGAATGCATCTTCGTAGATCGTACGGTCCTGGATCACGGCATGTTCGGCCTTTTTGATTTCCTGGATCTGCGTAAAGCGGCTGTTGAGGTAATAAATCTGGAGGTTGAACGACCAACGCTGCATGTCTTCGTAAAAATCATTCAGGTAAGGGTTCATTTCCACATCTTCGAAATGCGTTTCCCAACCGTAATGCTTAGCCAGCATTTTCGTCAAAGTCGTCTTTCCCGATCCAATATTTCCTGCTACCGCGATATGCATAAAGTGTCTTTTTTGCGACTGCCTAAATTACAAAATACCCGCAGACGGATGCCGAATGTGGAAAAATTAAGGCACCAATGTGCAGATGGTTAACCGGATTGTCTGAAAGGCTCGGAAAAGCAAGGGAATTCCGTCAGTCTTGCTTTGGAGGCGTGACCAAAACGAAGCAATAGAGCTGATCAGCTGTGCTTATGTACAGCCATTTGCCCGTAAAAAAGAATCGAACGATGGCTTCACCGGAAGACAATTCGAAGAAACCGCTGGTCTTTTCTTCTTCGCCATCCGTTGCCGTTATGACCGAGCCTTTTGAAAACAGCCAGCCTTTAGCGAACGGTTGAACATAATCCGCTTTGAGCTGGAAGCCGTTGATAAACGTTCCGTAGTTATCGAACGAAGCAACCTGACCCGTGTCGTCGACAATGTAGAGCACGTTTTCGTATTCGAACAATTGGGTAATGGCGCCAAGGTCGACAAGCGATCGCAGGTTCTGAATGATCTGTCGCTGGTTGGAACGCAGCGTTATCAGTTGCAGTTCGCTATTGAGCTGATCGTAAACCCAGATGCGGTCGGTTTGGTTGGACGTGGCAACATATTGGGCCAGCGTGACGCCCGTTTCGGCCAGCTCGATGCATTCGGGTTGAATACCAAGTGCGTTGTCGAGGTAGCAAACCTGCTGCTGTTCTTCCGAAAAAACGGCAATTTTCATCCAGTTCGACGCGTCGATAGTCGTGATAGTCCCGAACGATTTCGCGCTTTGGGTNNATCGAGTTTGTTAATCGTTTCTTTATTGAACAGGTAAACATTCCCGGCACGATCGGCGTCCCAAGTGCTTTCTTCATCGATAGGCATGTGCCAGCGCTCTTCCCATTGCAATTGGGAAAAAGCCGTTCCGGCCAGGAAAAGGAAGAAAAATAAGAGTCGTTCAGGCATGTTCCTGGGGATTACCGGCAACGTGTTGCAAGAGTTGTTCCACAATTACGCGGTTATTGGAAAGTCGCGGCACTTTATGCTGTCCGCCGAGCTTGCCTCTTTCGCGCAGCCAGGTATCGAACGTGCCTTCGCCCACTGTATGAATCCTCGGGAAAGTCAGCGCCATATCGTTTGTGCGCTTGGCATCGTAATCGGAATTGAGCGAACGAAGCGTTTCATCGAGCACGAGTCCGAAGCGTTTCGCGTCTTCGGGTTCTTTGGTGAATTCGATGATCCATTCGTGACTGCCGCGTTCAATTCCGTCCATGTAGACCGGCCCGACCGTGTATTCACGAATGCTTGCCTTGGTTTTCGAACAGGCTTCGGCAATGGCTTTATCGGTGTTGTCTACGATGACTTCTTCACCGAACGCATTGATAAAGGAACGCGTACGACCGGTAATCCGGAAACGGAAAGGCCTTAACGAGGAAAAACGGATCGTATCGCCCACGATGTAGCGCCACAAGCCGCCGTTGGTCGAGATCACTAATGCGTAGTTCACATCGGTTTCGACCTGCGACAGGTTCAGCACCGTTTTAGACGCTGTTCCTTCGAAGCTGTCCATCGGGATGAACTCGTAGTAAATACCGTAATCCAGCATCAGCAGCATTTCATTCAGCGTCGGATCGTCCTGGATGCCAAAAAAACCTTCAGACGCATTATATGTTTCCACGTAATGCATGTCGTCGAAGGGAATGAGCTTCTGAAACGATTCGCGGTACGGCTCGAAGCTTACGCCGCCGTGCATAAACAGCTCGAGATTCGGCCAGACTTCCCGCAAATGTTTTTTGCCGGTAATTTCAAGGATTTTATTCGCCAGCACCATGGTCCAGCTCGGAACGCCGGCAATGATGTACACGTCTTCGTGCATCGTGCTCAGCGCCATCTTTTCGATCTTGGTTTCCCAGTCGCTCATCAAAGCGATTTCCCGGGAAGGCGTACGACGGATCTCGGCCCACCATGGCAGGTTTTTCAGAATGATTGCCGAAAGGTCGCCCTGATAGGAATCGTGTGAGAGTGGCAATACCTGCGCACTTCCGCCAACAATCAGGTGTTTTCCGTTGTAAAGCTTGCGATTCGGATAATTTTCGTAATACAGGGCCAGCAGATCTTTTCCGCCTTTGTAATGACATTCCTCAAGCGATTCGCGCGTAACGGGAATGAACTTGCTGCGGTCGGATGTCGTTCCGGAAGATTTGGCAAACCACTTGGTTTCCTGCGGCCAGAGAAGATTCTGTTCGCCGTTCATCAGACGGTCGATCCAGGGCTTGACGCTTTCGTAGTCCTGCAAAGGAACCTGCTCGCGAAATGCGTCGTATGTTTTTAGGGTAATGTAATGATGATCGATGCCCCATTCCGTCGCAACGGCATTGGCGATCATGCGTTCGAAAAGCTCTTGCTGTACTTCAAGCGGGTATTTGCGAAAAAGGTCTATCTGATGCAGACGCTTTTTCATGACCCACGCAAAAATCGAATTGAACGGCATAAACTGTCAAGAAGTTTCAGAACCGAATCTACTGAAACGTTGTGGGAATTGCAATAAAAAAGGAGGAAATGCTTCCCTCCTGTTCTTAAAGTTTCTTAACCGAAGAAGTATATCGTCACGATGACGCCCAGCGCAAGAACGGTGTAAACAAAACCGATCGCTACGGTTGACTCTTCGAAGAACGTATCGTTGCTGCTGTGGTGACCATGGTGCTCGTCGTGAGCGTGGTGTTCATGATGATCTGACATCGCTTTTATTTTTTTTTCAAATGTAGCATTTTCGTCGGGAATGGTGCAAACGGATTTAAAAAATCATCTGCGAAACCGAGGGCTTCCTGACAAAAAATTCAGGTAAGCGCCACCCTCCTCAGTCCTCCCTCAAGGGAGGAAGAAGTTACTTCCCGTACTTCTCTTTGTATTTCTCATACAATTCCGTCTGGAAATTCTCCGTCGGGATCAGTTTTCCGTTCATCAGGATGAGCGTGATGTGATTGGTGCGCATATCAAGCGCATCGCCGGACGAAACGAAAAGCGTAGCTTTTTTGCCTTCTTCGATGGAACCGTATTGCTTGTCGATTCCCACGATCTCGCAGGCACTCAGGCTCACCGCCCGGATTGCTTCTTCTTCCGTTAAACCATAAGCGCGGGCAGTGCCGGCCAGGAACGGAAGATTACGTGCGTTCATCGCTTCCATATCGCCCTGGTTCTGCAGGCAGAATTTCACGCCGCCCGCTTGCAATAATGCCGGCAAACGGTAAACAAGGTCGACGGCATCGCCTTCAAATAATGGCAAAGAATGTAAACGCGGCAGCATCACAGGAATGTTCGCATTTTTCAAGCGCTCGGTGATCATGTAGCTGTCGTAGCCGCCAACGATCACCGGAAACGCGATCTCATACTGTTTGACGAAATCGAGTACATCCATGAGCTCCTGCAGTTCGTCGGCGTGAATGTACAAACGGCGTTTTCCTTTTATACAAGGAATCAGTGCTTCGTAACGCGGATCTTTGACATCGTTATCGGCTTTGGAATATGCCAGTGCTGCTTCAAAAAAGGAAATGATCGCGCGTTTGTGCTCGGCGTACTGTTCGTTGCGCTGCTTCGGAGCAGGCTCGGCCCACCAGCCACCGCCCTGCAAGCTCGCAGGCCAGTTGAGGTGAATACCGTCGTCGGCGCTTACAACCCCGTCTTCCCAGTTCCAGCAGGAAGTCAGCATCACCGATGAGCTACCCGAGATCACACCTCCGCGCGGCGTGCTCTGCGTAAGTAAAACACCATTCGTACGAACGGTTTCCAGTACGGTCGATTCGCAATTATAGGCAATCAGCGAGCGCACATGCGGATTCAGCGTACCTACTTCGTTGAAGTCGTTGGTCGAGCGAACCGCGTCGATCTCCGTGAGTCCAAGCGTGGAATTCGGCGCCATGAATCCCGGGTATAAATGCTGGCCGGCAAGATTAATGACCGTGTCCCAATCTTCACGATTGTAAGAATACGCCAGCGCGTTGCGCACCAGGATAATGTTGCCTTTGTCGATACCAACGAGTCCTTTTTCATAGACCTGTCCGTTTCCGACGTGAACGGTGGCGTTTTCCAGCAGGATCTTTTGCTTTTCCTGTGCCAGCAAGTTCCCATTGAATGAAAAGAACAGCAGTATCATTACAACTATTCCAGAGTATGATCCATTGGCTGCTCCTCCGCCGTGGCGGAGAGACACAGGGGGAGGATTTTTTATATATCTCATCTTATTCATTCTAATCTTCTATCTATTTCCAATTCCTGTTCTTTCATATCCCGGGAGAAAAACCAATACCGTTATCCTCCCCCTTATCCCTCAGCTAAAGCTGCTGTAGCAGCT
>DJFN01000140.1:28357-28557 GCA_002432085.1 Flavobacteriales bacterium UBA5871
AATCGAGCATTTTGGCAATGATGCGCGCGCGCTCGGCTTCTACATTCGCCTGGTTGGTAAAATCCCGGTTGCTGTCGTAAAGGATTTCTCCATCGACAATCGTGTACAATACTTTCGCTTCGATGCTGAGCGGATTGGTTGTCCAGAGCACGACATCCGCGTCTTTTCCAACTTTCAGACTTCCCATGCGGTCGTCGATG
>DJFN01000140.1:28614-28762 GCA_002432085.1 Flavobacteriales bacterium UBA5871
TTTGGCGGCTTCCTGGTTGAGGCGACGTCCCATTTCCGCGTCATCGGAATTGATGGAAACGATCAGTCCCATGGCATTCATGAGGGAAGCATTGTACGGAACGGCATCTTTCACCTCGAATTTATACGCCCACCAGTCGGCAAACACC
>DJFN01000230.1:0-151 GCA_002432085.1 Flavobacteriales bacterium UBA5871
GTGAAGTTGTGCGTGAGGTCGCCCGGATCGTCTGCTGTCGGATCTGGATTTTCCTGAAGTTGCCACGCATTGATTTTTAACCAGATTGGTTTTGGATTATTGCGCACACATGCTGAAAACAGGAAAGCCAGCAGAATAAGTAGCGTAAAAT
>DJFN01000230.1:219-32569 GCA_002432085.1 Flavobacteriales bacterium UBA5871
CGGCCAGTTTCATTGAGCGAAAGCCATCTTCGATGCTGACATCCGGTGGATTTCCGGTTTTGATCGCGTTGGCAAAGGAACGCAGCTCCTGCTCGATGGCGTTGGTCTCGTTAACCATCGGACGCTCGATGTAGAACGGTTTCACACCTTCGCCTATGCCGAGGTCGAATTTCTGGAAGCGATCGGATTGATTCGTGTCGTTCTGGTGGATGATTTCGGCGTCTTTCTTCAGGAAATCGATGGAAATATAGGCGTTGCGCTGGAAGATCCGCGTTTTGCGCATGTTGTGCTGGGAAATGCGTGAAGCCGTCAGGTTGGCTACGCAGCCGTTGTCGAATTCGATGCGGGCGTTGGCAATATCAGGATTGTCGCTCACCACGGAAACGCCGTTGGCAGCCACGCGCTTGATGTTCGATTTCACCACGCTCAATACGATGTCGATGTCGTGGATCATCAGGTCGAGCACCACCGAAACGTCCGTTCCACGCGGATTGTACTGCGCCAGGCGGTGAATCTCGATGAACATCGGATGATCAATGTAAGGCAGCGCGCTTACGAAAGCCGGATTGTAGCGTTCCACGTGTCCGACCTGTACCTGAACACCTGCTTCGGAAGCCAGCTTCATGAGCGTTTTGGCTTCTTCGGGCGTTTGAGTCACGGGTTTTTCAACGAAAACGTGCTTGCTTTTTTTGATGGCTTCGGAAGCAATCTCGAAGTGTGCAAATGTCGGAGCTACGATATCGACGCAATCAACGGCGTCGATGAGCTCACCGATCGTTTCGAAACGCTTCACGGATGCGTTTTCCTTTACAAAACCGGCCGCGGCATCGGATGGGTCGTAGAATCCCACGACTTCATACACATCTGTCAGCTGCTGTAAGATCCGAAGGTGAATCTTTCCCAAATGTCCGACTCCAAAAACGCCAACCTTCAACATAGTATGAATTTCTTGCATACAAAGTTAGGCGAATGCGCACAGCTGCGACGTTAATTAAACCTCACTTTTCAACATTTCAATTGACAATTGACAGTGGACAATTGACAGTGGACAATTGACAATGTACAATTGGTAATAGATCAGCCGAGGCGGAACATTTGATCAGGCGAACATTTTCCCTTCCTTGGTATATTCCTTCCGGATTCCTTCGATGAGGTGCTGTCGGCTGATCTCCGTGCGTTCTTCTTCTGCTGTTTTCAGGCAGGCGAACTGCACCACGTTGACGATATTCGCGCCGCTGAGGTTATACGTTCGTGCAATCTGTTCGAGGGCGATTTCCTTGTGAAGCGTGAGGTTTTTCGGCAGAATGTCGTTCCAGAGTGTGAGTCGCTCGGCGGCGCCCGGCATTTCAAATTCGATCATGGACTGAAAACGGCGCGTGAAGGCCGAATCGAGGTTACTTTTGAGGTTGGAGGCCAGAATAACCAGTCCCGGATGGCTTTCGATGCGCTGCAGCAGGTAGGAAACTTCCTGGTTGGCGTATTTGTCGTGGGCGTCGCGAACGCTGGTGCGTTTCCCGAAAATGGCGTCGGCTTCGTCGAAAAAGAGAATCCAGTCTTTATTGGCGGCTTTGTCGAACAGGCGCGAAAGGTTTTTCTCCGTTTCACCGATGTATTTGGAAACGACCAGCGACAGGTCGATGCGATAGACGTCGCGTTTGGTGTATTTTCCGAGCAAAGTGGCCGTGAGCGTTTTTCCCGTTCCCGGCGCGCCGTAAAACAGCACGCGATAGCCCGGTTTTACTTTTCCGCCGAGTCCCCAGTCGTTGAGCAGCGTGTGCTGGTATTTGAGCCACGATTCGATTTCCATGATCTGGTCGAGCGTTTTCTTTTGTAAAACGAGATTTTTCCAGTCCAGATCGGTCTCGATCAGCTGTGCCGGAAATCCGCTTCCCAAACGTGGCTTCAGCACCGTTCCTGTCGTAATAATATCGACGTATTCTTCGTCTACGAGCAATCGTCCGCTCATGCGTGGCTCGCCGACAGGAACGCCGTCGAAAGACAAAATGCCTGTCCGGAAAATGTGCGATTCGCATTGGAAGTAGTGCATCAGGTGCATACGCGCTTCGAGGTCTTTGCCTGCGAGCAGGTATAATAACGTGTCGCCGGTAGGGAAGAAGAGCTCGCGGTTTTTGCCGCGGATCAGTCCCATTTCGGGAAATTCCTTGCCTTCGGACAGGTAGGAAGACAACAGGTCGGGCAATAGTTCCGGCTGCATGTGCGGTGTGAGAGCGAGCGTCAGTGCCAGCAGGTCGACTTCGGTCAGCACGCCGCTCGAAGGCAGTTCCTTCAACGTTTCTTCGCTCAAAAAGGATTGGATATCGGGAAAGTCGGCTTCCTTGCCGGATTGTGTGGCCTTCATCCGGTAATGAATGATTTCGCTCAGAAAGGAGAAAAGCTGTTCCCAGGTGGCAACAGAAGCAATAGATGTTCTATTCAGCATAGTGGATTAAGTTATATAAGGTTTAAAGATAGGATAAAACAACGAATAGAGGACGGGTTTTATGGCCTAAAATAGCCGAAAGTGAGAAAAAGTTTTTCTTTTTTCAAAACGTAAATAGTTTACGTTCTTCCCGTCGGATATTTGCCAAAAGAAATTTACAACTGTGTATACAAAAAAGGAAAAACGTACGTTATAAGAAGATACCAAAGCGCACACAAAAATCGATTATTCACCTATAAAAAAAGCCCGACAACCGACACATAACCAACTATTAATAAAAAAACAGGCAAAAAGATTTGGATATGATTAAAATCCATGTTAGCTTGCCAAGGATTACAAAAAACCACATTCCAGAATTTTTGTAACCGCACATTCACTGAAGCTTTTCCAGGAGCTATTAAGAACATAGAAACTCACGACAGAATCGGTCTGTTCCGCTCTGTCATGGTTTCACGGCTTTGAACGTTACGTGTTCAGTCTTTTCCGACTGTTCCGCCGGACATTCTTTGCCTAACCCGTTACTGCAAATGGAAAAGGAAAAAGCACATACATCCGGAAAGCCTGCGCCTGCGCACCGCGTGTCTGATCAGACGTGTGTGATTCCCTCTTATTCCATGCCTGTTTCTGCAGACCAGGCCGGTAACACCACGAGAAAAAGGATCTTCCGGTGAGGAGATAACGGCCCGAAAGCGGAACTGGAAACCGCTGACGGCTTCGGAAAAGAACGGTCTATATCGGCAACGATTGCGGTCTTACAAGACAACCCTGGAAATGTCCGGGACCAGCAGACGCTGCTTTACAAACAGGCTGCCGGCTGAAGAGGTCACTGAAAAAAATTGGCAACCGGTCGATCTGGACGACTCGCCGTGATCACTTAAGTCTCTTTTCAACCGGTACTTTTCTGTTATTTCCGCCGGAAGTCCTTCTTTCTCACATTTTAAATACTAATCACCGAGCTAACCACTCAGGAACCACTTTTTATTAACCGCGAAACTCACTGTCATGATTTATGAATCGCTGCACATATTGATCGGGGAGCTGAACAGCTATCTCGCCAGCCAGGGACTTGAAGAAGATGTCGTTCTCGACAATATCGCATTTGTGGAGAACGACCCGGATTCGAATCAGCCAATGGCGGACAAGGTTGTTCTGACCCTGCTCAACCTGAACGAAGAAGCCACACTCCGGAATTTTCCGAACAACCGGGTGGAAAACAACAAGGTCACCTACCGTAACAACCGCATCAACCTGAACCTGTATCTCTTGTTCAGCTCGAACAAAACGGGTTACGATGTGGCTTTGAAGTACCTCTCGCGCGTGCTGGAATTTTTCCAGGGGAAAAGCGTCTTCACGCAGGCCAATACCAATTTCGATCATTCCGATCCTATTCTCAGCGCAATGGGCGATTTCCGTTACACGCTGGAACTGTACACGCCGACCTTTGAAAACCTCAGCTATATCTGGGGAACGCTGGGCGGCCGACAGCTGCCGTGTGCACTGTACAAAATGAGCCTTGTGGTGATCGACCGTGAAGCCACGCTGGATCAATCGCCGCTGATCACGGAAAACATCGGAAACATTAATGTCACTCCTGTTTGATTTATCGTATGAGCTATTCACTAACATACCGAACCCTTTTTGAGCTGAATGTATTGCACGAATACTATCTGAACAGCGGTCCGGACCCTTTCCGCGGAATGGATCCTGTGCAGCAGCAGCTGATGCTCAAAAATTATGCTTTCAACGGCTTTCTCCGTGTTGTTCCGACAGCGCAGACGGTTAAGAAGCTGAACAATCAGAAGCTTTTGCTGCGTGCTGACCACAAAGGATTGCAGATCGTAGCCAGCATCGAGTCAACGGCACCGGCCAATCCGGCTGCTCCGCTCATTTCATTGGACGACAACCTGGAGCTGCACTTCCTGGTGAAGATCGGCGATCCGTCTTTCGAGATCTATACAGACCTGACGCTGGTTAAGAACGAGCTGTTCTTTTTCTCCAACATTCAGCCGCCCGACACGCTCAATTTTCCGTACCTGCCGACTTCTGCCGATCCGGAGTTCTTTACGAACGGTTACCGTCTCGACCTGCCCCAATCGCAGGAGCTGACGACTTTGCTCGGCATTTCCCGGGAAGAGCAGCTTGGCTTGCTGGGAGTTATCACGCTGCGCATGCACGGCGATGAAGTCAACATCACCGACACGAACGGCAAAATCCCGGTCGATCCGGTCCGTTTCGAGCTGGAATTCGCCAACCGCAGCACTATCTGGAAATATTACTTTCAAAACGCAGACTATTATGCAGAGACAACGAGTCCTAAACCGCTCACCCGAAACGGCTACATCGAGATCGATCCCGGCCAGCTGACCCTTCACTACACAGGCCCCGAGCCTGAACCGGAAGAAGAATTCGACCTGACACCGTACTACTACCCCGCGCCGGATGTCAGCAAAGCAGAAATCGAAGCGGGGAATTTTTACTCAGTAATTTATATCTAAACACAATAAACAATGGCGTTAACATTAAACACACCAGGCGTATTTGTGGAAGAGATCTCAACACTTCCACCGTCCGTCGCTCAGGTAGCGACAGCAGTTCCGGCCTTTATCGGCTACACGGAAAAGGCAGTAGCATTGGATGGCTCATCCTTGCTGCCGACTCTTACACAGCCACCGACTCCAGTCCGGATCACTTCCATGCTGGAATATGAAACCCAGTTCGGAAAAGCGCAAAACCAGCAGGATATCACCGTAACGGTTACGGGAACTACGATTAAGTCCGATCTGGATCCTGCCGACCGAAGCGAATTCCTGATGTACTACTCCCTGCAGATGTACTTTGCAAACGGTGGTGGTCCTTGCTACATCGTTTGCGTAGGAAATTACAGCGGCGGATCACCGTCGGCATCGACGATTAAAGCCGGTCTCACAGAGCTGGAGAAAGAAGACGAGCCAACGCTCATCGTATTCCCGGATGCGACAGCGTTATCGGCTGACGACGCTTACGGCCTCTACAACGACGCGCTGATGCAGTGCCACAAGCTGCAGGACCGTTTCACGATCATCGACACACGTATGAGCAGCCTCACAGCGATCAGCACGACGACCGATTTCCTGGAGCTGCGCAGCAAGATCTCCAATGATCCGGAGTACATCAAATACGGAGCGGCTTACTATCCGTATGTGAAAACGACCCTCGACTACCAGTACCTGGATGCAGATGTGGATGTTTCCGTTACGACAGCCGCTGACTATGACGGTGATGTGACGGCGATCGATGACGGCGATGTTACCAACGCACAGTCGTTGCTCGCGGGTTACGTAACAGAGATTGCTGACTTTGTCACAGAAGCTGCAGGAGCTACTGATCCCGATGCTTTATTGCTGGTTCCGGACATCGATGCCAAAGTACAGCAGATCATCAACGTTTCAACGTCGGCGGGAGCTTCACTCGCGGAAATGATGGCTATTGCCGATGATGCGATTGCACAAAATCCNNATCCTGGGCATGCGAGCATTCCGGCGCTGACTACAGCAAAGAACAACGTTGCTACCTGGATCACAACTAATCTGGCTTCAGTGGATGATGATCTCACGGCTGACCTCATTACGCTGAATGCAGCAACCGATCAGGCTACAGTATCGGCTGCTTTGGCAGACATCACAACGACTTTGGGCGCACCGGATATCGCTGCTAAGATCGCTACGCTGCAGGGTGCACAGATCGCCGCACTGATCACTGCTCTCGGGCCATTTTCCACAGCGACCACGACTACAACGCTTGATGCTGTCAAGATCAGCAACAACGCGCTGTACAATCGCATCAAAACGTCGATCACCCAGATCCCGGTATTGCTTCCGCCAAGCTCATCCATCGCAGGTGTTTACGCCCGCACGGATGCCAACAACGGTGTTTGGAAGGCGCCGGCAAACACGAGCCTGAATTATGTGATCGGACCGAACTACAACATCTCGAACGATCTGCAGGGCGGTATGAATATCGATACGCTTGCCGGAAAATCCATCAACGCGATTCGCGCTTTCACCGGCCGCGGTACCCTTGTCTGGGGCGCACGCACGCTGGCGGGCAACAACGCCGAGTGGAAATACATCTCCGTTCGCCGCTTCTACAACATGGTGGAAGAATCCGTGAAGAAAGCAACCGAAGGATTCGTGTTCCAGGCTAACGACGCAAATACCTGGGTACAGGTGCGCGCGATGATCGAGAACTTCCTCATCCTTCAGTGGAAAGCGGGTGCGCTTGCAGGAGGTAAGCCGGAGCAGGCTTTCTACGTGAAAGTAGGACTCGGCGTAACGATGACAGCTCAGGACGTACTGGATGGCAAGATGATCGTCGAGATCGGAATGGCGGTAGTAAGACCGGCCGAATTCATCGTACTGCGCTTCTCACATATGATGCAGCAGGCATAATCACTAATTATTCATTAACGACTTTAAAACAAGAATTATGGCAAACTATCCATTACCGAAGTTTCACTTTCAGGTAGAGTGGGGAGGAACGAAAATCGGTTTCACAGAAATCTCCGGGCTCGATTCAGAGCTGGAAGTAATCGAATACCGTCAGGGAGCAAGCCCTGAATACAGCAAGATCAAAATGCCGGGACTGCGCAAGTATTCCAACATCACGCTCAAGCGTGGCATGTTCCAGGGCGATAACGAGTACTACGATTGGCTGAACTCTGTTCAGATGAACACCATCGAGCGCCGCGATATCACGATCTCGCTGCTGAACCAGGATCACGAGCCGGTGGTCGTTTGGAAAGTACGTAACGCGTTCCCGACAAAGGTACAGTCGACCGATCTGAAAGCAGACGGTAACGAAGTAGCGATCGAGTCGATGGAACTGGTACACGAAGGTTTAACCATCCAAAACGACTGATCATGATCAACTACTATCCGCCTCGTGGATTTCACTTTCACGTGCAGTTTCTCAACAAGCAGTTCGCAGTCATCGACTCGATGTTTCAATCGGTTGCGGGCCTTTCTGCCAGTGTTGAAATTACGGAAGTAGTTGAAGGAGGCGAAAACCGCTTCAGACACAAATTGCCCCAGAGCGTCAGGTTTCCGAACCTGGTGCTCAAGCGGGGCATGGTTCCCGACTCCGCACTGCTGCGTTGGTGCAACAATGCAATTGAAAATTTCGAATTCACTCCCATGGATATGGTGGTGATCCTGATGAACGATAAAGCCATGCCACTCAAGACATGGAACATCAAAGGAGCACTGCCGGTGAAATGCGAAGTGTCCGAATTCAATGCGGAAAGCAGCAACATCGTGATCGAAACCATCGAGCTTACTTACAAATACTTCACCATCCCGACTGTCGAACAGCTGGGAGCAATTTAAACCATCATGCCGATAGAAATCAAAGAACTGCACGTGAGGATCCAGGTCAACGACGAACAACCGAAGACGGACCAGCGGCCTTCTCAATCGATGGATGAGCTGATGGGGGCCTGCGTGGATGAAGTGTGCGCAATTATAAACGACAAAAAAGAACGATAATGGCTACAGGCGAACTCACCAAAATGACCATCACCGCGTATTCCGACCCGGAATTCAACGACCAGTCGAAAGAAGTGGCCAAGTACGTGGCAATGGTGAATCCTGAAAAGTACGTTCAGAGCTACAAGCTCGAATACGTCATCCCACCTGTCGTCAACGGAGGACAGCAGCCCAGTTATTATCAGTGGACCCCACCTTCCGATCTGGAATTCGAGTTCCTGTTCGATTCGACGGGAGTCTTTGACTCCACGAAAGGAGCGGATCTGAATGCCTTCGTCTCGAAAGGAGCGAACAAGGGCGTTCAGTCGGAAATCGACGAATTCCTGAAAGTGGTGTATATCTACGACGGAACCATTCACAAGCCGAATTACCTGAAAATCAACTGGGGAACTTTGTGCTTTACGTGTGTGCTGTCGGAGACGTCCATTGAATACAAGCTGTTCAATTCGGAGGGAAAGCCGATTCGCGCCGTGGCGAAGACCAAATTCAAGAGCTTCAAGGACAACAAGCTCATTTCGGCGGAGGAGAAAAAAAGCTCGCCCGATCTTACCCACGTTCGCGTGGTAGAAGAAGGCGATACGCTTCCACTGATGACCAAACGCATTTATGGCGATTCCAAGTACTACCTGGAAGTGGCGCGCGTGAACAAGCTCACCGCTTTCCGGAAACTGACGGTTGGCCAGCGACTTATTTTTCCACCTATTCAAAAACCTGCATAGATGAACAACACGGGCCAAATACAAACAGCAAAGAACCCCGATCTGGTATCGATTCAGGTTCTGATCGACGATAAGGAAATTCCCGGAACTTTCCCGCTATTGGCGGTGCATATCCGGAAAGAGCTGAATCGAATCGCGACGGCCCGGCTGGCATTCTTCGACGGATCATCGACCGATCAGAAATTCGTTCTGAGCAACAGCGAATTTTTTGTTCCCGGAAAAAAGATACAAATCAACCTGGGCTACCACTCCGAAACGGAAATGATCTTCAAGGGAATTATCATCCGGCATTCGGTCAAGGCGAAGAAAAACGGCATGTCGTTCAGCATCGAATGCAAGGACGAAGCCGTGAAAATGACCGTTGGCCGAAAGTCGCGGTACTTCTACGACAGCACCGACAGCGATGTATTCAACGAGATGATCGACGAATACGGTTTCGAGAAAGACATTGAATCAACCAGCTACCAGCACGAAAAACTGGTGCAGTACAATGCTTCCGACTGGGATTTCCTGGTCACAAGAGCACAGGCCAACGGACTGGTTTGCTTTACCGACAACGGCAAAGTGATCATCGGGAAGCCGAATCCGGAGCAGGATCCGGTCGAAACCGTGGCTTATGGCATGTCCATCCTGGATTTCGACGCCGAGATCGATGCACGCAGCCAGTTTTCCAAAGTCACGGCTTACAGCTGGAATCAGGCCGATCAGGAGATCAGCACGATCGAAGCGAACAATCCACCGGCGAAAACCAGCGGAAACCTCGACTCGAAAAAGCTGGCGGAAGTGATCGGACTCGCAGACCTCGAGCTGAAATACGGAGGAAACCTGAACGAAACGCAGGCGCAGGACTGGGCCAACTCCAAAATGCTGTTCCAGCAAATGGCAAAGGTCCGCGGACGCGTTCGTTTCCAGGGAATCGAAAAAGTAAAACCGGGAACGGTTCTGAAGCTGGAAGGCATCAGCGACCGGTTTGACGGAAACATTTTCGTCTCCGGCGTTCAGCACAGCGTTGTCGATGGCAACTGGACGGTCGATGCTCAATTCGGGCTGGACCCGACCTGGTTCTCGGAAACCTACGACATCAACGATGCGCCTGCTGCCGGATTAACACCGGCGGTGAAAGGATTGCAATACGGCGTTGTATCGCAGTTGCAGGACGATCCGCTGGGCGAATACCGCATCCTGGTGAAGCTGCCGATCGTGAACAGTACCGAGCAGGGAATATGGTGCAGAGTGGCAACACTCGACGCCGGTGAAAACCGCGGCTCGTTCTTCCTGCCGGAAATCGGTGACGAAGTACTGGTGGCGTTCATCAACGAAGATCCCAACAACGCGGTGGTCGTCGGAATGCTGAACAGCAGCGCCAAGCCGGCGCCGTTGACTGCCGAAGACGCGAACAACATCAAAGGCTTCGTGACCCGTAGCGAGATGAAGTTCCTCTTCGACGACGAGAAGAAATCCGTGACGATCGAAACGCCGGCCGGTAAGAAGATCATCATCGACGAAGACGCGGGCGAGATCACCTTGCAGGATGAAAATTCCAACACGGTGAAGCTCAGCAGCGACGGAATTTCCCTTGAAAGCGGAAAAGACCTCGTGATGAAAGCCACGGGCGACGTAACGATCGAAGGCATGAACATCGAGATCACCGGTCAGGCAGAAGTGAAAGCTTCAGGAAGCGCCGGAACGGAAGTCAGCTCGAGCGCCACGACGACGATCAAAGGTTCAATCGTTCAAATCAACTGATCATGGGACAGCCGGCAGCACGCGTAACAGACATGCACGTTTGTCCCATGGTGACAGGGAATGTGCCACACGTCGGTGGTCCTGTACTACCGGCAGGCGAGCCCACGGTACTGATAGGCGGAATGCCTGCGGCGCGCATGGGTGACATGGCCGCTTGCTCGGGCCCTCCCGACACCATAACCGGCGGATCCGCCACCGTACTGATCGGTGGAAAACCGGCCGCCCGGATGACAGACACGACCGCACATGGCGGTACAATCGTCGCCGGTTTGGCGACAGTATTAATCGGATAATAACAAACGACATGGAATTAAACGAATCATTCTTGGGAACAGGCTGGAGTTTTCCGCCGAGTTTTGACAAAACCACCCGTTTTGTCCGGATGAGTTCGGACGAAAAAGACATTGCGGAGAGTCTGCAAGTGTTGCTGTCGACCAGGCAAGGCGAGCGAATCATGGTGCCGGGCTACGGCTGCTCGCTGGAAGAGCTCCTTTTCGAATCGATCAACCTGACGCTTACCACACAGATCACCGATCTGATCCGAACGGCTATTCTCTACTACGAGCCGCGGATCGACCTGCTGGATGTGGTCCTCAACCAGGATTACATTCTCGACGGGCGCATCGACATTCTGATCGAATACCGCATTCGGGCCACCAATTCACGACAGAACATGGTGTACCCATTCTACCGACTCGAAGGAAACGATATTTCATACACTAAAACCGGAGCATTATGAGTAATTGCAACGAGATAGCAGAGGTTCTGAAAAGGAACGGACTGGATCAGTCGATGCGTTACGATCGTGCGCTCGACCCGGAAAACCTGAAGCTGATGGGCTTCGGTCTGGAAGAATGGCTGAAATTCGCCTACAATTTCGCGAAAGACGTCAACTACTTTAATGAGCAGGACGACCGCTTCGCAGATGGCGACTGGCAGGATTTCTTCCCGGACTTCAACACTATTAAAACGCTGCTCGACGACCTCGAAGACAGCGATAAATTAACACCGCACCTGACATTGTTCGTGTGCTTTCTACAGCTGATCTCGAAATCGACAGACCGATTGAACGGCTTTACCAGGCGCCACCTCGATTTTTACTATTCCGAGGTATTACAGCTGGACCATCTGCCGGAAGAACCGGACAGTGTGAACGTCATTTTCGAACTGGCGCGTGCGTTCGTACAGGAGAAAATTCCTGTGGGGACAGAGCTGGACGCCGGCAAGGATCTCACCGACAAAACCCGCGTTTACGCGTTGAAAGACGAAGTGGTCTTCAACCAGGCGAAAGTGGGAGCGGTGAAAACCGTTTACAATGCACCGAATGCGCCGGTTAATGGCAGCTATGCACTGCGATCGGCTTCCGAAGCGTCGACTTATGACGGTGCCGGAGCGGCATTTCCCGGCGACGATACCACGTGGTATCCGTTTGGCTATGCCGGAACGCCGGATTCACGCCCGCTGCAATCACAAGCGAGAGTTGGTTTTGCCGTTGCATCGCACACGCTTGCATTGTCGGAAGGAAAACGCCAGGTCGTTATACAAGCCCTGTTTTCGGGCGCTTTGCCAACACTTACGGCGGCATCGGAAGATACTTCACTGATATCCGTTTATTACACCGGTCCGAAAGGCTGGGTGGGACCGCTTTCGCCGTCAACGGGAACGATCACGATCAACGAGAACACTGGCGCGCCGCAAAACTACACAACGGGATTGAACGGACAGTGGCTGACCATTTGCATGGAGCTGCAAGCCGAACAGGAAGCCGTTGTGGGCTATAATGCGGCGCTTCACGGCGGCAATTATACGACGAGCGATCCGCTTTTCCGCTTCGAAGTGGCGACAGACCAGCTGGGCGGCTACGACATTTACCGACTGTTTTCACAACCCGTTACGGATCTCAAGGTAAAAGTGAATGTCACCGATATGCGGGCGTTGACCATCGAAAACGACACCGGAACGCTGAATGTGAAGAAGCCGNNTTGCCACCGATCCGGTGCGAGGCTCGGCCTTTTCGATCTTCCACGAAGAAGTGTTCAGTAAGAAATGGAAACACATCGATGTGAACATTCACTGGAAAAACACGCCTGACGACTTTCGAGTTTACTACGAAGGCTATGATCAGTCGTTCCTCGGAACGATTACACAGGAGTGGATCAATACACGCGTGCCTTATACGCAGCAACAGCAACAACAGCAACAGTCACAATCGAACATGATGATGATCAATGCTTCGAACACGGAGCAGGTGCAACAGATGCAAATGGTCGAGATGGAGCTGTTCCGGGATTACTACACGAATATCGTTACCGGAAACAACTACTTCAAAGCCAGCTCGTGGATTTACTCCAATGGCAGCTGGAACGATCCGTTGCAGACCAATATCGAGCTGTTCGTGCCGGATGGATCCAATCCCGTAGAATTCGAGACCGACTTTTCGGTCAACAACAACAGTTTTGCCGCCGATGCTTCGGGCCCGATCCGACTGACGCTCAACCAATCGTTCTTACAGGAAATCTATCCTCGGATCTATTCCCTGGCGATGATGAGCACCAATCCGAACGTGCCGATCCCGAACCAGCCGTACATCCCGTTTGCGGACGCGATCACACTGAACTATTCCGCGACCGACGAGCTGAACCTGTTTCCGCAGAGCGAGCAGACATTTGACGGACGCACTGTTCAGCTGTTCCACCTGCATCCGTTCGGAGAATCGGAAGAAAATGCTTTTCTGAAGGCTTCGTATGACGGACAAACTCCGGTTTGCTCGCTGACACCGGTTTACTGCAAAGGCGGTGAGCTCTACATCGGGCTGGAAAACGCGGCGCAATTGCAGCAGGTTTCTCTGCTCATCCAGGTATTGGAAGGCTCGGAAAATCCGTTGGCGGAATCTTTCAGCGGAAGTCAGAAAGTGCACTGGGCGATTCTCTGCGATAACAACTGGAAAACACTCGATTCGAGCCTGTTGCTGGTCAACGAAACCGATAACTTCCTGCAATCGGGCCTGGTGAAATTCAAAATACCGTTCGAGGCGACTTCGGACAACACGCTTTTGCCACCGGGAATGTTCTGGGTGCGTGCGAAAATGTACAAAACCTCCGATGCAGTCTGTCGCATGCTGGGAATTTTCGCCCAGGCAGCCACAGCTGTCTTCGACGACAGAGGCAATGAGCTTTCGCACCTTGAAAAAGGCATTCCGGCCGAAACGATCAGTAAGCTTGTATCGCGGCTCGCAACCGTTAAATCGATCAAACAGCCTTACAATTCCTTTGGCGGAAGATCGGCGGAAAACGACGCACAATATTACAAGCGTGTAAGCGAGCGACTGCGCCATAAAAACCGCGCGATCAACCTCTGGGATTACGAGCACCTCGTGCTTCAGAACTTCCCTGAGATCTACAAAGTCAAATGCCTCACGCACACCAGCGATTGTTCGTTTCAGTCGCCGGGCAATGTCACCCTCGTGGTCATTCCCGATACGCTCAACCGGAACGTGTTCGACCGCTACCAACCGCGCGTAAGCAAAGCCACGCTGAACAGAGTCGACGACTTCATTTCGGAGCTCAATTCGCTGCACGTCAAGACACACGTCATCAATCCCGATTACCAGGAAGTGAAAGTGTCGACGAAGGTAAAATTCTATCCGCAGTTCGATGAAGCGCTTTACGTCGACCAGCTCAACGAAGACATCACGCGATTCCTTTCGCCGTGGGCCTTCAGCGGTCGCGAAGAGATCGATTTCGGCGGAAAGCTGCACCTCAGCGTGCTGATCGATTACATCGAAGAGCTTCCGTATGTGGATTATCTGCAGGATGTCAGGCTGTTCCAGGACGGAGCGCCTGTTACGTCTGCCGAGCCGACTTCACCGAAAGCGATCCTGGTTTCTGCCAAGCGACACGAAATTTCGACCACTATTAACACATGTCTCACTCCTAACACAGCAACTGAACAATGCCAGCTTTAAAAAACAGTACCACTATTGCCAGGGACGTTGCCACCGGGAACGATCTGGACTTTGAATACCTGCGGCGCATTGGCATACAGCATATTGCGTCGCTGGGAGGCGGCCTCTGGACGGATTACAACGAGCACGATCCCGGGATCACGATCCTCGAAATGCTCAGCTATGCGATCACCGACCTGGGCAACCGGATCAACCTTTCCATGCCCGNNATTCTACACGGCTCAGCAGATCCTGCCGAACCGGGCCGTTACGGCGCTCGACTACCGCAAGCTGTTCATCGATATGGATGGCGTTCGCAACTGCTGGATCCTGCCTTACGAGGTGAAAGTCTATGCCAACTGCCGCGACGGCGAGCTGTCCTATGATCCGAACGCTTTTTCCTACCTGTTGCCTGAACAGCGCTCCGAATTCAGCCTGCAAGGTCTGAACACCATTCTGGTGGATTTCGATGTGGATCCGGACGATCCGCAGCGCCAGCAGAAGATCGACAACATCAAAACGCTGATGCGGGCGAAATACCACGCCAACCGGAATCTTTGCGAAGATCTTCAACTGATCGACGAAGTAGGGGAACAGCCCATTTCGATCTGCGCCAATATCGGTCTCGAAAACGAAGCCGACGAAGACGAAGTGCACGCACGCATTCAGTTTGCGATCGAAGACTACTTCTCGCCGGGCGTTCATTTCTATTCGCTGAAGCAGATGATAGACAAAGGCTACCGCATGGACGAGATTTTCGAAGGTCCGTTGCTCGAAAGCGGTTTCATCGATACCGAAGAGCTGAAAAAAGCAACGCTTCGCAGTGAAATCCGCCTGTCGGATATCATCAGCCTGATCATGGACGTGCCGGGTGTAAAACAGGTTTCCGAGATCACGATCGGCGACTGTTCCGGAACGAACGATCCGAACAACTGGCTGATCTGTATCGACGCCGACAAACGACCGGTGCTTTGCGACCAGAAAGTATTCAACTACCGCAAAGACAACCTGCCGGTTCGCGTAGACGAAGAACGTGCCAACGAGATCCTTGCAGAGCTCAAAGCAGCTGAAGAGGCTTACAACGACCAGGCTGCGATCGATCGTTTTCCGGAGATTTCTTCCGGTGATTACCTCGAAACCGGCTGGTACACGACCATTCAGAACGACTTCCCGGATACATACGGAATCGGACAGGAAGGTCTGATGCCGACAGCCGAAACGGCGCGTCGCTCGCAGGCCAAGCAGCTGAAAGCTTACCTGTTGTTCTTCGATCAGGTGCTGGCATCCTATTTTGCTCACCTCGAACATGCGAAAGACCTGCTGTCCATCGACCCGCAGCTCAGCCACACCTATTTTACGCAGGCTGTTGCCGACATCAACGGTTTCGAAGAACTGGTAACCAATTACCCGCAAACCGACAATGCGCTGCTTTCCGAACAATTGTTCGAAGACCTGGCGGACGACATTGCACNNATTGCACGTCGCAACGAGCTGCTCGACCACCTGCTGGCACGTTTCGCCGAAAGCTTCAGCAAATACGCTTTCCTGATGAAAGAGCTCTACGGTTCCTTCACGAGTGAAATGGTGCTGAAATCCAAGGAAACGTTCCTGCGCGAATACGTAACGCTGAGCAGCGAGCGCGGTCTGGGTTTCAACTACTATCACCAGCCGACTTCCGAGCTCTGGGATACCGGAAACGTAGACGGCGTGGAAAAACGCGTGGCGCGGCTTTCCGGAATGAAGAACTACTTCCGCCGGAACCTGTCGGATTCGTTCATCGAAGTCTACGAGCAAAGTCCGGGCGTTTTCAAATGGCGTATCCGCAACGCAGCTTCCACGGTGATCCTGTCATCGGAGCTCAGCTATCCGAGCCACAAGAAAGCGATCAACAACCTGTATTTTGCTGTATTGCAGCTCATCGAGACCAGCGAGGAGAAGATCGAAGAAGCGTTCGAAGCGGGCGTGGTTGCCGACCAGGTGATTGATAACATCCAGGTTAAAATATCGGGCGGCGGAAATTACTATTTCGCCGTTGTGAACCCGGAAGTGCCGGACACCGATCCTGCCTATGTGCTTGCGAAACAGCTGATCTATTTCCCGACGGCTGTGGATATGGAAGCAGCGCTGCTGGAAACGATCCGGTTCATGAAATACGATTTCACGGAAGAAGGCGGTTTCACGGTAGAGCACATTCTGCTGCGTCCTGACAGCAACTATCCCGACACGGCGCCGGATTTATTCCTGCCGATCTGTGCGGATAACTGCCAGGAATCCTGCTGCGGTATCGATCCTTATTCGTTCAGAGTGAGCATCGTTCTGCCGGGCTTCACGCAGCGCTTCTCCGACATGCATTTCCGTGCCTTTATGGAAGAGCTCATCCGCGAAGAATTGCCGGCGCACATCCTTGCTAAAATTTGCTGGGTCGGTTCCCGCAAAGGCGAAGTGCCCAACGCGGACAACCAGCTCCTGCAGTTTGAGACCGCGTACCGGAATTACCTCATTGCGAAATCGCCGATGGACGATTATCACCCGGAACCCGAGCTGATTGCCCTGATCGACATCCTGACGAACCTGAACAGCATTTTCCCTGTCGGAAAACTGCACAACTGCGACGAAGAGGAAGAAGATCAGGATGATGACATCATACTTGGAAGAACAAAATTAGGAACACTGTAATAAGAAGAAAAATATGGAAACGAAGTTGACCACAATCACACCCACATACCGCTCTTTTGTGCCGGATCAGGTACTAACGGCGGAGCAGCTGAATGAATTTTTGAATTTTTTCGACGATCAGGACCGGTTATCGCGCATTTTCCTCAGCGGAGTCGGAATCGTATGCGGCTTTAAAGTAAGCTACGAGAACGGCCAGATGACGATCACGCAAGGAGCCGGTATCGACACGGATGGCGATTTATTGAAACTGTCTTCGCCTGTAAACGGCGATCCGACGCTGGAGAATATCGACATTCCGTCGCTGAGCTTTTTGCAATACCGTCAGTACGACGATCCGGCCCAGTACAAGCCATACTTCTGGCGCACCATTAACGGCTCGGATGTACAGCTGAATCTGCTGGAAGCAATCCCGGCCGGACAAGCAGCCGTAACCGATCCGTACATCTCCGCGTTGCCGAACCTTTCGGACCTTGTCGTGCTGCTGTACCTCGAAAACTACGCGGAAGATCCGAGCGCTTGTACCGGCATCAACTGCGAAAACCAGGGAATCAAGAACATCCGCAAGCTGCGCGTATTGCTGGTTTCCCAGGCAGATGCGGATTACATCCTGTCACACGATGAAATCTTCGACGCGAATTACCTCATTTCGACCTACCTGAACCTGGACGAAGTGGCTGTGCAGCGCGTGACTGTAAACGCCACCAATTCAGTTGATTTTTCGGCCTTGCGTTCGAACTATCTGAATGCCATGCAGGCCGAAAACATCATCGACAAGCTTAAAAACGGCTTCAGCACGATGCTGGGCAAGTTGGGCATGAGCTCCGAAGCAACGCAGATCACCACGAAGCTGAATGAGCTTTTCGGAACGGGGGCGACCTATCCGCAGCTGTATTTCCAATACCGCTACGACTTGCTGCGCGATGTTGTGAATGCTTACAACGAGCTGAAAAGCATGTTTATGGACAGCGTTTGCGGCTGTAATCCGGATATTCTCTCTTTCCCGAAACATTTGCTGCTGGGAAGACTGATTCCGTTGCCGGCCGATCGCTATTTGAAAAGCTATCGTCACGATTTCTACAAATCGCCGATTCTCGAAGACGAGGAAAACTGGTGCGAGCGCTTCGATTTGTATGTCGATCGCGTGATCAGCATGTTGCTGACTTACCAGTCGGAAGTTCCCGGAGGAGAAATTCGCATTACGCCGTCCTCGTACCGTTCGCTGATCGAAAACAAAGCCATTCCGTTCTACTACAACCTCGATAATTCCTTGCTGAACGCCTGGAACTTCGATAAATACCAGGTCAACAAGCAGAACCGGAACCTGAGCTATCACACGTCGCTGCTCGATTCTTCGGGACCGATCCAGCTGCCGTTGAAATACAACCTCGAGCCGCACAATTTCCTTGCGATCGAAGGTCATCAGGGCTACGCTTACAACACGGCCATTCAGCGGATCAATGCGCTGAAAACCCAATATGGACTGGCATTCGATGTGAAAGCGCTCGGTATCACGATCAATCCGAACGAGCCGATCAACATGGATGATTACGCTTGTCATTTCGAAGATCTGCAGATCCTGCTCGACGCCTGGACACAGGAACACGAATGTCTGCTGGGGAAAGTATCCTACTTTTTTTCGGCGTTCAGTACGGCTGTTCCGGGCTACAACTACCACGAGGAAGATTTTACCTATCCGGTAGAGCCGGCTGTTTCCGATACGGCCCTTCCGAGCAAGGACCCGGCTTACAATGCGGTGAAAGCCAATTTGTACAATGACAAGAATGCGCTCGGAAGCATGATGATCAAGACCTTCGACCAATTCCGCGGCTGTTCCGGACGGGACATCATCGCGCAGGTAGATCGTCTGATCGATCGTCTGGGTTACGACAGGAACGATGCCACTGTGGATGCGACGCTCAAAGCACCAAACGAAGTCATTTCGTATGCTTACGTGATGATGGACAAGCGTCCGATCAAGCTCGTTGATATTCGTCCGGATGTGATCCAGGTTATCGATGCGAATGCTGTCAATCTGTGTGCAGCAGCCCGCAGAGGATTTATCAAGGGAATGGCATTGAAAGGACGAGCTGAAACACAGCTGATGCTGATCAATCTTTACCAGGATATCACAACTTTGTGCTGCGCAGCCGATAAGCTGAAGCTGATCCACGAAGAGATCGAGCGTCGCAAGCAGGACATCCTGATCGGTCTGAGCCTGGCCAAATTCCAGGAACAACACCCGGGAATGGAACACCTTGCCGGTGTACACCAGGGCGATACGTTCCTGCTCGTTTACGTCAACAATGCTGTTAACGGAATTGCAGGCGGTACGATCGTAGCCGATTTCACGCTGCCATACCTTTGCTGCTCGGATTGCCGCCCGATAGGCTTTATCATGCCTCCGCTTGAAGCCGATCTGCGCTTATCGACAGACACGTTCTGTATCGGTACCACGACGAGTCCGATCGAATTGTATCCGTATCCAGCCGATGGAACGGTAGAATTCTCACCGACCGTTCCGGGAATAACTGTGAATGGTAATCAGCTGATTATTGACACAACGCTGATTCCGGAAAACCAGATCGGACAACCAATCAGCTTTACGGTAAATGACATTGCAACAGAAGCCACGCTGACTTTCTACAAAACGCCGCAGGCGCAGATCGTTGCGCAAGTTGCTGATCCGGTTCCTACAGGCTCCGTTCCGTTTAATGTAGAGTTCAGTGGAGATGAAGATCCGACCGCTTACAGCTATCTGTGGGAATTCGGAGACGGTCAGACATCCACTGAAGCTGCTCCTTTGCATCGCTACATATTGCCGGTGAACTCGGAGAATAAAGTCACTGTGACGCTCACGGTAACACCGCTGGATGGAAGTGCCTGTCCGCTGATTACGGAAAAAGAGCTACAGTTCGTTCCGGTGACCATTTACCTTCCGATGAGCTCATTCTGTGAAAACGATCCGTTAAGCTATAGAGTCGGAGCAAATCCGAAAGGGGCGAATATCAATCCTACCGGAATGGGTATTTACCAGGATCCGGCCAACGGTGTCTATATGTTCTCACCTCAGCTTGCAGGTCCGGGAATGATCGCGATCTCCAACAACGGTGTAGTAGAGCTGGTGGTTCAGGTTAATCCTGTACCGGAGGCGAACATTGTAGCGACGATCGATGGCGATATCCTGAATCTGAATCCGAACCTGTTGTATCAGACCAACTTCTACTGGGAATTCACCAATGAAGCCGGTGATCCTGTTCATGATCAGGTCAACGAGCTGAATCCAAGCATTCCGTTCGACGAGTTCTCGGTAGAACCGGGACAATTGATCAAGATCATTCTGAGAGCCTGGAACGATTGTGCGGAAAAAGCATTCTCGACAACAGTGACGAAACCGGATCAGACCATGCTTTGTTCGACAGAATCCGCGAATTACATCGTGGGACTTCGTGAACAGTTCAACATGATCCGTCAGGAAGGAACATTCTCAGAGGAAACGCAGCTTGTTATTTTCAATGCAAGTCAGTTCTACGAAGAAGCAATGGCCGATATGACCGAATTACTTGCCGGAGGCGGAAACAGTACTTTGGGGCTTAGGATTAAAGAGCTCGGTACAAGTTTCTTCAATCAGATCCTGATCACGGAAGAAGACAAAATGGCGGTGGCCCATCTGTACCACAACATGATGCGTCTCGGACTTGCCTTCGTGCGCTGTCAGAGTGAAGAGCTGTTCAACAACGACCAGATCATCGACATGATCAAGAAGTTCACCGAACAAATGGATCCGGAGAATGAGCCGTCGCTGCCATCTATTGATATACCGTCCAACTCACCGGAAAACCTCGAATTCACGCAAGGAGTACTGAATTTACGCCAGCAGGGATCACCTTCCTGGCAATACGTAGACAGACTGCTTGAAGTGCTTTCATGGATTCCAGCCTAATTGATGATAAATGAGCGCTGAATCGCTGCATATCGTCCACAAGCTGATCGTTGAAGTGGAGACCAACTCCAAAGATACGGGCTACAACATCAGGGATAACGCCGCCGGATTTGTATCCGGCCGGCTTTCCCCGGCGTTGGAAGAGCTGTTCCGTGAGCTTGAAACGAAGCTGAACGGAAACGTATTGACCTTCGACCGGTTATCGATCGACGTTTCGGCCGGAACCTCAGACCTGACACGCAGCGATATCGACCGACTGATCTGCGAAGCGATAAAGGAAGAAGTAAAAGCTGTCATTCCGATGACGATCGAATCCCAAACCGGAGCAAAACCAGAAAACGGTTCCGAACAATTGCTCCCCGTTGCGAAACGCCAGCTGCAATCCGTTTTTCATTTCCTGAAAACCGGCGAACGGCCCTGGTGGATTCCTGACAATGCTTCGCTCAGCAAGCTGCTGGAAACTCCCAATCTGCTTGAGCTGGCCCGGACCGATACGGAAACACTGGTGCTGGAGCTGACATCCGGAAATACGGAGACGTTCCTGAAGCGTTTGTTGTTCCAGCTTCCCGAAGCCGTCCTGATCGAATGGTTTATCCTGGCGTTTCATTTCCCGTCAGGAGCGAAAAAGATCGTGCCGCAAGTTCTGAGTGTTTTGCAGAACACCCGCCTGAAGGAAAAATGGTGGAAACTGTTACTGCAGGCTTTGAAGGAACACCGTTACAGCGGAACGATTGCCGAAGCGACCAGGGAACGATTACTTGTTTTACTGATCGATCCCGCGAAAAGCGATCCACCGATGGTCCAGCTGGCAAACGCAACGGCTTTTGTTAAAGCAATTCTCGGNNGAACAGCCAATGTTGCTGATCAAGGAAAAAGCTTTGCGGGAAATGATCGAGCTATATGCCGATAAGCCATCTGCCGAAGCGGAAAAAGTCGAAGAACCCGTTGCAAAAAAAGAAAGCGATCAGGTACAGGACACAGGAACACCTGTTGAAAATGCCGGATTGATCCTTTTGCATCCGTTCCTCGGACATTTTTTAACGGAAGTCGGACTGATGGAAGACAAACAGCTCACCGATCCCGAGCTGGCCGCGCATGTGCTGCACTTTCTGGCAACAGGCAAAGAATGCGACTGGGAATACGAGCTGAAATTCGAGAAATTCCCTTGCGGCATTCCACTCGAGGAGCCCGTTCAGCGGGAGATCGTAATTCCGGAAGAAACAAAGGAAGAATGCGGAAAACTGCTTGCAGTGGTGCTTGAATACTGGAAAGGACTGAAAAGCGATTCCACGGAGCTGCTGCAAAACGAATTCCTGCAGCGCGAAGCCAAGATCATCATAGAAGAACACCAGACCACGCGATTGGTGTTCGAACGAAAAGCGCAGGACATCCTGCTCGACAGCCTTCCCTGGAACCTGGGGATCGTGAAAGTCGACTGGCGCGACGACCTGCTATTTGTAGAATGGTAAGAAACTAATAACATGAAGGCGAAAGTCAACACACCTGAAAAACCACAGGGCTCCCCATTCCGGAGCCGCGGCCGCGATCCGTTCGGGGTACAGGCGAAGCTATTCGTCAATAAACCCGGCGATAAACATGAAGCCGAAGCCGATCATGCGGCCGAAAGCGTCGTTCGTGGCTCATCACCGGCCAGCGCTCCTGCTGCCGGGAATCCATCGCCTGTTCAATTGAAACCGATTGCCCAGACTGTCACTCCTTACATTCAACGGAAGGAAGGAGCGGACCAGATGGGACAGCTTGATATAGAAGGTACCGAAGACAAAATGGGTACCGTTGACCATGAAGGTCAGATCCAGCGGAAAGAAGATGAATCAGCTCAGTTAAAAGAGGAAGAAAACGTACAGCTCAAGGAGGACGAAACCGTTCAGAAAAAAGAAGAGGACGAGCCTGTTCAGAAAATGGAAGAAGGCGGTGGAGAAACCGAATCTGACGAAGCCGAAGAGCCCGATGTCGAAGAACCGGAAACGGAAGAAGCCGAAATGTCGGATGAAGGCGGTGGCGAAGGCGTTCAGATGAAAGAGGAAGATGACGCTTCCGCACAGCTGAAAGAAGACGACGAACCAGCGCAGATGAAAGAGGACGATGATGCTGTTCAGACCAAGCGGTTTGACAAAGCACCGGCCGCTCCATCAACCGACATCGGCACCCAGCTCAAAAACACGAAAGGGCAGGGAAGTCCGCTGTCTTCCGATGTCAAAACCNNGTAACACTGGCTCGAACGCGGTCGACATGAACAAATCGCTCGGCGCCAAAGCCTTTACCAACAAAGGAGATATTTACTTCAACCAGGGCAAATTCGATCCGTCGTCACAGGAAGGAAAATTCCTTCTGGCCCACGAGCTCACGCATACCATCCAGCAGGGAGCAGCAACGCCGAAAGCCGATCTGAAGCAGCCTGCACCTGAAACTGCGGCAACGGAAGATAAAAAGGAAAAAGAAGCGGTTGCTGCCATTGAGGAGCCTGCATTGAAAGTCGGAAAAGCTACTGTAAAAGAAGCCGCTCCGGACGCGAAAGAAGCACCCAAAGTAGATCCGCAAGCCGCTAAAAAAGGCAAAAAGGACGCGAACGGCAAAGCGGTCGAAGAACCTGCCACGGAAGGTGGAGAAGAAGCCAAAGAGGAAAAGAAAAAATCCGATCCGAAATCCGATCCGAACTTCATGGAGGTGATGCAGAACGTTGCCGTTACAGCTGATAAGCAAGCAGAGCACCAGCCGGCAGGAGAGCTTTCGGAAGACGCACAGGAAGCTGCCCCTTCGCCTGAAAACGAGCGCGAAAGTATTGCACAGGCCGATCAGGTGGAAGAAATGGAGGAGGCAGAGCCGAAACCGTTCAATGCAAAAGCTTTCAAGGATAAGCTCATGGAGCGGATTGCGAGCATGAAACTTCCGGAAAACCAGGATGAAGCCGATAACTTCGAGGAAAACAACAACATCGACGAAGTCAACAAGGATGCCGTCGGTGATGTTGCTACGGAGAAAGACACGGCTGTCGGTCCGGTTGAAGCAACCAGCCAGGCAGCTCCGAAAACCGATCAGGTGCCAAAACGGGAAACAGCACCGCTGACTCCGCTTCAGAAAGGTAAAAAACCGGGTGATGTCGGTGCAGCGAAAGCCGTTCCGCCTACACGTGGCGAAGAAGAAGTGAGCCAGCCGCTGCAGGAGCAAACAGCCGAGGTCGACCAGAAAATGGCCGAAAACGAGGTAACGGACGAGCAGCTGGAAAAATCCGAGGAGCCGAAATTCGTTGAAGCGCTCGACAGCAAAAAGGACGCGAAAGCCAAGTCGGAGGAAGCGCCTAAGAACTTCCGGAAAGACGAGGAGAACGTACGTCAGACCCATGCTGATAACTCACAGGAAGCCAGCAAGGAACAGCTGGCAGGTATGCACATGATGCGTGGCGGTGCCTTCATGAAAGTGATGGGCAATCAGAAAGCTGCGGGTAAGAAAGATACGACAGAGCGCGAACGGATTGCGAACGATATCAATGCTATTTACGAGACCACCAAAACAGAAGTCGAAGGTATTCTCGACACACTGGAGGACAGAGTGGCCACGATGTTCGAAGGAATAGCGGAGGATGCCAAAGCTGCTTTCGAAAAATTCATCGAGCTGAGAATGGCCTGGTACAAAGCCGAGCGTTACAGCGGAATTGGTGGTGGCTTGCGATGGACAAAAGACTTGTTTGTCGGCATGCCGGATGAAGTGAACGAATTCTTTGTGGAAGGCAAGGAAGTGTTTGCCAAAGTCATGGAGAAAGGCATCGATGAAATCGCGGTAATCGTTGCTGACGAGCTCAACCGGGCTCAGCAGCGCATTAAGAAAGGAAAGGCCGATGTAACAGCTTATGTTGAAAGCCTGCCGAAAAACCTGCGTCACCTCGGTAAAGAAGCCGCCAGCGAGATCCAGGATAAATTCTCGGCCCTTTACGACGATGTCAACAGCCGTGAGGAAGCGCTCATCGATACCCTGGCACAGGAATACATCGCAGCTGAAGAAGAGGTCAACGAACGGATCGAAGAAATGAAAGCCGCCAACCGCGGACTCATCGATGCGGTGATGGGCTTCATCAACGGTGTGATCGAGACCATCCTGAAGCTTAAGGAAATGATCACCAACCTGTTCTCAGCCATCAAGAGTGTGATTGGTGTGATCATAGCCGATCCGATCGGCTTCATGGGCAATCTTTTCGACGGAATCGGACAGGGAATCGATCTGTTCAAGGCCAACATCCAGCAGCACTTGCTCGGCGGTCTGATCGAATGGCTCACCGGTTCACTCGGCCCGATGGGAATCACCATGCCGAAAGACATCTTCAGTCTCAGCGGTATCTTCAATCTCGTATTGCAGGTACTCGGACTGGGCTGGGATTATATTCGTCTGAAAGCCGTCAAGATGATGGGCGAGCCGGTCGTGAAAGCGCTCGAAGGCGGATTCGACATGTTCAAAGTCTTTGCCACCAAAGGGATCGACGGTATCTGGGAATTCCTCAAGGATCAATTCAACGACCTCAAGGAAACCGTGATTGATTCCATCAAGGAAATGCTCATCACGCAGGTCATCCAAGCCGGAATCAAATGGCTCCTGAGTCTGCTCATTCCGGGTGCCGGCTTCATCAAAGCCATCATGGCGATCAAGGACCTGATTGTTTTCTTCGTCGAATCGGCGATGATGCTCATCCCCGCGCTCACGGAGGCCATCCTCGCGTTGGCAGCTGGCTCCGTAGCCGGTGTAGCCAAAGCCATCGAGTTCGGTCTTGCCAAGCTCATCGGTCTGGTTATCAATTTATTTGCGAAACTGATCGGTCTCGGCGGCCTCAGCAAGAAAGTCACTGCGATCTTCAAGAAAATCCGCAAACGCGTCGATAAAGCTGTCAACAAGCTGCTGAAGAAAGCCCGCAAGGCTGGACGGAAACTGCTTAGCAAGCTCAATGTTGGTAAGAAAGGCTCTTCGAAGAAAATCAAAGAAGAGAATAAACAAGGTACGCCGGAGAAAATAACGGAGAAGGATAAATCCAAACATAAAAACATAGCGAAATCAATTAAAGATCAGCTAAGTAAGAGTGCTAAAGAAGGTGAGTCATTTGAAGTTTTCCATGAAAGAAAGAAAAAAGAAGCAATATCTCTTGAGGATAAGTATCAGCCCCAATTGAAAAAAGGAATAAATTTAGATATCACTATCGGTTCGTTGAGTGCAGATAAAAAGGACAATGATGTAGATTTTAAAATCAGCATTGCACCTAATACTACACACGATGACGGGGAAGCTAAACGTATACCGTTGCCTCCGAGTGGACGAGCATACTTAATCAAACAAACCAAACCAAATCTTCATTTCAAGGTGGTTTTGTCCAGCGGTAAAATATACGATCTTGTAAAAGATTTTACAAGAGATGTTAAAGGCAGTCCTGGAATAGAAATAAGGGAGACTACTTTGCCTAAAGGGGCTAAAGTAATAGCCGAAGAGTATGTAGATGTTGGAGTTACGGAATTGGAGGGTAAGAAATTGAGTACAGCAATTAATAGAGAAATAAATAGCTACGAAGGCAAGGGATATAAGCTTAACGAGGCAGATTGTTTCTCATTTGCAATAAATTTCTTAAACAACGTCTTTAAAGCAGGTATTAAACCAAAAGGAAGTAGTAACAACGAGAGATTTGAAAGTTTAAAATAAAAAGTATGATTGACTTTATAGATAAATTAAAAAAAGAGTTCTTTATTCAGATAGTTTGTTCTCAAGAGCATGTCAGAGGACAAAACACGTTTGAACTTGACGAAGACGGAAACGTTAAAAGCCTTTTTTTATATGAGATAGAATTAAAGAACCTTGAGGTATTGTTACCTATAGTAGATCACCTGAATGAATTGTCGATCGAATATTGCCAGATTGAAAGTTTAAGCTCGATACAACGGTTTTCTAACTTGAAAAAACTGAGTCTTAATGGGAATCCGTTAGCGGAATCAGCCATCGAGAATTTAAAATCTCTCAGGAATCTCCAGTATCTGGATTTAAGTGGCACAGATATTAAAGACACAGCTCCTATTGGCGATATAATCTCTTTGGAATCATTAGTTATTCGAGGGACAGATGAGCTTTATGAAGTCAGAGGCTTGGAAAGATTAACCTCATTAAAGCATTTGGATCTTACATTCAATGTAATAAACAGTATTGAAGATATTTCTGTAAATGAGCATATTCAATCACTGAATTTAAAAGCTGGAAAAATCGATAAGATATCGGGACTGGATAAGTTTTCTGATTTGGTCGAGCTCAAATTAGCAAGTAACTCAATTGTGAAAATTCAAGGGTTAGACAATTTGAAACAACTTAGAAGACTTAATATTTCATCGGCTTGGATTGAACAAATTGAAGGATTAGAACATTTAACTAATTTGGAAATACTTGATTTAAGCAATCAATATCTTAAGGAAATAAAGGGGCTCGGTAGTTTAGCGAAATTAAGACAACTAAACTTGTCAGAAAATGAAATTCGAAAGGTTGAAAATCTGGAGAATCTGATCAATCTCGAATATTTACTGCTGGATTGTAATAAAATTGAAAAATTTGACACGAGTTTCCTACATAATTTACTTTCTCCGTGTTTTATTTCTGTGTGCGGTAATCCTATAGAAGAAATGAAAGAAACGTTACCTGATAATATTAAGGTACAGTTTGCAGATCCGGACTGGATGCCAAAGAGTTTATGATTTCTTTAGCCAGAAGTCTATGAGCTATTTCCCCAGTTGTCGAAATTTCACCTCTTATTAACATCCTTTACCACACCTTAACAACAAACGATTTTAATCTTGTCAGCCCTCGCGTAACTTGCAGAAACAACAGTTAAAGGACAGCAACATGAACAAAAGAATCGCCATTTTGGCTACAGACGGATTTNNTGAGGAGAGTGAGTTGCAGTCACCGAAAGATGCTATTGAAAAACAGGGCTGGCAGGCCGAAATTGTGAGTTTGAAAGCCGGAACAATCAAAGCCTGGACTAAAAACGATTGGGGAAAGGAATATCCGGTCGACAATATTATTGACGATGTGAAGGCTTCTGCATACGATGGACTGCTCATTCCGGGCGGCGTGATTAATCCGGATAAGCTGAGAAAAGAAGACAAAGTACTGGAATTCGTTAAAGCTTTTTTCAATGAAAGGAAGCCGGTTGCGGCAATCTGTCACGGACCACAGGTGTTGATCAGCGCAGGTGTAGTTCGTGGCCGTGAAATGACTTCGTACGAATCGGTTAAAGTGGACCTGCAAAACGCCGGAGCCGCTTGGGTAGACGAAGAAGTAGTAGTGGATCAAGGATTGGTTACAAGTCGTTCACCACAGGATTTGCCGGCTTTCAACAGAAAAATGATAGAAGAATTTAGAGAAGGTATTCACGACAGATAAGTCTTCCACATTTAAAACTCGACTGAGAGAAAGTCCTTCGAGGCGGATGAGTGTCAAATCTGCACTTCCACGCTTGAAACTCACGCTCACACTGAAAAGAAGAGAGCACTTTGAAACGGAATTTAAATAAGTGAGAGTGTGAAGGAAAAAAGAAAGAGAGCAACTTCCGCTGCTCTCTTTCTTTTTTTGGGAGGGAGACGGGGTTCGAACCCGCGACCTCTGGAACCACAATCCAGCGCTCTAACCAGCTGAGCTACAACCTCCGTTTTGGAGCGACAAAATTAACCAATTTATCGAACTTTCAAGAGGTTTAAACGCTTTTTTTGATCCGATAAACGCATTTGACTGGCATACAACCGCTTTGAATCAGAAAGAAATCCGCAGCTGGACCGTAATATCCGACTTCTGAGATCCCTGAATTTCCTCCGGTCCCGAGCTGAGGCTGGTGCGATTGCTGTAGAGAAAAGTTCCGTAACGGATCCACAGATCACACGAGCGGAGGAAACTGAAACGAAGCAGCACATAAGCCCGCGAACCCTGGTAATAATAAGCCGGAACGGAAAAGACATATAACGCATTGTTTTCGAACGTGTAAATGCGGGTGTCGTAGCTGTCGGTATCGAACAGCGCGTAACGGAGCGAGAGGTCCATCGGGAAGCTTTTCGGGCGGAAAACGAGATCCTGTGTGAAAATCCAGCCGTCTTCCATCGCATTGCTGAGTCGATTGATGGTCACATATTCGATGCGGCTTTTGATCGAAATAGCTTCACTGACCTTGTAGCTGAGATTCAGACGATAATTCCGTTGAACAACATCCTCGATTGCAGTAATCGTTCCGTCGTTGTCGCGACTGTCTTTCTGACGAACTTGCTGACGAAAACGACCATAAAGCTCCAGCTCTTTCGTAGATCTGTAATTCGGCTGAAAAAGAAATTCATAACCTTTCGACGGCGCATCGACCTGGTATTTCAGCCACGGGAAGCGGAAGAAATCGGCGTAGGTATTGATCGACCAACCTTTCGAGAGCCGTACTTTCCAGCCGGCAAACAGTCCGCGCTCGTTTTGTGTGTTGCTGCCTTCCGAAAAACCGTTGTTGTAAAAAGTGTAGTAATCCTTCGGATAATCGCGCCAGACCAATGAGAAGGACACACGTGGATCGAGCACCGCCATCAATCCATGTAAGTGAGCAACAGCCTGTGAATGCGAGCTGTAGGAAACTTCGCCGAACAGATTGACATTCCGGAACACATAGTTGTAATCGCCGCTGATTCCTGTCGTTTGCTTCCCGCGAAATGCGTACAGATTGTATGGAACGGTGTCCTTCTGCAAAGGCGAGCTGTAGCTTTGGTTCACACAGGCAATTCCGGCGTTGAACCGCGGAGCTGTATAGTGCAGATAACCGCCCATGACTTGCTCGCTCAGCTGGTTTTTCTTAGCGATCTCACGCGAAGTACGATGCAATCCCGATAAATCGATCGTGGTCACAAATTCCAGGTCATCGGAAAGTGAATCGGCGATACCGGCGCCGTCGATGCGTTTTCGGGAATAAAAAGTCAGCAGCGAAAGGTTTTTGTAACCGGTAACAACCGCGGCACCACGGAAAAAGCGATTTTCGTCCACAGAGGTATAAGGTCTGAGCAGCGTAGCCATTTTCTTCGACGCGAATACATCGGCGGTTTTCCCGAAAGCATAACCCGACCAAATATTCAAGCCTTGACCGATTTGTACGAGAAAATCACCAACTGCTGCCGAACGGATGTATTTGCCACCTTTGAAATAAGCATGGCCTGAATAGAAATCGAAACCATTCGACTGGCTGCCTTTGAAAAACTGCTCGCCGGGATCTTTTTCAGCCGTAAAGCCAATGCTGATATTGGTGCGATAGGTGTAACGAAAACGCGTGTAATAGCGGTCCTCGTTGCCATAATAATAGCTGCTTGATCCCGCTTTGACCGAATCCGGAACATCGGCATAGCCGGCTTTGGATTCCGGTATTCGTTGGTAACGCAAATACCATTCGAATTTTCCCTGCTCGATGGCTTCCTTAAACGTAATGTGAAGCTGATCGAGCTTGTCGTCGACGCGAACGAAAGGAAGCACGAGCTGAATAGTTGGCATATCCCAGTATTTCAGGGATTGCAGCTCGTAAATGCTGATCAGCTTTCCGAATTGCCGGAGATGGAGCAGTAAATCCGTGATCTGAACGTCTGTCAGCAGGCCGAGCGATCGCAGCGTTTCCGCATTGGCGCCGTTGAGATTGATCGGATGATCGTAATAGTAATTGAGCTGATCGAACAGGTTTGTAAGGTCCAGCTCTTCGCTTTCGGATTGCTCGGAAATGAATTCGATCCGCTGCTGGATGATCTCGCTGCGTTCCTGGGCATACGAGCGCATACCAATCCACAGCAAGACAATCAAAAGAAGCTTACTTCGAAGCATGGCGTTGCAGCTGATAAGTGAAACCTGCATTCGGCGTCCAGCCTAAAACCGGGTGATAAGCCGTTCCCGCATCGATGAAGAAGCCGTTTTTTCGGTAGCCGACGCCAAAAGCAAATTCCGCCGGTCCGGAATGTGCACCGAAGCGCAATACCAATGATTCCACCGGAAAGTATTCGACAGCGCCCTTAAACGAAACGGGGTACATCACCTGCTTTTCGACTTCCATTACCACGGCGACTTTCGAAGCGGGCTGATAACGGGCGCCCATGCGCAAAACGGTTGTGAATCGTTCGGGCCCGGATGCGACGATCTTTTGCCGACCGATATTCATGGNNACGGCTTCGACCGTAGCAGTTGTTGAAGAGCCGTAATTTCCACTGAATCGCAGGCTTTGAAGATTGAGCTGCACACCGGCAAACAGCTTTTCGCCCAATCCCATGCTATAGCCTAATCCGGCGCGTGTGTTGCGGTAATGTTCGTAGCCGTAAAACTGCCCGCCAACGGAAAGCACACCTTTTTTGATCGGCAAAGCCGCAACGATTCCCTGTGTCTGCAATTCCCTTGCTAGAAAACGCGCTTCATAATAAACGCCCGCGTTGAAGGATTTCAACGTGCCCAGCGCAGCCGGATTATGATGATAAGCCCAGGCATCTTCCAGGCAAACCGCCGTTCCTGCAAGCGATGAAGCACGCGAGCCTATAGACGTCCAGCCTTGTGCGAGCGTGGTGAGATGAATGAAAGTGAAGAGGAATAGTGGTAGTTTTTTCTGCATTGTGGTCGGATGTTAAAAAAGCCGTTTAAATCCGGTAATCTGTTTATCAAAGTAATCTTCGTTCCGGATAAAAAACCAGTTGTCTCCTCCGTCATCGGAGACGGCAAAGAGCACATAACGTGGATTGATCTCCACTAGTTCGTTGTAATATTCGACTTCGTATTTGCGCTGAAGGATCTTGCCGTCTTCGCGCATTTCCCTGTAAGTTGGATTGCTGAAATAAGTCTTGCCTAGCGTGTCGTAATCCTTGAAATGGTCAATCAGCAGGGAATCTCCCATCGCGTTGTAGTGTTTTACGATCGCCGGATGAGTCAGCCCGATCACTTCGAGAAGCCGTTCGTCATTGTGCGATTTGATGTATTTCCCCAACTGGCTGTTGAGGTGTTCTTCCTGTTTTGCGGAAAGTGTACAGGCAGCAACTAAAGTGAATAGCGCTGCAAAAAGGAGAAAACGGGTCGGTTTCATACGCGGTTCTATCTGCTTGCTCAGCGATCGAAAATAATGCTATTTTTGATAAAAACAGACACTATGAGACATAACTACCTTGCTATTACTGTTTTGTTATCCATTTTTTCAGCGGTTTCGTGTTTCGGTCAGCTCACGAACGAATCCATGATGATCGGGGCCGAGAATCGCACCTACAAACAATATTTACCGGCCGGACTGGATCCGGAAAATGAAGAGCCGTCTTTGCTGATCATTCTGCACGGTCTCGGAGGCTCGGCCAATGATATGAC
>DJFN01000085.1:0-194 GCA_002432085.1 Flavobacteriales bacterium UBA5871
TCCGTTTTCATTTTGTCGATAGACGCCATTTTACGGATGGATTTACGTGTAGTCTGGAAGTTGGTCATCATACCACCTGACCAGCGCTCCGTAACGAACGGCATGTTTACCGCTTTTACTTTATCGGCAACGATATCTTTTGCCTGTTTTTTGGTTGCAACGAAAAGAACCTTTTTACCCGACTTTGCAATTTG
>DJFN01000085.1:244-5089 GCA_002432085.1 Flavobacteriales bacterium UBA5871
TTGCCGGGTTCCATTTTCTTTTCAGGTGGCCGAAGTGTACACCTGCTTCCAATAAACTTTCAAAATTAACTTTTGACATTTTTTTCTTTTTTAAAGTTGTTTACTTTCCTTTAGTAATCAGGTGCCGCGGGTCCCGAAACTAGCGGGAGGATACGCTGCAGCTTGGATACTAAACAATCCGAAAATCCGGTTAAACGATTAACGTTTAGAGAACTGGAANNGTGTCATCAAACCTTCTGCTTTCAGCAACGGCTTCATATCTTCAGACACTTTCACGAGCGCACGGGAGATTCCCAGACGGATCGCTTCTGCCTGACCGTTGATACCACCACCTGCTACGTTTACCTTAACATCGTACTGGCCGAGCGTTTCCGTTACTTTGAACGGCTGCTCCACTTTCCCCTGCAGGATCGCAACGGTGAAGAAATCTTTATAGTCACGGTTGTTGACTGTCACCTTGCCCGAACCTTTTGACAGGTACACACGAGCAACGGATGTTTTTCTTCTTCCTAATGTGTTAACTACTTCCATATCCTTATTTGATTGAGTCAAGATTGATTACCTCAGGGTTTTGCGCCTGCTGCTTGTGCTCTGCACCTCTGTAAACTTTTACGTTTGAGAAGAGGTTACGACCCAGCGTATTCTTCGGCAGCATCCCTTTGATTGCTTTCTCAATGACGCGCTCCGGACTGCGTTCCATCAATTGTTGTGCAGTCAGTGAGCGCTGTCCACCCGGATAGCCTGTGTAACGAACGTACTCCTTATCTACCAGTTTGGTACCGGAGAACGATACTTTTGCTGCATTGATAACGATCACGTTATCACCGCAGTCAGCATGTGGCGTGAAGTTCGGCTTGTGTTTACCACGCACCAGCTTCGCCACCTTGCTAGCCAAGCGACCAACGGTCTGGCCTTCGGCGTCCACCAACAACCACTTCTTTCCTGAAGTTTCCTTGTTAGCGGAGATGGTTTTGTAACTTAAAGTATCCACNNCTTCGTGCTTAAAGTTGGAAGTTAGAAGTTGATGAGTTGGTTTTTTCAGTCTTCTTTATCCAGTCATCGTCATCGGTTGGGTAGTCTTCGGTTCGTAGTAATTGAACTCAAACCATCAGGTCGAAAGAGACAGCAGGGAGACAAACTCAAAATTTCCATTGATTATCAATTTATTGTACGGGACTATGAGGAGACACCCTTCACACTAAAACATAAAGCGATCGCAGTGAACGGAGATCTGCTTCATGTCACACTCAAAACTGAGAAAGCCCCAATCCTTTCTCGAATCGGGGCTTTCCTGGTTTTATGCAATCGCTTATTAGTTCTTCACGATCTTTTTCAGAATCGTTTCTCCATTGGTTTGCTGGATATGAATCATGTACATACCAGCCGGGAAATCAGACAAGTTGAGATCCATGGCTTGTACATCTTCAGGGATGTCCGTGCTGAACACGGTTTCACCCAGAACGTTCGTAATCGTTGCATGTTCGGCTGTTACGTTGTCAAGTGTAACGGTAAATGCACCGGTTGTCGGATTCGGGAAAACAGTCACTTCGTTTTCAAGCACTACCTCTTCGAAAGCTACTTCGCCGTTTTTGCGGCAGTCGATGGCCTTGAAGAATTTTGTTACTGAATGCCATTGGGGACCAACAGCAAGACTCACCAGATAGGTACTGCCATAGGTAAAGCTATTCCCTGCGGATTGAGCAACAGAGTACAGATCAATATCATTTCCTACTGCTCCGGTGCCATACCAGCCATTGTACAGTGGGGTTCCTATATCCGACCACGTACTGAGATTGAATTCCTGTATACGGAAGTAATAAGCGTTTTCATTCGTACTCGCCGAACCGTCAATTTTATACGGTGAACATAACCAGCTTACCTGTTCAGTTCCATATGGCGTTGGTACCTGTTCAGTATTAATAGGATTTTTAAACACGAACGAAGCAAGCGAGCAGGTATTCACTGTAATCGTCATTTGATCCTGCGCACTACAACCGAAGGGAGTAGTAGCCCTGAATGTATAATTCGTTGTGGATGTAGGAGACAATGTAATAGGATTGGAATTGTAGGTTCCGACCAGTGTGACACCGTTGTATACTTTTACCGGCCAGCTGCTGGATGTAACGTTAACCGAAGCTGAGAGCCCGTTACAAAGCGTTTGATCCGCTCCGGCATTAACAGCAGGCAGAGGATTGATGCGGAAAAGCCCGGTGGCATATGTTGTAGGCTGACCAACATAAAGTACAACAAGATAAATCTGCCCCGGCTGCATATTAACTCCAGAGAGATTATTGATATTGATATCAGTTGACGGAACCTGTCCGGATGTCGATATCCACGCGTCATAAATAGCCGGACCTCCAGTCCAGGTAACCGGATTCCATGGCTCGATCCGAATACCATATCCGTACTCGTTAATAGTTGCAGAGCCATTGATCAATACAGGCGTTTTGGTCGGAGCGGGAGAAGCACAAACCTGTGTCAATTGCATTGGGCCATAAGGAGTGGAAACATTTGTATACGTTTGACCAATAGTAACAAAGTCAAAATCAGGAACTGGAGGAGGACCGTAAAGCGTTACGTCGTCCATGAAGAAATAGGTGCCTGAGTAGTTGGTTTCCGTACGGAACTCGATACGGTCGTAACCCAGAGCAACCTGAGCGGCGGTAAGGGTAAAAGAGGTGGTTACGTTCTGCCAGGTTCCAAATGTAATCGGCTGTGAAGTTAAAATATCCAATCCGCCGTTGCAGGGATCGGTCGATTTCTTCAGGCGTACTTTTACTTTCAGCTCTGTTCCATCCGGGCCACCGCCGGTAGGGCTGCAATTGAAATGTCCTTGGTTACGCGTAGCATAGAAACTGAAGGTATAAGTTGTATTTGCTACTAAAGGCTGGTTAATTCCACATCTGAGAGCTTCGATTCCGCCCCACATACCGGCATAATTTTTCGTTCCGGCAACGCGTACAGGCATGTTGTTCGCCCAGGCATTAGCAGGAACTTTGGCATTGCAAACCGTATTTTGCGTGCTGAAAATGTCCGGTGAGCCCTGGAACCCGCTTGACGTCGGACATCCGTTGCTCCAGTTCGGAACATATTGGTTAAAGAAATTCGGCATCGTTCCATTCGGGTTGTAACCGAAGGAGTTCAATGCTTCAAAATCCCCGTTGGGGATAAGATTCTGGCCGTAAGCCATCTGCAGACTCAACAATCCGCAGAGCATCATTACTATTTTTTTCATGAAAATCATGTGTTAACTCTCGCCTACTCTAATTACAGAATTTGCGTTCCGCAGGATCTTTTATTCAGGTGGAGGGCAAATCGGACCTCAGCTTTTCGGCATCCGCTGANNAGGTAGAGGTGGTTTTCGTTTTTACCGGACAGCAGTTTCTGAAAGGCAGCCGTGAGTTTTTTAACAGCAGCCGGGACTTTCATTACCAGGTCGTTCAACTAACCGAAATCAGAGACTGAAGAGTTATTACTACATTTAACCAACTCACACCTTATGCGATTCATTCTATCTCTCCTATTCGGACTGTTGACGTTTACGGCCACAGCCCAGCACCGCCTTACCGAAGAGGAAGCCGGTCGTCTTGCTCAGTTGCCGCTGAAATGTTTGCAGCAGGAATATCCGAATAAGCTCAATCAGGTACTCAACGACAGCACGGCGTTGTTATCTCCGCAAACTTTGCACCCGGCGTTTTATGGCTGTTTCGACTGGCATTCGTCTGTTCACGGACACTGGCTGCTGGTGCGGATTCTGAAACAGTTTTCACAGCTTCCCGAAGCAGCTCTTATTCGGCAAAAACTGAACGAACAGCTGACTGCGGCCAACATTCAGACAGAGATCGCTTACTTCGAGACGAAACACAATCAGTCGTTCGAGCGCACGTATGGCTGGGCATGGCTGCTGAAGCTGCAACAGGAGCTATTGAGCTGGGACGATCCCGATGGCAAAGCCTGGGCAGCCAATCTCGAGCCGCTGGCAGGCATGATCACGGCCAAATACATCGTTTTCCTGCCGAAGCTGATGTACCCGATTCGCTCGGGCGACCACATTAATACGGCTTTCGGACTAACGTTTGCTTACGATTACGCGGTATTTACCGGGAATGAACCTTTGAAATCGGCTATTACGGAACGGGCGCTGGCGTTTTACCTGTCCGACAGCGATTACGCACTGCATTACGAACCGAGCGGGTATGATTTTTTATCCGGCGGACTGGAAGAAATGGATTTGATGCGCCGCGTATTGCCAAAAGAAGAATTCGAGCGCTGGCTGAAACAATTCCTGCCGCAGCTTTTTAAGAAACGATTCGAGCTCGAAGTCGGGAAAGTGAGCGATCGCAGCGACGGTCATCTGGTTCACCTCGACGGTCTGAATTTCAGTCGCGCCTGGTGTTTATACGGGTTAGCAAAATCGGATGAAAAATTCGCCCACCTCGCGGCAATTGCCGATCAGCACCTGACACATTCGCTGCCTTCGATCGTAGACGGCGATTACATGGGCGAGCATTGGCTGGCTTCGTTTGCGCTGCTGGCTTTGCTGGAAAGCGAGAACGCAACGCGTTAAATCAGAATTCCAGTTTCAGTTGCACGCTAAATTGCTCGAGGACAATCTCCGAATCCAGCTTTGTGATCGAAATGCCAAGCAAACGAACCGGAAGCGGCCATGGCTCCTGCAATAACAATTCTTGTACGATCGGGAAAAACTGGGCTTTGCGGTCCATGAATTCGTTCACCGTCCTGCTGCGTGTTTGTTGCGTAAAATCGTTGTATTTCAATTTGATCGTTACCGTTTTTCCTTTCACTTTGCTGGCCTGAAGACGTCTTTCCAGCTCGTCGGCG
>DJFN01000209.1 GCA_002432085.1 Flavobacteriales bacterium UBA5871
AAGCTGATGTGGGTGAAATAGTTGGAAGTTTTGAAGTTGGAAGTTTGAGAGCTGATGAGTTTGAAAGTTGGTGAGTTTTTGAGTTACTAGTTGTTGGCTTCGATTTTGACTGTCTTTTGTTTTCAGCTTCCCCTGATATCTGAAATCTTAATGTCTAAAGTAAACCTGGGATCGCGCAACTCGACGATCGGCCGGATTGGCATTCACGATAATAAGGTAACACGCCAGGTTCGATAATTTCCAGTCGTGGATGAGCGCTGTACGATCAAACCGATATACCGAGCAGAAATGGTCTTCGATGGTAATTGCCAATGTTTCACATACCCGAAAGGCGCGCTGCAAGGCCGTTTCGAATTCTTCCTCGCTGCTGAAAGACAGCATTTCTCTCAGATCGCTCGCATACAGATGCACGCCGCCGTTGTCATTCCAATGAAACGACTGGTAGGCAAATTCCGATGGATCATAAACTTTCAGCATGACAGTTTCATTCAACCGATAAGTTACCGAAAAGGGTTGGTGAAGCTGGTGGCTTTAAGATTTTTTTGGATTTTGAGGGAGATTTCAGGACTTCAGGATGTCAGGACATTAAGACCGTATCAATATCATTCACCTTTTTTCACGCGCTCCCATTCGGTTTTGAGAGTTTGCTTGGTAAGGTCAATCAGTTCGCCCACTTCATCATAAGGATCTTCTTTATTACCTTGAGCAAATTCGTTACAAGCCGTTTTCAGAGCTAGTAAAGCATCAATAAACTGTTTATCCTTTGCAGGATTAACCATCAATTCAGCTTTAAGTATTAATCTATTTAATTTCATAACATCTTCAGCAGCCATTTTACCGTCCAGTTTTCTTAGCTCAGTGTGATGGCTAACCAATGCAACGATCTCACTTATAATTTCTCGCAAATCATTGATCCAATTCTGCCGGTTGACAGACAACACTTCTTTCCTGAAGTTCAGTTTTGCAGCTTCATCAGCTGATGCGATTTGTTTATCTGCAGTTTCCTTTGCTGAAATGATTTGCTGTGTCAGGGCTTCTTTCGAGGCTTCGATCTGAGCCTGCAAAGCTTTGTTTGAGGATTCAATATTAAGTCGGCCAGCTCTCAAGGTTCCCCAAAGTGCCAAACCTCCGACAAGCAAAGCAGCAATTGATGGCAACAAATCTTCTAACCAGCCTGATTCTTCCTCTTTTGAGGAAGGCATTATTATAGGTTGAAAGCACCTGGCTTGTTTATCTTCTAATGAATCCAAACGTGCATCCAAACCATCATTCGAAGCATGTAATTGCTGTATTTCAAGGCTGTCATTTGCATAAAGGCAGGTCAATACGCAAGTTGTCAATAGAATGGTAATTAGTGGTTTCATAACAATGAGTTTTTCGCCAAAAATAACTCACAGATCTACCACATTCAACCGTATAAATACGTTTTTTAATTCATCGTATGAAACCGAATCACTCCCCGAGCTTGATATGGAATCCGGCCGACGAGCTGAACACCATTTTTCGCACATTGACCGGCGGACGACTGTCGTAGAAGAAATTGTATTCCATGCGCAGATCGAGGCGTTTCAGGACGTGAAAGCTGAGCGTGTATTGCCCGAGAACGCGGTAGTCTTTGAAGTTCGACCACAGCGGCTGAATATAGGTCGCAGCGGTAAATGCCCAGCCTTTTTTCGTATCGATGAACCAGGAAAGGTAGTTGCTCCACCGGAAGCCGCTATTGATAACGTTGTCGGTTTGCAGCNNCGAATGCCGTTTTTGTCAAGGAATTTCCACCGAAGTCCGCTGCCGACCAGCGCCCGCACTTTCTGATTCAGCAGCTGGTTGTACTGCACCTGCGTATACGATTCCCATTTCCACGGACTGTTGAACAGGCGGTATGCATAGCGGAAATGCGACATTCCTGAGTTGGCGTAGGTTTGTCCTTCTCCGCGTGTGTAAACGAGATCGCAGAGCAGCAGGTAATAATGCTTGCGGTTTTTGTATTGAATCCGCGGACGGAAACCGTAGGAATAAAAGAGCTTGTCGTTCTGAACGGCTGAAAAGTTCCCATCGAGGCTGCCGCTCCAACCGGCTGTGTCGTCGTAAATGCGCTTGTTTTCGATGTTGACGACCTGGGAATGGCTGTTCAAAGGGAGAATAAAAGCGAGAATAAGAATCCGAGGAAAGCGATTCCAAAAACTAATATTGCAATATTGCAAAAAGGCATTATTGTACGAATGGCTTTGCTTGTTTGTCACTGCTTCCATGTGTTTTATTTGGGAGCAATACGGTAAAGGAAATACGCAAAAACACCGAACACAATGTTCGGCATCCAAACCGCAAGAATCGGCGGAAATCCGACTTTAATAGCCGCAACGGTCGTAATTTTCATTGCGAAAATGTAAACGAACACGAAGGCGAGTCCGATCGCGATATTCACACCGATTCCGCCGCGTTTTTTCCGGCTGGAAACGGCCACACCGATCAGCGTGAGCACGTAAGTCGCAAACGGATAGCTCGTTCGCTGGTAAAGCTCGATCTCGAACATCGGCACGTTCGGATTGCCCTTTTCTTTTTCTTTCCGGATGAAATCCTTGAGCTCGGTGTACGTCATTGCTTCGGCCACGTTGTCGCGCTGGGCCATTTCATCGATGCGGAACGGGAAAATCGTGTCTTTCGTCTTTCCTTCGATGATCGTATCATTCCGGAAAACCGTCAGTTTATTGCCTTCGGCGTCGAACGTATCTTTTGGCAGCGTAATGACGCGTTCCCAATAATCGTTCAGCGTCCACTTATACGTTCCCGGCGTTCCGGTCGCCGTACGGGCTTTCAGGAAGCGGATCTGATTGTCGTTTTCATCGAATTTCTGGATCACGAATTCGTTGATGATATGCCCGTTTGAAATGTAATTCGTAAAGCTGATGAACTCATGGTTCGGGAACTCCGCATGGTAGTTTTCCACCAGCAAACGGTCGCGGTAGTATTTGTCTTCGAAATCGAGGCGAACCTGGTTTGAGCGCGGCAATACCATGTGATTCAGAACGAACGACAGGATCATCAGGATCGTGGCCGCGATCATATACGGACGCAGCATACGCGTGAACGGCCTTCCGCTGTTGAGGATCGGAATGATCTCCGTTTCCTGCGCCATTTTGGCCGTGAACCAGATCACCGCGATGAAAATGATCATCGAAGAGAAGGTATTTCCGTAATAAATGAGGAAGTTGAGGTAATACCCGAAAATGATCTCGCTGATCGGCGCCTGGTTCTCGATGAATTCCGCCAGGCGCTCCGACAGGTCGAAAACCATCGCCAGCAACATGATCACGCCCAGCATGAAAAAGAAGGTCGTGAGAAATTTGCGGATGATATAACGATCGAGAATTTTCAGCATAGCAACGTTTCCCCCTTTGGAGGGGGATTAAGGGGGAGGATTTTTCTACTTGTAGCCTTATTCATCAACCTGCTGCTCTCCCCGTAAAGTTATAATCTTCTCCCCAGTTTTACTACCATTTCATCTTTCCAGCTGCGGAACGAACCGTCCAGAATCCGAACGCGGGCTTCTTTCACCAACGCCAGATAGAACGCAAGATTGTGGATCGTAGCAATCTGGATCGCCAGATTTTCTTTCGCTTTCACGAGATGATGCAGGTACGCTTTGGAATAAACCTGGTCCACATACGCCGTTCCGTTCGGGTCAACGGGTGAAAAATCCTTTTCCCATTTCTGGTTTTTGATGTTGATCGTTCCTTCGGAAGTGAACAACATTCCGTGACGGGCGTTGCGCGACGGCATCACACAATCGAACATATCCACACCCAACGCGATTGCTTCCAGGATATTGACCGGCGTCCCGACACCCATCAGGTAACGAGGCTTGTCAGATGGCAAAATGCTGCAAACGAGATCAGTCATGCTGTACAGATCTTCATCCGGCTCGCCAACCGACAACCCGCCGATGGCATTTCCGAAAGCGCCCTGCTCGGCAATAAATTCCGCCGATTCTTTGCGAAGATCCGGGTAAACACTTCCCTGAACGATCGGAAACAATGCCTGATCGTGACCGTATTTCGGCTGCGTATTTTCAAACTGCGTGATACAGCGCTTTAGCCAGCGATGCGTCATGTGCATGGAACGCTTGGCGTAATTGTACTCGCACGGATACGGCGTACATTCGTCGAATGCCATGATGATATCCGCGCCAATCGTACGCTGAACGTCGATCGCGTGTTCCGGGCTGAAGAAATGATAGCTTCCGTTGATGTGTGACTGAAAACGCACACCTTCTTCAACGATTTTTCGTGCTCCGGCCAGTGAATACACCTGGTAGCCACCGCTGTCGGTCAGGATCGGACGCTCCCAATTGATAAACTGGTGCAGACCTCCGGCCGCTTCGATGATCTCCATTCCCGGACGCATATACAAATGGTACGTATTTCCGAGGATGATCTGCGCCTGCACGTCGTCGCGCAATTCCTGCTGGTGTACTCCCTTAACGGTTCCCTGCGTACCAACCGGCATGAAGATCGGAGTTTCTATGGTACCGTGATCGGTATGGAGGAGTCCGGCGCGCGCTTTTGATTGCGGGTCGGTGTGCTTCAGCTCGAAGTGCATAAATCTGTTGAAAAATAACCGGCGCAAAGATAAGGGGATTTCACAAAGCACTCCATCTTTGTGCACAAGAACAGCACGCATGAAATTCATCCCGGACACTGAAAACCCGTTTATCTTCTACACGTTTTGGATTTTCGCCGGATTATGTCTGCTGCAAACGCTCTACACGATCCTGTTTTTCGGTCGTCTCGCCTATCACAAACAGCGACAGGCGAGCTCATCCCTCCCGCCGGTTTCGGTGGTGATCGCAGCGCGAAATGAATCCGACAACCTGTTTGAGAACCTGCCGAAGATCCTTGGGCAACGGTATCCGCAATTCGAAGTGGTAGTAGTGAACCATCAATCCCTCGACGATACGAAGCATTTGCTTTCGGCCCTGCAGCGCGAATACAAGAACCTCGTGGTGATGGAAATCGGGCGCAGCAAGCACATGATGGCCAGCAAAAAGCTTCCGTTGACACTCGGTATTAAAAAAGCACAATATGAGCACCTGATCTTAACCGATGCGGATTGCAGCCCGGCGAGCGATCTGTGGCTTCAGCGCATGGTGGAGCAGTTCAACGACCAGAAGCAGATCGTGCTGGGATTCGGTCCGTACAAGGAAACCAAAGGCCTGCTCAACAAGATCATTCGTTTCGATGCGATCATGATCGCCGTTCATTACTTCAGCATGGCACTCAACCGCTTACCTTATATGGGCGTCGGGCGGAACATTGCTTACACCAAAACGGTTTTCAACTCGGTGAGCGGCTTTAAATCGCACTACTCCGTTGCTTCCGGCGATGATGATCTGTTCGTGCAGGATGCGGCCCGCAAGCGCAATTATGCCATTCAGCTTTCACCCGAGAGCTTTATGTTCAGTGACGCGAAGGAAACGTGGGAAATGTGGAAAATGCAGAAAGCACGTCATTACACCACGGCACCGCATTACCGGGTTTTCAAAAAGGCATTGTTAGGAATCTATCCGCTAACGCTGCTGATGCTGCTGATTTGCTTTGTTATTTTGATGTTGCAACCGGAATGGCGTATCCATGCCGGCGCAGGATTCGGCTTGGTTTTCCTGCTGAAATGGTGGCTCATGGGTCGCTGCTTCAGCCGTTTACGAGGGAAAGGCTTTGTGGCATTGCTGCCCTTCCTTGATCTTTTGTATGTGGTATGCCTGCCGTTCTTTTATTATTCAACGCAGCAAAAAAGGACTTCGTCATGGAAGTAGGTGAGCATTTATCGGACAAAGCACGGGCAGATTTGTTGCTGGTAGATGCTGCACGCAGTGGCGACCAGGCAGCTTTTGCGACCCTGATGGACCGTTACCGCGAATCCATTTACTACATGATGATGAAAATGGTGCGCAACAACGACGACGCCGATGATCTCACGATCGAAGCATTCGGAAAAGCGTTCAGCCGTCTCGATCAATATTCTCCGAGCTTTGCGTTCAGCACCTGGCTTTTCAAAATTGCCTCCAATAACTGCATCGACTTCATCCGGAAGAAACGGATCAAGCTCACTTCCATGGACACCGGCTATACTAACGACGAAGGCGAAAGCATCACCATCGATGCGCGCTCGGTAACCCGCGATCCGGAAGAAACGATCATTCACAACCAGAAAGTGAAGCACATGCGTCACCTCGTGAGCAAGCTCAAACCGCGTTACCGCGAGCTGATCGAAAAACGCTACTTCGAAGAGCTGAGCTACGAGGAGATCGCCGACGAGCTGAATCTGCCACTCGGCACCGTAAAAGCACAATTGTTCCGCGCAAGAGATTTCTTAGCACAGATGATGGAGCAGACGAAAGACGCTATTTAATAATTGACATTGGACAATTTACAGTTGACAATTGTCCCGTATTATTGGCTCGTATAGTCACGATTTGACCCTCAAACTTTTGTTTTCAAACGAATTCTATTCGAGAAGACATCACTAAAGAATTTCAGCTTGCCTTATCCTTTAATTTTCTGAATAGCTCATCAGAACATAAGCAGTCTGAGGTAATAGCATAGACTCGCTAAACTGAAACGTACGTTTTCTGCAAACAGTCACGATCAGTTCGCGCATTTTGCCAGCCTGGATAGCTCCCATCTGCTCGTGGCTGATGTAAAGCGAAATCGTTTCGCCGTAGATCGCTTTATCAATCGGATCCAGAACAAGGACAATGATCGGTTCATGTGGAACAAGCATACCGAAAGAACGGCAATTCAAATTATGCGTTAATACAGAGGAAATGATCGGTATCGGTGCCTTGATCTTCAACCGGACTGATTGGTTTTCATAAACCTGTTCTACGTTTCGTTTCGAAAAAACTGAAGTTGTAAACTCCTTGATTTCAGGAATTCGAACGCTATGCTGNNACAATAAGATGGCGAACGTTTGTTTAGGTACTTTCATCAGACTTCAAAAGGTTAGATATCATTCATGAGATGCATCGCCCTTATAGAAATCCTCCACAATCGCTTTGTATTTCTCCAGGATGATCTTGCGCTTCAGCTTGAGAGTTGGCGTTAATTCGCCGGTATCGATACCGAATTCTTTTTCGAGGAGCGCGATTTTCTTGACTCTCTCCCACTGACCGAATTGCTCGTTCATTTTGTCGATCGCCGTTTTGATGCGCGCCTGAACAGCCGGATGATTGGCAATTTCGGATGGCGTTCCTTCGCCGAGATCGATCTGCTTGCGTTTCGCCCAGTCACGAATGAATTGATAGGCCGGAACGATCAGCGCAGCCGGAAATTTCTGGCCTTCACCCAGTACCATGATCTGCTCGATGAAGCGCGATTCCTTGAATTTATTTTCCATCATCTGCGGAATGATGAATTTTCCGCCCGATGTCTTGAAGATCTCTTTCTTGCGGTCGGTGATCTTGAGGAATTTCTCGTCGACCATCATACCGATGTCGCCCGTACTGAACCAGCCTTGTGCATCCAAAACTTCCTCCGTTTTATCCGGCAGGTTATAATAGCCCATCATGACGTTCGGACCTTTAACGAGGATTTCCCCGTCTTCGGCAAATTTCACTTTGACGTTTTCGATCAGCGGGCCGACCGTGCCGATCTTGATTCCGCGCTTGAGGCAGTTCACCGAAATCACCGGCGAAGTTTCCGTGAGTCCGTAGCCTTCCAGTACGTTGATACCGGCCGCGAGGAAAATCTGTGCCAGTCGGGGCTGCAGTGCCGCACTACCGGAAGCGATCGCTTTCACATTGCCGCCCAGCGCTTCCTGCCATTTGGAAAAAATGAGCTTGCGCGCAATCCAGAGCCGGAATCGGTACCAAATCGATTTCCCGGTAACATCGTATTGTTCCGCCAGACGAACGGCCCAGAAAAACAGCAGACGCTTGATTCCTTTCTGCTCGTCGCCTTTGGCCATAATGCGGTCGTAGACTTTTTCAATCAGTCGCGGAACAGCTGTAAATACTTCCGGCTTCACTTCCCGGATATTTTCCCCGATCGTGTCCATCGATTCCGCAAAATGAATGGAAGATCCGAGGTACATATACAGGTAATGCAGCATGCGCTCGTAAACGTGACACACCGGAAGGAAGGAAAGCACTTTCGAATGTTCATCGGCCGGAATCGAGTATTCGCAGGCAAACACGTTCGAAAGAATGTTGTTATGAGAAAGCATCACGCCTTTCGGATTGCCGGTCGTTCCCGACGTATAGATAATGGTCGCAAGATCTTCGTTGCGCACATTCGCCCGTAATTCGTTGATTTTATTCTGTGTAATCCCTTCGCCTTTGGCAAACAGCTGACCGTAGTATTCGGCTCCTTCGACCTCATCGAAACAAAACAATTGCTCGAGCGAAGGGATCTCCGGCTGAATGGCTTTTATTTTATCGTAGAGCTCTTTGCTGCCCACAAAACCGAAGCGCACGGCGGAATCATTAAATATGTGTTTGTAATCGGCGGAAGAAATGTTCGGATAAACCGGCACAACAATCGCTCCGACCTGCTGAATGGCGATATCCATCATGTTCCATTCGACACGGTTGGAAGCAGCAATCGCTACCTTTTCGCCTGGCAAAACTCCCAGTGCAACAAGTCCTTTTGATAATGCGTTGACCTGTGACAGAAAGGTTTCGGTCGAAACAGGGATCCATTCGCCATTCTTTTTGGTGACGAACATGCGGGCGTTTGGATAACNNCACAATATATGTATTAAAAATTAACGCGGGCACGTGAAATATTCATCCACATCCTCGTTTTGTTTTTTTGAACACGGTCGTTGTTGTGCTTACCTCTATTTTTACAATGTGGGAATAGTTTTCTAAATGCGATCAGACGCAAGTTGATCAACTAGTTGGAAGTTAAGAGATTTAAGATTTGCGTTTGGTCGACTAGGATTTTTGGTTTGTAAAGGTTCGTTTCTGACGGACCTTTTTCTTTTCCACCCCTTTTCACTGATTTTCAGGAAGAAACAAATCCATTGTTCGAATTCGGGAATTTTCAATTGCTCAAATTTGCAACTTCGACAATTCGCAATATTTCGAACGACCAGTAAATCCAGGACTTTCCGCAGCTTTTTTATTCAGAAGTGTAACGCTCACGTCCCCGAATAAACAGCTTGAATGCATAATTCGACTCGAACACTTCACGCACTCTGAATGGAAATGCCAGGATCACAAACGTGGCTTCTTTTCCTTTTTCGAGCGAGCCGGTCCGCATTTCCTGGAAGCTGGCATAAGCCGGCCAGATCGTCATACCACGCAGACACGCTTCTTCCGAAAGCGCTTCTTCCGGCAAAAAGCCACCGATCGGATCTCCATCGGCATTCCGGCGCATTACAGCCGCATGAATGGTCAGGAACGGATTCGTTTGCTCAACCGGGAAATCGGTTCCTAACGCTAGCATGCCGCTTTGTTCCAGCAGACTTTTGTACGCATAAGCACCTTTCAGACGTTTGTCGCCCAGTCGCATGGAAGCCCAGCGCTGGTCGCTCACAGCATGTGTCGGCTGAACGGACGGAAAACAACCGGTTTGAGCGAACAGGGCAAAATCGGCCGGATCAACGACCTGAGCATGCTCGATTCGCCAGCGGTGATCGGGATTCCGTTTCTGAATGTCTTTCAGCAGGTCCAACACCAAACGGTTCGTGGAATCGCCGATTGCATGAATATTGACCTGGTAGCCAACCGATTCGGCAATAGAAGCGATGCGATGCAATTCTTCCGGAGTAGTCGTGAGCAAACCGTGTGAGGCGTGATCATCGCTATAGGGCTGTTTGAGGAAAGCGCCACGTGATCCCAACGCGCCGTCGCCAATGACTTTGAACGACCGCACAATGAGGTTTTTGTTCACCAGCGGACCGTGTTGCTTCGCGAAAGCAATATTGCCCGGCGTCGGCCGCAGCATCACATACACTTCGAGCTGCAGCTTGTCTTCTTTCACCAGCTCGGCGAGCAGTTGGTATTCTTTCTGTTCCACGCCGGCTTCGTGCACGCCCGTAACGCCAAATTGGAACAATTCCTGCTGCACTTTTTCAATCGAAGCTTTCAAATCTTTCTTGCTGAAATCAGGCAGCTTATCCGCGACTAACGGAATGGCGTTGTCGAGCAGCAAACCGGTACAAACGCCTTCTTTTACACTGATGCTTCCTCCGGAAATCGTTGTTTCAGGAGTAATGCCTGCAATATCGAGCGCTTTCTGATNNTCACCAGCGCCGCGTGCCCGTCAATGCGATATAGCAAAACCGGAATATCGGGGAACAATTCGTTCAGTTTTTCATTCGTGGGTAAAGCATCGTCATTCCAGAGCGATTGGTCCCAGCCGCGACCGATAATGCATTTATACGATTTGGTCTGACTGTATTTTTCCACGCGCACCAGTAGCTCGTTCATGGATTTACATCCCACGAGATCTACCGAAAGCAATTGTCGGGCGTAACTGAAAATATGGCCGTGCGCATCGGTAAACCCCGGAAAAATGTCTTTTTTTCCCGCGTCGAGATATTCGTCGGCGCTGTATTTGTTCATGATCTGGCGTTCCGGTCCCAGCTCCACGATCTTGCCGTCTTTGATCGCCATGGCTTCCACGATCGTATTGCCGTCATCCATGGTGTGGATTCGCGCATTATGAACGATCAGATCGACCGATTTCCCCTTCATACAGGAAACTGCGGTAAGCAGCATCAATAGAATCGCAATTACTCTTTTCATTTCTTATTTTTTGGAGTGTAATGAACAGTTAGCAGTAAACAGAAGGTTCATAAATCAATTCCTCAAACTTCCAACTGTTCACTACTCACTGTTCACTGCTTACTAAAAACGGTACTGTTAGCCTGCGCCGTCGGCATAATTACCATATCGTTGATATTCACATGCGCCGGACGCGTACAAACATAATGAACCGCATCGGCTATATCTTCGGCCTGCAGCGGATCGAAGCCGTCGTAGACACTGGACGCCGTTTGCTCATCGCCTTTAAAGCGCACGATCGAAAATTCCGTCTCGGCAGCTCCGGGCGCGATGTTCGTTACTTTAATCCGGTAAGGTAGCAAATCGATGCGCATGGCCCGTGATAAGGCATCCACCGCATGTTTCGACGCACAATAAACGTTTCCACCGGCGTAAACTTCTTTCCCGGCGATACTGCCGAGGTTGACGATATGTCCGCCGCCATTGGCTTTCAGAATGGGAATGACGGCTTTGGAAACATACAGCAGTCCCTTGATGTTGGTATCGATCATACGTTCCCAATCTTCCGTAATGCCACCGTCGATCGGACCGCGACCCACAGCCAGTCCGGCGTTGTTGACAAGCACGGTCACATCACGGCAGATTTCCGGTGCAAGCGACGCAATGGCGTTTTCCGTAGCTGCTTCGTCGCGGACATCGAACGGAAGGATCACCACACGGTTGGTTGCATTGCTCAGCTCTTGCTGCAGCTTTTTCAGGCGGTCTTCGCGACGTCCCGTAAGAACGAGGTCCCAGTTATTGTGAGCGAACAGACGCGCGATGGCTTCTCCGAAACCGGCCGTTGCACCGGTAATGATGGCTACTTTATTCATGATGCATGCGTTTTGGGTGATGTAACAGCATTCCTGCCAGGAACAAGGCAAGATACGCCGGAATCCGGTAGCGAACAATGGCCCCGAGTACCGGTGTTGTCCAACCGATCAGAACGAACAACATGACTGCGAAAATCAAAAGGGAAACAAAGACCAATCGTTGCTCGTGCGGCACGTTTCTCCAGAAACGGAATTGCAGGAAAAACCAGGTGAACAGCAGCAGTGTTTCCACAAGCGCCGGGTATTTCAAAAATCCGCCGGGATCGCCGAAAAAAGGACGGAACGCCGCATTAACGAAAGCTTCCGGGATATTCAACAGCAACTGAGTGAAAGACGATTCGATCGGCGTGACCACGATATTGCTTTTGCAGCCCTGCGTTTCGTAGTAATTGAACCAGCGCTTTTTATTCGGATACAAATACACATCCTTGAACGGCGCAGCGCGCCCCATAGTTACCTGTTTGGCCATCAGCGGCCGTTTCAGGTAAACCGTCGAATCAGGACGAAATTCGATATATTGAAACTGATCCGGAGTGAAGTAGAAAAAACAAGTGTCGGCATAGGCATGCAATCCGCCCCGACCGATATTGATGAAATCGTATTGCTTGCGTGTCAGGTAATCCGTCATCTGCGAGCGTTTCCCCGGAAGCACTAGCAGTAAAACAGCTACGAACGAAAAACAGCCAACCAGTGACCAGACGATTTTTCCTTTGAACACATGACGTGTAACCAGGTAAAACAACACTGCCGGAATCAGGCAGATCAATACATACGGCTTGAAGAGCAGCATCAGCAGAAAGCCCAAGATAATGCGCCAGGTGCGAGCTTTGGTTGTCAGTTTACCGAGGAATCCGTGCAGGAGAAGACACATTCCGACGATCAGCAGGGGCTCTTTCAGCATGCTGGATGTCCAGAATAATACGCTTGGCAACAACACCAGTCCGAGCCAGAACCAGCGCGGTGAATAGCTTGTACGGAAATAAAACGCCAGGTACAATTCACGCATGCCCAGCAGCGACAAAAACGAGAAGGTGAAAAAGTGCAGTATCGGGTAGCCGCCGGAAATAAAATGCAACAAGCTGTTGATGCGGATCACATTCCGGGAATCATTGATCACGTTCAGGTCACCGGCCGACCAATGGGAAGTTTCCGAAAGGTAATGATGGACCATTTCCGTGGTCTCGAACCCGAAGAGAAAACGCAGGTAATCCGGAAACGATTCACCCGCCACGGCAGCAAGCATCGCGCTTTCTTTCATGAAAACATTCGGATCGGCCGTCAGGGAATTCCAACCGTAATAATACGTGTAGATCCAGAGCAGAACGAGTGACGCCACAATCTTAATCCCCCAGGCCAGCAGTAAGTCATAACGCCCCAACCCCGGCGTTTTCATTCGCCAAAGCCACCACGTACCAAGCACAAGGAGCAGCGCCAATATCATAGGATTCCGAAAGTACGGACTATTTCCTAAATGTTAAGTGAATCCCTTTGCGAAAGCTTGAAAAAAGGGAGTCAAAGCCTCCTATAGTACTTTTTATCAGTTGCTTACCATAAACCGAACGACACTTCGTTGTCCGGAAGCGGTCTGACCGGTCAGCAAATACGTTCCGGCCGGCAGCTGCGGCAGATTCACTACGATTTTATCATCCTGTGCGACAAGCTTTTCTTCCTGAACAACGACACGGCCGTCCAATGAGCGAACTTCCAGCTGCGCGAGCTCTGCAGATGTTTTCAGCAACAACTGTCCCCCGCTGATAACCGGGTTCGGATAAACCTGCAGATTGATCGGAGTCTGCTCTTCCAGTCCGGCGTACAGCATTTCGACACATTGGCTCGTATCCGTTTCATCACACTCCGGCGAATAAGCGATCACGGCATAATTACCCGGATGCGTCGGGAAGAAGTAAACGCCCGTTTCTCCGGGAATGACGGCGTTATTGCTGTCACAGTTGATCCATTGGTAAGTCAGCTCGAGATCAGGGGGGCCTGAAGCAAAAAGATGATCCGGGTTATAGCCGACATTCATATACAAAGGATTGCGTACAGTTAAGATCGTCACCACGGTGCTGTCACCGCCATTTGCAGCCTCCAGTTCGTCGACATAAACGCCGGAGCTGTCGTAAACATTCCCGTTGATCGTATAACTGTCGCCGTAACAAACTGAAACCGCTTGCTGGTGTACGGTATTCGTGGTGAAACCGATCGTAACGGCCGAATACTCCGGCAGGTTTCCGGTACTGGTCAGCATGCCTGCGTCCTCACCGCTGCAAAGACCTGAAGCCGTTGAAGGAACAGCGGTCCATTCCTGAGTTCCGGTTTCCCGATAAGCCAGTGAAATTTCATCGCAGTCGTTCAAGCCACTGGATGCTGCATGGTCCCAACCTACTGAAATGCCGACGAGATCAGTTGAACCGGTTCGTGAAAGCTTCCAGTATTCGATCTGGCTGATGCTCTCAAGCGGGTCGTTTACCGAGCTGATTTCCGGCGCAGAAAAATGGTAGCTCACTCTCATTGCCGTTGTCGGAGTAGCAGGCGCGGTCATGATCAACGGACGATAGCGTTCACCATAAAAAGTCGGGGTGGAATTGCTTCGCTTGCCCAAAGCAAACGTAAAAGCATTATTTCCCGTTTTGAGAATTTCTCCGTCAATGTAAGTCGAATCGGAACCGCCGGTCAACGTTGCATCGTCGGGGAAACTCAATGTTCCCGGACAAGTCACAATTCCGTCGACAAGCACCATGCTGTTTTCAATCGTCGCATCGGGTTGCAGGGACACGGTGCCGCCATAAGTGTCGTACGCAGGGCTGTTGTTGTTTATGAAGATGTCGTAGAATGTTATTCCTTCGTCCGGACCAAGAACTACCTGGCCGGCATAAGATGCATTGAAGATGACGCGATTTTCATTCGGAATAAAGGTACCGTTGACGTTAAAATCGCCGACGATCCGGATATCGTAGGGCGAAACGTGATCCAGTGTTTTGCCTTCGGACACAAACAGGGTTCCGAACTGGTAAAAGCCGGTCCCGGTTAACGTCGTATTACCGGTTCTGAATAAGCCCCATCCGTCGGATAGAAACACGCCATTGTTTTCCCAACTCACAGTACCTTCTTCGAGCCAACGGCCATCGCTGTGCATAAGAAGCGAATCGCCATCGGCAAGATACACCTGTGAAGCAGAATTGTAGAAAATGCCCGTAACACCGAAAAGCAAAGAAATCTCGAGCTTCAGGTTCATCGTTCCCGGAACGGCGTTACCAATCATTCCGGTCATGTGGACTTCACCTCCCATTTGGCGGAAGTAGCCACGTCCTGCATCGGGAGCAGCACTCACGCTTGCGAGGTGGTGGTTGATCGTCAGGTTGCCGGTTGTCAGGCGGAATAAGGGCTCGAAATCTGCCGTTTCATTCGAAAAATGCAAGGTGTCGGTGGTAATCGTTCCTCCCGAAAGTCCCAAATAGCTGGGAATATCGCTCTGACCGCCTTCGATAACGATCTTTTGCGCTTCGAGCGTTGCTGTGGTAAAAACCGTCCCATTTGCGCCATCGCTAATGGTTAATACTCGGGCAACTTCCAGCAAGCCGGTGGTTATGTTCACATTGCCACCTTCGACTACCAGATCACCTTCACTAATTGTGAGCGCGCCCTGCATGAACAGCCAGGAATTATTGCCTATGCGAAGCTCATCAGTCACTTCAAGTGTTCCGTTGATTGTCAGCTGAGCGCCGTTCTGGGCATTCACTTCAGCGGGAATAAAATCCGAAACGCCTGAAACGACCGGATCGGCCATTGCTCCCGTGTAATTCGCCGGATCGATGATCAGCGTATTGCCGTCTGCCGGAGTCGCCGACCAGTTCGCCGGGTTGTTCCAGTCGGAATCTACGGCGCCCGTCCAGTTCTGTGCAGAAACAGTGAAGCTGGCAGGTAAAAAAAGCAACGTGAGTAAGGTGTGTCTCATAAGCGCGATCTAAGTGTTTCTACAAAAATACGAGCGCTATCCGAAAAATGGCGGTTTGTGAATCATTGAGCGATACCGGCAGCTAACCATTGAACACCTTTCAGAAAGCGTGTTAATAAATGAGAAAACGCATTGTGTTAAAAAGTTCGGATGCGTTGTCCACACTCAGATAAAAGGAAATAGGTAACTTTGGCGAAACATTTTTCATATCCATGAGCAGCACACTTCAGCAAGTAGCAACAGTAGAACAGGCAGTCGAACTCGGTTTACGTGCCGATGAATTCGAAATGATTACCCAAATCCTCGGGCGCACGCCGAATTTCACTGAAACAGCCGTTTATTCTGTTATGTGCTCGGAGCACTGCTCATACAAAAACTCCATCTTCTGGCTCAAGCAATTGCCGAAAGACGGTCCGCACATGCTGGTGAAAGCCGGTGAAGAAAATGCCGGACTTGTTGATCTTGGCGACGGCATCGGCTGCGTGTTCAAGATCGAATCGCACAACCACCCGAGCGCGCTGGAGCCTTACCAGGGAGCGGCAACAGGTGTGGGCGGGATCAACCGCGATATCTTCACCATGGGTGCACGTCCGGTAGCTCAGCTCAACTCGCTTCGTTTCGGGGAAATTTCCCAGGACCGCACAAAATGGCTCGTAAAAGGGGTGGTAAAAGGAATCGGTGATTATGGAAATGCTTTCGGTATTCCGATTGTAGGCGGCGAAGTGTTCTTCGACAAATCCTACAACCAGAACCCGCTGGTGAATGCGTTCTCAGCCGGTATCATCGACACGAAAAAAGTGATCTCAGCAAAAGCAAAAGGACCGGGTAACCCGGTTTACATCGTTGGTTCCGCAACCGGTAAGGACGGAATCGCGGGGGCCGCTTTCGCTTCCAAAGATATTACCGAAGAATCGGCAAACGACCTTCCATCCGTACAGGTGGGTGATCCGTTCATGGAAAAACTGCTGCTCGAAGCAACCATGGAGCTCGCCAACACCGACGCGATCGTAGGAATGCAGGATATGGGTGCAGCGGGTATCACTTGCTCTACCTGTGAAATGAGTGCCGGCGGTGGCGTGGGAATGGAAATTCACCTCGACCGCGTACCGACACGTCAGGAAAACATGCTGCCATACGAAATCCTGCTTTCCGAATCCCAGGAGCGCATGCTGGTGGTGATTAAAAAAGGACAGGAATCGGTAGTGAAAGAGATCTTCGAAAAATGGGATCTTCACGCTGAAGAGATCGGAACGGTGACCGATGACGGCCGCGTCCGTTACTATATGCACGGCGAGCTGGTGGGCGATGTTCCTGCCGAGTCGCTCGTACTGGGTGGCGGCGCTCCACAATACCAGCGTGGGTACGCCGAGCCTGCTTACTACCAGGAATACAAGAAATTCTCTATCGATTCGGTGAAACAACCGGACGATCTCAAAAAAGTAGCGTTCCACCTGCTCGGACAGCCGAACATCGCTTCCAAGCGCTGGGTCTACGAGCAATACGATTCGATGGTAGGAACGAAAACCATGTCGACCAACCGTCCGACAGACGCAGGTATCGTTAACCTGAAAGGAACGAACAAAGCGCTGGCAATGACCGTTGACTGCAACTCCCGCTATGTGAACGCCGATCCGGAAATCGGAACAGCGATCGCAGTTTCGGAAGCTGCGCGTAACATCGTTGTTTCGGGTGGAATTCCGAGCGCGATCACGAACTGCCTCAACTTCGGAAATCCATACAACCCGGAATCCTACTGGCAATTCGTCGGAGCGATCAAAGGGATGTCCAAGGCTTGTCTGAAATTCCAGACACCGGTAACCGGCGGCAACGTTTCCTTCTACAACCAATCGAACATCGCGGGGAAAGAAATTCCGGTGTTCCCTACTCCAACCATCGGTATGATCGGTTTGGTGGAAGACAAGCACAAAGTGATGTCGCTCGATTTCAAACAAAAAGGCGATCTGATCTTTATCCTCGGTGATTCCGTGAACGACATCGCTTCATCCGAATACCTGGTAACTTACCACGGAATCGAAGCTTCTCCGGCGCCGCATTTCGACCTCGACAAAGAATTCCAGCTGCAGGAAGTCGTAAAAGGACTGATTGCCAACGATCTCGTTAACGCGGCACACGACTGCGCAGACGGCGGCTTGTTCGTAACGCTGGTAGAAATGGCTATGCCGCGCGGATTGGGCTTCGATATCGTAACCGACTCGGAGATCCGCGAAGATGCATTCCTCTTCGGCGAAGCGCAAAGCCGTGTTGTGGTAACCGTTTCCGAAGATCAGGAAGAAGAATTCATCGAGTTCATGATGCACAGCGGCGTGACTTCTACCCTGTTGGGCCACGTAACAAAAGGCAAGCTGATGGTCGATGACGAGCACTTCGGATTTATCACGGAAGCAAAAGACATTTACGACAACGCTCTTGGCAAGCTGATTGAAAATTGATTGACTGAACAAGCATCCAACTCATCTTGAATTGGATATGCTTTTTTTGTTGCGTACATTTGAATAAAATCGAGATATGAACCTGCAGGCAACAAAGCTGGAATTGATGCAATTAATTCTGGAAAGCAAGAATAAGGATTTGCTTCATGCCCTTTTGCGCATGCTTCAGTCATCGGGCGGCCCTTCAACTTCTGTTGTCAAACTTACTGCGTCAGAAAAGCAAGCCGTTCAGGAAGGACTTGACGATTTTGAAAATGGCCGGTTTACAGACTTTGAAGAATTCATGAAAGAATTCAGATAAGTATGTATAAGCTTCTTATTTCTGACCGAGCACAAAGTGATATTCGTAATGTATTTGCTTACCTGATCGAAAACTGGCCGGAATCTGTCAGAATAAAATTTGAGCAGGAGCTTTTTAAAACCGTTCAAATCCTAAAGAAAGATCCTGAGATTTTTCCATTAACGGATTTAAAAGACATCCGGAAAGCTGTCATTACAAAGCACAACTCTATCCTTTATTCCTTTCATACTTCCAAAGGAGAAATTAGAATCGTGCGTATTTTTGACACGCGTCTTCACCCGAAAAAGCGGTAAAAGAATCCTATGAACACACTTATTGAAAAATATTTCCCCCATCTCACCGCTGATCAGAAAGCGAAATTCTCCAGGCTCAAAGACCTCTACGCGGAATGGAATGCACAGATCAATGTGATCTCGCGGAAAGACCTTGACGATTTCTACGAGCGCCACGTTCTGCATTCGCTTGGTATCGCGAAGATCATGGAGTTTGCGCCGGGTTCTTCCGTGCTTGACATTGGCACCGGCGGTGGATTTCCGGGCATTCCGCTGGCAATTTTGTTTCCTGAAACGGAATTTCACCTCGTGGATTCCATTGGCAAGAAGATCAAGGTCGTGAAAGCCGTTGCCGAAGCTCTGGATTTGAAAAATGTACGTGCAACACACGCCCGCGCCGAAGACATCAAAGAACAATACGATTTTATCGTCAGTCGCGCGGTGACTGCCATGCCGGCTTTCATGCCCTGGACGAAAGGAAAATTCCTGAAGCGCTCCATCAATCCGCTCAACAACGGCATTCTTTACCTCAAAGGCGGCGACCTGAAAGAAGAGCTGGCGTCGATCAAACATCCGTACACCATTCACCCGCTGAAAGAATTTTTCAAAGAAGAATTTTTCGAGACGAAAGCCGTTGTTTATGTAAAGGTCAATACCTAGCATGAGCTTATCACCGATCGCCTCTATCATAATGCTCTTTTTGGGAGGATGGGTCAGTGTTTGGATCATTGCTCTTGACTGGGAGTTCATCACATCTTTTTTTAATGGGACCGGAACTCAAGACCCGGACATCGGTCTGATCGATCTTTCCGTTCTGATCTTTTTCATTCTTCTGAATGTGTACCTCATGATCAGATCACTCGTACATCTTTACCTGCGTCGCTATGCTACGGTAGCGCTCAACGGACTGTTTTTAATAATCCTGCCTTTGGTGCAAGTGATTTACTTCGCTATTTCTATGAAATTTTTCGAATGATTTCTGATACAGTTGATAATGTAAGTTAAATCGATTCGACGTTCGGTTCTACTGACGGTCTGTTTTCGGGAAATCGGTATTTTAGTATTCATTCGAACCAACTACGCATCATGAAACCATTCGCACTGATCCTTTGCTTCATTTCTCTGCTGGCTGCCATGTTTTTTATCAGCAGCGATATCCGGTTTATCTGGATGCTGCTCGATGACTCCTACACCGGCGCCTTTGAAACGATGATGACATTGGAGCGCTGGCAGGAATTGACACTGCTGATGATTTACCTGCCAATCAACATTCTTTTGCTCACACTCGGTTTTCGGCACCTCATAAAACGAAACTACAATCGAAGTGTTCTGTTCAGCTGCCTCACCATAACGCTCTACGCCATCCAACTCTTCTTCTGGACAGCCACTACCATCCAGAAAGGCTGATTATTTAGTTGTCCAATGTCAATTGCTACTTTTAACTATGCACTACCAGGAATACACGCCTTCAACAACGCTTGCTCCTTACATCAAATGCTTCTGGATACTCGAAAGCGATGATCCGGGGCCGCACGAGCGCGAACGCGTTTTTCCCGACGGCAGTATCGAATGGATCTTTCATTACGGCGACCAGTTCTATAAATACACAGCCGACGATCAGGCCATTCTGCAATCACGAAGCTTCTTTCACGGACAGCTCAAGCGCTGGTTCGAATTGCAGGCAACAGGTCGAATCGGTGTATTTGGCGTTCGTTTTCACCCGGCCGGCTTACATCCGTTTGTCGACTTTGACATCAGCACAATTACTGACGACACGATCGATTCCATAAACATCTGGCCGGATGCTGCTGAGCGTATTCATAACGAAATGCTGACGGCAACGACCGAACAACGACTGGCATTTGTGGAAAGCTTCCTGCTGGAACGATTGGAGCAGCGGAAAGTCGACCAGACCGTTATGAAGTGCGTAGACGCTATTATCCGCGATTCCGGCGCCGTTTCCATCGAAGCACTGGCCGATGAGCTGAACACCGGCCGCAGAGCTCTGGAACGTCGGTTTTTATCGGCTGTCGGACTCACACCAAAATTGCTCGCGCGCATCGTTCGTTTCAACAAGGCATTGCAGCTCATCAGCGACAACGATTTCAGCAGCTTTACTTCCGTTGCCCACGAAGGCGGTTTTTACGACCAGGCCCATTTCATCCGCGACTTCAAAGATCTCACAGGTCTCAATCCACGCAAATACTTCGCCGAGAATCTCGACCTGGTGCGCTTTTTTAATCTTTAAATGCTTGTCGCATTTTTACAAGTTTCTTTACTTGCAGTAGCGCAACTTTGCACCAACAAAATCGACAAACATGAATACACAAGTGAAAACAACCCTTTTCCTCGCTGCGATGGCCGTTTCTGCTTGCGGCAATAACACTGAAAAGCCGGAACCGGAACAACCGGAAGGAGAAAGTCAGCTCACCAAAGCCGAGTGGCTGATCGGTCGCTGGGAAAACAATTCCGAAGAAGGAAACCTGTCAGAAACATGGACCAAAACCGAAGACGGCTCACTGGAAGCGAAAACCTATTTCGTGATCGGCACAGACACAGTTTTCCGCGAGCATGTTCGCCTGGAGGAAAAAGATGGCGTAGTGAGCTACCTCGCCAATGTATCCGGACAAAACGGCGGTTCACCGGTAGCGTTTAAAATGACAAAGATGGAAGGTCACACCATGGTATTCGAAAATCCGAACCACGATTACCCGACGATGATCACTTACGTACACAAAGGCGACTCTGTGATCGCGGAAATTTCAGGCAATCAGAATGGCAAGCCGGCGAAGGAACGCTTTGCTATGGTGAGAAAATAATGCAGAATGCAGAATTGTGTTCTGATTGATTGAACAGTATAGAATAAAACGAAGAATGCGCAATTCAACCAATTATGAATTGCGCATTCTCATTTCTGTCCGCCGCGGCGGAAATTAATCGTCGATTCGATACTTTTTAAAGAACGCATCCCAATCCCAGAGGAAGTNNCACCACAACGGCGTCCATACGCTTCAGGAAAAGCGGATTCGGTGCCTGCATGCGACGGAAATATTCATCCTGGAATTCGTTCAGGTCGTATTTCTGGAAAACCGCCTTCGACATCGCGTAGATCATGTTTTTCGAAGGGTGATTGATGCGCTGCATGAATTTCTGGTACTCGCGCACGGTTTTCTCAGCCGTAGCGGCATCCGCCTGCATCATTTTGCCCAGCTTGTCGAAAATCAGCTGCTCGATGCGAACTGCCTGTTCTGCTTCGAATGTATTTTCCAGGGAAGAAAGGTTGGCCACCAGGACCACCATCGTGAATTGTGCGTTGTCGTCCTCCGCGATATTCGGAGAATTAACAAAGGCCGGATCTTCGTTGATCAGTTGAGCAACTTCTCCGAATCCGTTTTCAACGACTTCCAGCAGGCCGTTCATAAAGACATTAGCCAGCTGATTGTCAGACAATTTCTTTTTCAATAGTGCTCCAAGCATAGGTCTGCAATTATCGTTCACTACAAAAATAGGCGATCTGTTCCAGCGCTCCGAAAACGGTATTATTGAAATGTTAACGAAGTTATCAACAACCTGTTTCGTTCCCAACATTGCTGTTAAATCACTTGTTTGAACCGGAAAATCATTCAATTGTATACTTTAGCATAATCGGGACCATGCTGAAACAAATCATTCTCTTTATTTCCCTGCCGCTCTTAACAGGGACCTGTACGACTGAACCTGTTCGATCGAAACACCAAGCGACGGTCGTCGAAATTATGCACGTCCCTACCCGATTAGCTGAATCCTCACCTGTTAAGGCTACCCTGGAATACACGCAAGCCGTTCCGGTTTCTTTTCCCGTTTCGGGAAAACTGGAAAACGGAGAAATGCCCCTGAAACCCGGTACAAAATTCCGAAAAGGCCAGCTGCTGTTCCAGATCAATAACCGCGAAGCTTACCGGCAATTCAGCCGATTGAAAAAGCNNTCATTGCGAATGTCGACCAAATGCAGACCAAAGTCGATACGGAAAAAGCCAAAAAGTGGACCGCTTTCCTGGCCGGACTGACTTTAGGACAGTTGCTGCCGGACTTTCCTGCTCACAATCTCTCTTTGGAAGAGGTCGAGCATTTAACGAAGCTGAACATCACCGAAGATTACCTCGAGCTGCAAAAAATGGAACACGGTATGAAGCAGTATTTCTACCTCGCGCCATTCGATGGTGAAGTACTGGAGATCGCTCAGCAATCGGGAACAGTTCTGGCCAAAGGAAAACAGGTAGCCGTAATCGGTCGCAGTAATCAGCAGATCATCCGGTTTATCGGACAGGAACGCGTACCGACCGATACTGTGGTAAATGTGCTTACTGAAGCTGGAAAAATAATCGGAACTGCGCGNNTGAACCCTGGCGTTTCGCTACAAACCACGGCTCACCGATCAGACAGCGCTGAAGCTACCGGCGGTTGTCCGGGTTGACATAGCTCCATGGAAAGTGCATTACCTGCCGTCGACTGCCGTTCATAACAATTCCGTTTGCCTGGTCCGAAACGGCAAGATCGTCCGGAAAATCGTTCAGGCCAAAGATGGTATTGTCAGCAATCTCACAGAAGCAGACATCATCGTAGTGAACTACCTGCATCAGCTTCCGAAAGGGAAAGTTCGCTTTAAGATGAGGGACTAGTTGCTTTCCTTCTGCTTCACGTAAAAATTGTCGTGGTATTCGATCGGAAAAATGTGAATGCTGATCGTATCGCCTTTATAAAACAAGGGATAGAACTCGCCGTCTTTCCAGAACATCACATATGTTCCGTCTTCGAGTAGATCGAGCTTGACGTCTGAAAACGGGTATTTTTTATGCTTCTTGCCGTTTTTATAAAGCACCAGATCGTTCTTCTTGATCTTTAGCGTGTACTTATCCGTGTATTCGCTGGCTTGTTTAACGAGATTTTTTCCGCCGTCGGAGTAAATGAAATTGTAATCGCCGATCAGGAACGCCATGTCGCCTTTGATCACCGGGTCGGACGAACGCATGCTCATGACTGCCACGGCCAGGACCAGCAGTACCGAAAATCGCATTCCCATCTGTTTTCTTTTCATCTCTTGTTTTTTTAAGCTAACGGTAGCAGAATCGTGCCACGCTTTCATGCAAAGTAACCCATTTTTAGCAATCCGATCCCGCGCGGGGCACCTGAACGAGTGAATTGCACGTCTTACTGATTGTAACGGTTTGGAATACACTTATTCCTCCGCAAACGTTCAGCAAATATTGATATATTTGATAACCATGCACCGACTGTGCCTTCATATCTTGCTATTGCTGCTTTCCGCCGCGCCGGGATTGGCTCAGGATATTCACTGGTCTCAGGTCAATCGTCAGCCGCTTTATCAGAATCCCGGAAATACCGGTTTGTTCAACGGCGATATCCGGCTTACAGGCAATTACAAGGACCAATGGCGCAATGTTTCCGTGCCGTTTTCTACCGTTGCCGCGGGTATCGACGGAAAATGGGCGAAACGCGGACTCAGCTGGGGTGGCTTGCTGTTCTACGATCAGGTCGGCGACGGGAAATTCCAGACGGTCGAATTGCAGCTTTCACTGGCCAAACAATTGAAGCTGACTTCGGATTCCGTGCATTGTCTTTCCGCAGGTCTTCAACTGGGAATGAACCACCGGCAGGTGAATATGGACAAGTTCTACTTCGACAACCAGTTCGACGGTATTGTCTTCGATCCTTCGCTGCCTACACAAGAAAACTTTATCAGCGATTCCCGCACGAATGCTGCCGTGGCTGCCGGAGCCGTTTATACCTGGAACCGTGCGATCGGCGAACAGCTTACCGTTGGCTTGGGCAGCTTCAACCTGACGCGTCCCAACCAGGGATTTTACGGTCAGAAAGTCCAGCGCGATATCCGGCTCAGCCTGTTCGGTTCTTACATTAAGCCGCTCAACAGCGACTGGGCAATTGTTCCCGGACTTTCCTTCAACATCCAGGGAAAATACCGCGAGCTCGTTCTTGGCTCTCAGGCCCGATACACGCTGATCAACCGAATGGGCGTTTACCGGGCTGTCGATGGTGGTTTGTGGTTCCGCAACCGCGATGCCGTGATCGTCCGGGCGGGCATTGCCATTCAGAACTGGTCGTTTGCTTTGAGCTACGATACCAATATTTCGAAGCTCGTTCCTGCCAGCAGACTGCGCGGCGGGCTCGAGCTTTCCATTCATTACATCATTACCCGTTTCCGGCCTCAAAACGTGATCCATCGTATATGTCCCGATTACATCTGATCCTGTTCTTTCTGTTCTTTTCCGGCAGCTCCTTCGCTCAAAACGAACTGGGCCGGTTCCTGGAATTTGCCGATCAGCAGTACCAGAAGGGCGACTACATCTATGCGTTGCAGTATTACGAAAAAGCACTTGAGATCGATTCCAACACAGTTGACATTCTCTGGAAATATGCCGAAACGCTGCGGGCTTACAAAGATTACCGGAAAGCGGCGGTTTACTACGAAAAAGTCTACAACAAGGAAGAGGCGGCTATTTATCCTTACAGCCTGCTGCAATGGGGCCTGATGGAAAAACAGAACGGCAATTACGAAGCTGCTATCGAGATCTTCAAGCGCGCCCGAAAAAAATATGCGAAAAGCAAAAAAGACTACCTCTACCTGAAAAGCAAGCGCGAGCTGGAATCCTGTCTGTGGGCGCAATCAGCTATCAGAGACACATCGGACCTGGAAACGGTTTCATTACCTGAAGGATTGAATACCGTAAACTCCGAATTTGGCCACGTGTTCATCGATTCGACGCTGGTATTTTCTTCCCTTCGTGCGGATTCGGTCGGAATTCGAGAAGAAATCTACGATCCGCATTACACCAATCAGCTCTATCAATTCCCGTTCGGTTCGAAAGCTGAAGCCGAGCGAATTGCTGCTTTGACCACCCAGGGAATGCATGCCGGCAACGGAACGTTCAGCCTCGACGGCAAACGGTTTTATTTTAGCCAGTGTACATCATTGGAACAGCAATTCGACTGCAAGATCGCCGTTTCGCGCTATGTCAACGGAAAATGGGGTCAGCCGGAATTGCTTGGCGACATTATCAACGAACCGGGCGCCAATACCACCATGCCTTCCATTGCTTTGTTCGAGAACGAGGAAACGCTCTTTTTCGCTTCCAACCGGGAAGACGGCGAAGGCGGCATGGATATTTACTTCGCCGTGATCAAAAGCGGCGGAAACCAGTTCAGCAAGGTGCGCTCGCTTAAAAAGATCAATTCGCCCGACAACGAGCTTTCTCCGTGGTTCGACGCCGAGAAAAAACGCCTGTATTTCTCTTCCAGCTGGTGGGATGGCTTCGGCGGCTACGATGTGTTCTATTTACCAATCGTAAATGGCGCCTTCGATGCTCCGGTCAACGCAGGAATTCCGGTGAACAGCCCGGCCAACGACGTTTATTTCTTCCGGGAAAACGATTCGCTGTTCGTTTCGAGCAATCGTTTGGGCGTGTTGTATGCGAAGAATCCGACTTGCTGCAGCGACATTTTCGCTTTCACGCCACCGGTTGTGATCGTTCCTGAAACCAAGAAAGAAACGCTCGCCGACCTGAACCGTCGTTTGCCGGTAACGCTTTATTTCCACAACGATATTCCCGATCCACGCTCGCGCGAAACCACGACCAAAGTCAATTACACCGACAGCTACAACGATTACCTCGCAATGATTCCCGAATACCGCAAGGAATATTCAAAAGGGCTGAGCGCGGAAAAAGCATCGGAAGCGGAAGAAGACATCGAAAGCTTCTTTGCGGAATACGTCGAGCAGGGAATGAAAGACCTCGGGCTGTTCAAAGAGCTGCTACTCGAAGAGCTCGAAAAAGGCTACCGAATTCAGATCAGCGTTCGTGGATTTGCGAGTCCGCTGGCACGCACGGAATACAACGTAGCACTCACCAAACGCCGCATTGCTTCACTCGTAAACCACCTGATGGTTGCCGACAATGGCGTTTACGCTCCATATCTCAACGGAACAACTTTGAATGGGGGCAAACTGGAAATTGTCGGAATGCCGTTCGGTGAATACACGGCCAACCAGATCACGAGCGATAACCCGAACGACCTGAAAAACTCGGTTTTTTCCCGTGCAGCGGCCATCGAACGGAAGATCGAGATCCAGAGTGTGAGCTACCTCGACACCGACAGCCTCTTTTTCCTTGTCGAAACCGATCCGACATCGCTCGTACTGGGGAAAATTCCGCAAGCCCAGACTTTCACACGCTCCATAAACCTTTATAACACGGGGACTTCTACGTTAAGAATTGCTAAAGCAGAAGTGCAAGATGCGCTTTTCACCGTAAGCTTTTCGCCCACGCTGGAAGCCGGAAAAAATGCTGCGATCAGCGTAACGCCTGCGCGACAGCTTCCGGCCGGTATTTTCGCCGTTCCAATGGACATCTGGTTCGAAGGCTTTGAAAAACCCATACGTGTTATGATCCTCGGGGAAGGGATTTGACGTTACAGGCAAATCGTTATCTTTGGCCTAAAACAGAGGCATGTCCGAAACAACCGCTCCGGTTCCTGTAAAAAAGCCAAGGCTTAAATTCATTGATATTGCCCGGTCGATTGCGATCCTGCTCATGCTGGAAGGCCATTTTATCCACGATTCGCTGGATCCGGCCTATATCGATCCGAGCAATCCGTTTTACGCAACCTGGTCGTTTATTCGTGGCTATACGGCGCCTGTCTTCCTCACCGTTACCGGTTTGATTTTCGTTNNTTTCGTTTATCTCATGCTGTGGGAACGCGACAAGCCTTATTTCAAAAACCCACGCGTCAAAAAAGGATTTTCGCGTGGTTTCGAGCTCATTTTCTGGGGCTACCTGCTCCAGCCAACTGCTTTTCACGTACTGCAGTGCATCGGTTTCGGAATTCTCGTCATCCTCCTCATTTTCGGATTGTATAAATGGGTGAAAGTAATCCCGCTTTGGATCTATTACCTCGCCGCGGCCGCCGGGTTGTTTGCTTTTGGCTTATACCTGCTTGGCTTACCGAAAGGCATGCCATGGCCTTTTGGCGCTCCGAAATTCGTTCAGAACTGGTTTCACGGCGAAACGCGCTATTCGCTCTTCCCGATCGCTCCGTGGATGGGCTATACGATGATCGGCGCCATGATCGGCTGTTTGCTCCATGATCTGAGCGCACACGTTAAGAAATGGAGCTTTGCCCTTGTTTTCATTGGCGTCGGTGCTTTGTTTTTCTTCTTCATCGACGATATTCTGCCGGCAGTCGACCGCGCTTTACACGCCGCCGGTGTTCAGAGCAAGCTCGTCAGGGCCAACTGGATCATCGAGCGGATGNNGGTTTTTATGGAACTGGGAGTGCTCATGGTGGTGGAAAAGCTCATCGGCGATATCAAGCCGAACCTGTTTCTCAAGATCGGACAGAACACGCTGTCGGTATTCATTGTTCACATGATCGTGCTGTATGGTGCCATTACCGGTTTCGGACTCAGTCGTCTGTTCCGCGAATCGCTCAACCCGTATGAAGTGGTCCTCGGTGCTGCACTGTTCATCCTCCTCTTCCTGGTCTTCGTAAAGTACATTGAACCGCTGCGCGCTGTCTACAATAAAATCCTGGCAACGATTTTGCCGTGGAAGTTCAAAAAACACCCTACTGTTTGATCCTTATGTCACGCATTGCTTCGCTTTTCCTGTTCTTGGGCCTGTTTGCCTCGTCGTCGCTTGCGCAGGAGCTGAATGTACTGTTCATCGGCAACAGCTACACGCATTATAACAACATGCCCAAAATGTTCGAGCACCTGGCGAAATCCAAGGGAAAGAACGTTTACGCGGATTCCATTGCCGTGAGCAACAGTACGCTGAAGCTGCATACCGAACGCGCTTCGACCTGGCGTAAAATGAAAACGCGGAAATGGGATGCCGTTTTCATCCAGGGATTCAGCCGAGAGCTGGCGCAGGATTCGCTTACTATCGCCACCGAAACGATGCCGTATGCGAAAATGCTTATCGACAGCATTCAGAAGTACAGCCCCTGCGCAAACATTTACTTTTATATGACCTGGGGCTATTACGACGGTTTTCAGCTCGACGAGCGGAACAACACGTATGAAAAGATGCAGGAGAACATCCGCAAAGGCTATACGCAGATGAGCAAGGCTTTTCATTTCCCTATCGCTCCTGTCGGAATGGTCTGGCAGCAGGTCCGTGCTTCCAATCCGGAGATCAATATTTACATGGACGATCATGAACATCCGAATGCCAACGGTAGCTTCGTCGCAGCGTGTACATTTTACGCAAGTATTTTCCGGGAAAGTCCGGTTGGCGGAACTGCTCCAGCGATCGTGACACCATCAGCCGTTGCACCAATCGAAAAGGCAGCTGCGAAGTACGTGCTCAACAACCTCGAGACGTTTAACCTCGATACCATTCAGCATCCGGCGCTGGAAGTTCCTCCGGTGTTGAATTTCAAGATCAGTGAGAACTGGACCAGCATCACGATCACCAACTACACGAAGNNCTTATACGGTAACGCTGCACGTTTACAAAGCCTGTCAGCATTACATCCTGAAAAAGCGCATCACGGTTTCCAATAAGGAGAAATACGCGACTTCGAATCCAAAACCGAAGCCTAAGAAGCCGTAATCCCGCTACTTACTTCTGCTTTGACTTTAGCTGATCCTTTACGGCCTTGTAAACGATCTTCATAACGTACTTGGCAACATAGTTCCGGGCTTCATTATTGGAATAAATTCCCGAAAGCTCCAGGGTTCCTGTCAAACCGATCATGCCGTCACCATCGATTAGTAAGACTTTCTGTTCTGCTTCGTTGAGTACTTTGCAGTTATATTCGATCGGTTGAGCCAGTGAGAAGTCTGCCGAATTGATAACCGGCGACCAGATCATATCGATTGCTATATCGTTCAGCGGAATGATAATCGTACGACAATTGACAGGATCACCGTAATTCAGAGAGCCATAGGTCACCCGCACGGGAATGTCGTCGAATTTCTTGGCCGCTTTACAATCATTGTTAAGCGTACTTCCTTTCTTTAACAAGGATGATGCGTCGGTTTCTACCGATTGCGAGCTCCAGCTTGTGTTGTATTGACAGGAAATGTTTTGCTCATTGTTGTAGGAAATCACGTTGAGCTCGATCAGGATGGTTAGTGCCAGCAACGTTCCGGCAGTGATCAGCAAGGTTGACTTCAGAATTTTCATGCGTCGAATTTACAGCAAAAGATTCAGCAGTGTCGACCTGAAACAAAAAACCTGTTCCGGAATCCGAAACAGGCTTATTTTAAATGCATTTTCAGCAGCTTTTATGCTTCGCGGATAGTCCTGGCTATCTCAGCCAGCTCTTCTTGCGTCAATTGCAGTTTTTCGCGTGAAAAGTTCATATCGTTCATGGCATCCATCGGAACCAGGTGAATGTGCGCGTGCGGCACTTCCAGTCCGATAACGGTTACGCCCACTTTCTTGCAGGGAAAAGCCGTCTTTACCTTTTTTGCAACGCCTTTGGCAAATACCATCATATCACCCAGCAGCTCATCTTCCATATCGAAGATGTAATCCACTTCTGTTTTCGGGATCACGAGCACATGCCCCTTTCGCAATGGCATGATATCGAGGAACGCCAGGAAACGGTCATCCTCGGCCACTTTGTGACAGGGAATTTCTCCGTTAACGATACGGGTAAAAAGCGTTGCCATCAGCGTGTAATGGAAATGATTTCGAACTGGATAACGCCATTCGGTGTTTGTACGTCGGCAATATCACCTGCCTTTTTACCAAGCAGTCCTTTTCCGATCGGTGAATCGATGGAGATCTTCTTGGCTTTGAGGTCGGCTTCGCTTTCGGCTACGAGCGTGTATTCCATTTCCATTCCATTGGAAACGTTCTTGATGGTAACGGTCGAAAGAATGAACACTTTGCTGTCGTCGATCATCGAGTTGTCAATGATACGCGCTTTGGAAATGAGCTCTTCCATCTTGGCGATCTTCATTTCCAGCAATCCCTGCGCTTCCTTGGCGGCATCGTATTCGGCATTTTCAGAAAGATCGCCTTTATCGCGTGCTTCGGCAATCTGCTCCGAAATGATCGGACGTTGCACCGTTTTCATATCGTGCAGCTCGTCTTTCAGTTTTTTCAGCCCTTCTTCCGTGTAATATGCAATATCGGACATAATGTATGCTTTTGTGTCGTGCTATAAATAACAACAAGAGAGCCCTTATGGACTCTCCTGTTGTAACAAATATAGATTTTTCTATCCTTATTTCAAACTAATGGCGACACCAAAAGTGTGAACAATTCCGAAATTTCCAGCCATTCGCATCGCGTACTCAACACCGAGTGCGGATTTGTTTTTACCAACGAGTGCATCTACAGAGAAACCTGCAGTTGGTCCTACGAAGGTATTCGAACGGTTTTCAGTGTCGAACATCTGACGCTCGATCACGTAACCTGCACGGATGTTGAACGCCAGTTTCTCAGCTGAGAAGCCGTAGTCAGCACCTACGCGGTATTGGTCATATTGGAACGAGTTTGCCGTGAAAGCCAGGCAGGCAGTCAGTTTGTTTGACTCGTTGAAGATGAAGTCATACGAAGCACCGATGTTCAGCAACGAAGGAAGCTCGTAGGTAGCAGAACGCTGCTCCAGTGTAGCGAGGTTACCATCGTTGATGTAGTTTACTTCTGTAGAAAGACCGTCACCTTTGTAGCGCATAACCGGACCAACGTTTTTCAGGGCGATACCCAGTTTCATCTGGTCCTGCTCACCTGTTACGTAGCGGATACCTGCATCAAATGCGATCCCGGTAGCTCTCAGGTTGGAGATGCTTTCGCTGATCACTTTGAAGTTGACACCACCATAGATGCTTTGGGAGAACGAGCGTGCATATCCTACGTTGAATACGTTCATACGCGGGTTGAACACACCGATACCTCCTTCCGGCAGGTCTACTGTTGTGATCTGGATATCACCGTAGTTCAGCGATTGGATAGACACTGCAATCACACTGGATTCGGAAACGCGCTGTGCGATACCTGCGCTGTTGAGCTTGATACCTGCGTTACCCAGCCAGTTGGTGTGGTTGAATTTAAGCTGCGTCTTGTCCGTAAAAGCCAGACCGGCAACATTGGTGAAGGTAGCTTCGAGTCCGTTGACACTTGCAACACCTGCATCACCAAAAGCGGAACTTCTCGCCCATGGGTTCATCAGCAACTGGCTTGCACCTGCTGATCCCGCACGGTCTTCGTTTCCGGCGAAGGCGACGGAGCAGCTGAACACTGCTCCGGCAACCGCCGCATATTTAAATACTTGATTAATCGTTTTCATACTCTTTGCTTAACAGTAAAGATGGATTAAATATTCTCCAGGTCGACCTGGCGCATTCCTCCAAAGAACTTGATGACACGCTCACCGATTCCAGGCACTTCAACATGGATCATGTAAACGCCGCTGGCAATCGGAATACCTTTCTGGTTTTTCAAATCCCAGTCGATAGATGTCACCTGGTTGTCTTTCTTGAAGCTACGCACCATTTTTCCGCTGACGTTGTAGATTTTCACCGTACACTGATCCGGCAGGTTCGTGATTTTCACACGGTTGTCCAGACGGTTACGCTCGTATTCTGAGAACGCATAGTACGGGTTCGGAACTACATTGATCATGTCGAGAGCGCTTTCAAGCTGCTCACGGCTTGCGATAGTTGTCTGAAGATCATCCATGCTCCAGGAGTATTTCGGTTTTCCACCGTTCTCACCTGTTGCCACAAAGTCTTTGTACTTCTTGTTTACGTAGGCACTGATACGTACATCTGTTTCCAGCAGCTCATGACCGTCTGCAAGCAATACGTTCGTTACCCACATGAGGCTTGTCACGATCTTGCTGTAGTCAGAGTTGGTAGCAGCCATGTAACGATCGTATACCCATGTGTTGGTTCCGTCGTAGTACTGGCTACCGGTTGTACCGATGTTGTAACCGAATACCCAAACCGGGTGCAATCCACCGAACACCGGAACACCGTTCTCATCGATGTATGTAGATGTCGGGTTCCAGATCATGTCTGCTCCGTTGTGTCCTCCAAGGAAGGAGTTCTCACCGAAGGCCATGTGGAGACGCACACCTGTTTCGAGGTCGATCGCGTATCCAGGGAACCATCCCATACCCATTGTTCCGGTACCGTCAGGCTGACCTTCTTTGTTAACGGAGAGGGAAGCTCTCAGTTTACCTGGGTCCTGACCACCGATGTTCAGGTTAGCATCACGACCAAGCTCAACTACCACACAGCGTGTCCACTTGGACTTATCCGACGTGAGGACGATATCGATACTTGGTGCGTAAGAGATACGCGCTCTCTCACGCGCCTGCTGGAATCCTACATAAGGGTATGCCAGCGGCATGTAATCAGCTTCATGACCTACCAGCTTGTGTGGAGCGATTCCACCTCCGAGGAGCGAGCTGAACATTCCGTCAGGCGCACCACCGGCTTCATCCGGGTAGTTACATGGGTTCAGGTATGGAGGACCATCAGGAACACAGTCTGCATCTGCAGGCTCATACGTACCGTCTCTAATCCAGTTTGTCGGGAAGAACAGATCGTCATCCTGAACAAATCGTAACCATTGCTTCGTTGAATCCGGGAAGTCGATATTCGCACCGATCGCATCGGCATAAAGCTTATCGTCGTTGCTACCACCTCCGATACGCTTGTAAGGAGTTTGCTGGATAGAGATAGATACACCCCACTGCGGAACGATCTGCTCGTTACCCTGGCTAATCGTTACTTCGGAAGTAACCGAGTCAAGCAGGTCACCATCTTCGTAATTGTAGCGGTAAATAACCCAGCTTGCAGTATCGATACCACCTTCCTCATCAGGATCTGTAGGTGTGTAATCGCGGAATTCGCACTCGAAGTAGCCACCTACCAGGTTCAGCGGGTCAACCACTTTCACGTTGATCGGTGCACCACCGTAATCGTATTCAGGTGTCTGCATGTAACCTGTCTGAACGATCTCGTTTTCAGAAGCTGTTGTCAGCTTGAGCATGTTGTTACCGTTTCCGACACCGTCAAGACGTGTAACACGTGGTGTCTGACCGTACACAGCATTTGTAATCGTACCACCCAATTCAGGTGCAGGATTGTGCGGAACAGCCGGTTTTGGAGAGATCGCAGAACCGTCTGCATTGATACGGGAGCGCAGGTATGGCATTTTCTGTCCATCGAGTGCTGCCGGATCCGTCGGGTCGTATTGCTTGTAGTTGTTGTAACCGTAAGCAACAGCAATGTAATAGTATGTCTTGTGGTTAACCAGTTTACGGTCACCGGTAGCGAAGAGGTCTTCAGTTACACGGAACGAGTGACGGATACCTTTATCGGTATTTTGTGCAGCCACTTTTTCAACCGGACGGGAGAACCCGAGTGATTCGTCAAATTCGAAATTGATCAGACGTCCAACACCGTTCACGATGTCGCACTGAGCTACCAGACGCGCTTTTTGTGTACCACCCTCTGTGTTGTCGATATCAGCTACGGAAGATTCATCGTTCAACATCTGATAGATCTGGTAACCTTCAAAGCGGTAGAAGCGGTCAACTCCCGGATCAACGATGTTGATCTTGTCTTCTTCGATGTATTGCTCCTTGTAGTTATTGGAGTAAGAAGGGTTGTCGATCGTCAGGATCAGCTCGTTGTTCAATTCCTGGATGGAAAGTACAGGAGCGTGAGGCGGCTCGAGGATACGGAAGCAGTTGTCGAAGAGAGCCTGTGCTTTTGTATCCGCACGCTTCAGTGCACGAACAGAAGCCATTACATCACCTTCGTTGCTGCGGGCGTAAACGATACCTACGGTAATGTTGTTCACAGCACCCGGACGCAGTGTAAACGGACCAGCAGACTGAACGAAACGACGGTCACCGGAAGGGTTACTTGTCGATCCGGCACCAGCAGGCTCGTACTCAGACCATGTGTCAAATGCAGGCGTTACACCTTCAGTTGCCCAGTCGAGTGTATCTGAATCAGCAGGGAACATATAGCCTGACTTAACAGATGTTGAACCGGCAGAACCAGCGAAACCGCTACCACCGTACACCATGTTGTCGCCAAAACGCCAGTTACCTTTCATGTAGTTGTAGTACTGTGCAGCGCTTGTAGGGTCAGACTGCGTTGCAGCACCACCCGTACCTGTATAGTAGCAGAAACGACGCATACCGAAACGCTCGTTATCAACGATGTTGTCACCGTAACCGATACCGAGTCCAGGGTAAACGATACCACCTGCAGCGATTGCAGTTTCTGTTCTGCTATCAGGGTTACCGCCTGTTACCAGCGGGTTGTCAACACCGTCAGCATCCTGGTAAGGACCTTCGAAGAAGTCAACACCGATTGCAGGAGGATTCTGACCATAACCAGGACGTCCCTGGAACGGCTCATCGAGGAGGTCACCATTATAGGTATATCCGAGACCACGTGTTACGTCGCAACCAACGTAGTCGTCCATAGGACCACCAAGGTCGGCATCAACATACTGTGCGAAGAACGTAGAATCGAGTGTCTGGGAACCACGGTTAATGAGCTCGTAGTTGTAGAATGTCATTTTGTTGATTTCGTCATCCGTAGCGAAAGAGAACGCTTGTGCACGGATTTCCATACCGATCGCATCACCACCTGTTTCGGTGTGGATGTTCCCTTTATCGTTGAAGATCCACCAGTGCGTTTCGTCACCAAAGAGGGAGATACGACGATCGGAACCACATTCGATATCGTTACGGCCAAGGATGTCATCGTACCAAGGGTAGTCACCGTCGTTGATCGGATCGTACACACCGTTCGGTCCACCACCCATATCGCGGTCGTAGAACGGAGCCAGGTAAGGATCTTCACCCGGGCCACCGTTTCCTGGCCAGTTATAGATACGTGTCAGTACTTCAGATACCGGCTGGTCAGGACATCCTTCAGCAGGCACCGGTGTAATTCCGTTGTCACATTCCCACCAGGAGATGTAGCCTACTACTTCCGCCTTACGGATCGTAAAGATCTTGTCGAAAGCAAGACAGCGCTCCGGCTCGATGGTACCCCCACCGTGGTCACGGAGAGTGTTGTCTCCCTGTGGCTGTGTCGGATCGTAGTTACCCGGAGTAGGAAGATCCGCGAGCGGACCACCCCAGAAGTCGTTACCATCCTGACGGAATTTAACGGCCGCCAGCTTCAGCTGACCGTTAACGTCGACACCTCCCATCCAGAGTGATCCTGCGTAGATCGCAGTCACCTCACCGGTTTTAGGAACGCGATAGGTCGCGACGCCGTTCTGACGATCGAGGAACAAAAGTCCTCCTGATTCCAGCTGTGCACTTACGTCGTTGAACTGCATCGTCAGACGGAAGTTTGCAGGAGCACAGTTGGCCCCGCGTGTTTGCGGAGTCGGCTTGTTTACAGCCGTTTTGCTCTTTCCGAAGTCATGGTTGTAGGCAGATGCGTTTCCTGCAACAGCCAATGCCATCAGAAGTGAAAAGTATTTAAATGTTCGTTTCATACNNAGAAATCAAACTTAACCCCTAAGCGAATGGTTCTTGGTGAACTGATGTTAAATGGATTCTGAATTTTCATCGTGTAGTAATCCCTGAATGACTGCTCGTCCAGCTGGTTTTGGATTGATTGCTGGAACTGAGCTGCCGCCAGGTAACCATCATCATCCCAGTTACCAGTCGCTCTGTAAACATTCAGAACGTTTGCCTGGTTCAAAAGGTTGGTGACACGGAAATAAACCTGAAGGAAAGTTGTTTTTTTCTTGTCTTCCTTACCGAATTCTACTGCGAAAGTACGATCAAGCTGGAGGTCCAGACGGTACTGCCATGGGAGGCGGGAACCGTTTGTCGTACCAGTAAGACCTGCACCTGCAGCACCGATACCTACACCTGTAATCGCTGACGCAACAGAGTAAGGTGAACCGGAGTAGATATTGGTCATGATGTTCAGACCTGTATTTTCAAGGATGCGTACATCGCCGATCATCGGACCGTTGTAATCAGCTCCTTCACCGTAACGGTAGTCGAGTGTGATCGCAAACGCG